>JAJXYR010000095.1 GCA_021780475.1 Pseudomonadota bacterium
GAACGCGAGTTCGGCGGTGTCCGCCGCGCCGAACTCGGCGATGCCGCAGGAGGCGGTCACGGGCACCGGCGTGCCGCGAAAATGAAAGCGCAGCGCGGCGACGGCCGCGCGCATCTGCTCGGCGAGGGGCAGCGCGGCGGCGCCGTCCGTCGCCCAGAGAATCAGCGCGAATTCCTCGCCGCCGACCCGGGCGATGAAATCCGTCGCGCGTATCGCGCCGGCCAGGCTTTTCGCCACGCTGCGGATCACGGCGTCGCCGGCGCGGTGGCCGTAGCTGTCGTTGACGGACTTGAAATTATCGATATCCCAGATCATCAGCACGGCCGGCCTGCCCTCGCGGCCGCAGCGCTTGATGTCCTGGGCGAGCCGTTCATCGAAGGCCTTGCGGTTCGCGACGCCCGTCAAGGCGTCGATGCGCGCGATCTGCCGCTCGGCGGCGAGCTTGCGGTTCAGGTTACGGGTCTCGTCCTCCAGCGAGGCGATGCGTTCGCGCATGGCGTCGGCGCGCGCGGACTGGGCGGCGTGACGCGCCTCCTCGCGCTCGCGAAAGTCGCGCACGCATTGGTCCATCGACCGAAGTCCGTCATCGACGAGCGTCTGCAAGGCGTGTAAATCGGTCGCCGCCTGGCTCCCTTGCGACAACTCGCGGACTCTCGCCATGACGTCCGCATTCAGGGTCTGGGTCGCCGCGAGGCTCGAGCGCGCGACCACGTTCGACGAGTCGAAGAACACCGCAAGTTCCTCGAGGCGGTTGCCGACACGCGCCAGCACCGCCGCGGCCTCCGAGCGCTCGCGCTCGATCGAGGCGCGGTGAGTCGCGACCAGGTCCGCGGCCTTCTGCACCAGCGCGGCGAGCCCCGCATCGGTTCGCACCTGCGCGAGCGCCGGATCCGGGGTATACGCGAGGCGGGTCAGCAGCGTACCGACCGCCTCGCGCGTGGATGTCCACAAGGCGGGGGGCGGCGCCGCCGCGGGTGCATGGACGTCCAGGGCCGCGAGCGTCTGCGTGAGCGCCGCGGCCAGCTGCTCCAATTCCTCCGCATCCGCATCGCGCCGGTTGGCGGCCGCGATCGCCGCGAGGTCGTCGTCGAGCGCGGCGGCCTCGCCCATGCGGGCCGCGCACAGGCGGTTCACGAGGCGACGCAGGATCTTCTCCACCCGCCGCCATTGCCGCTCCGCGTGGTCCATCTCGAGCAGCGAATCGCGGTATTTCTGCTTCCAAACGTCAATGTCAGGCACGGGGTGACCGTCGCGGCAGGATATCGTTAAATAGTGATCGGCCGCTCGGTCGCAAGCTTTAATCCGGCGCCTGCGCTGAATCGGGGTCCGGGTCCGGGTCCGCGAAATCGACCAGCACCGCACCCTCGACGACGCGGTCGCCGGGCGCGTAATGCACGCGGACGACGAGTCCGGCGCGCGGCGCGCGCACCGCATGCTCCATTTTCATCGCTTCGACGACCACCAGGGTCGCGCCCGCCTCCACGCGCTCACCCGCCGCCACCAACACCGCGGCGATCGTGCCCGGCAGGCGCGTGATCAATTCACCTTCCTGAATCGGCGCGAGTTGGGTCGCGCGGCGCGGATCATCGAGGTCGAACTGGAGCCGCTCGGCGCCGCGCCAGAGCCACAGTCGATCGCCGGCTCGGAACCAATCGCGCTTGCGGCGGACACCGTCGATCGCGGCATCCAGCGTAGGACCGGCGCCGTCCGCGGCGATCGTGACGAGCCGGTTTCCCAGATCGGTCGCCAATCGCAGTCCCGATCCAGCGGGCGTCGCCGTCACGCGGCGTGCGGCGCCATCCACCAGGAGTTGCAGCGTGCGTAGCGGCGCCAGGTTGATGCGAAATCCGTCGCCCGCGGCCCATGGCGAACGTTCGGCCGGCGCCGGTACGCCGAGATCGAGCGCGAATACCGCGGCGGCCAGCGACAAATCGTCCGCGTCCGGCCCGCGGACGGCGCTCAGCGCGCCGGACAGGTCTTCCACGAAGCGCGTGGTCGGCGCGGCCTCGGCGAACGCCGGCGACGCGAGCGCGGCGGCGAGCCACGCGGCATTGGTCTCGACGCCCGCGATACGCAGCGAATCGAGTCCGCGACGCAGCGCGAGGATCGCCTCGCGCCGGCCGCCGCCGCCCGCGATCAGCTTGCCGAGCAGCGAGTCGTACTCGCTCGGCACCTCGTCACCGCCGTCGAAGCCGGCATCGACGCGTAGATCCGCCGACTCCGCCGGCCAGCGCACGTGGTCCAACCGGCCGCCGCAGGGCGCGAAGCAGGCCCGGGGATCTTCGGCGCAGATCCGGGCCTCGATCGCGTGGCCTCGCGGCAGCAACTCCGGCTGCGCGAACGGCAGCGCCTCGCCCGCCGCGATCCGCAACTGCCACTCGACCAGATCGATGTCGAAGAGCCGCTCGGTGACCCCGTGTTCGACCTGCAGCCGCGTGTTCATTTCCAGGAACCAGAAGGCGTCGCCGTCGCACAGGAATTCCACGGTCCCGGCCCCGACGTAATCGACCGTCGCGGCGGCGGTGAGCGCCGCGCCATGCAGCCGCGCACGCGTGTCGGCGCCTAGATCCGGCGCCGGCGCCTCCTCGATCAGCTTTTGGTGGCGGCGCTGAACCGAACAGTCGCGCGTATGCAGATGCAGCGCGCGACCGTGGGTGTCGCAGAGGATCTGCACCTCGACGTGCCGCGGCGCCGGCAGGTAGCGCTCGAGCAGCAGCGAGGAATCGGCGAACGCGCTCGCGGCAAGGCGCAGCGCCGCGTCGAGGGCCCCGTCCAGGCCGGCCTCGCCGGCGACGATTTGCATCCCCTTGCCGCCGCCGCCGCCGCTCGGTTTGATCAGCAACGGGAAGCCGAGCGCGAGCGCCTCGCGTCGCAGCCGCTCGCGCGACTGGTCGTCGCCATGATAGCCGGGGAGCACGGGCACGCCGGCCCGCTGCATCACCTGTTTCGCCGCACTCTTCGAGCCCATCGCCGCCATCGCGGCGGCCGTGGGCCCGACGAAGCCGATGTCGGCAGCCACGCACGCCGCGGCGAACGCGGCGTTCTCCGACAGGAACCCATAGCCCGGATGGATCGCATCGGCCGCGGCGTCGCGCGCAACGCACAGCACGCGTTCGATCGACAGATAGCTGTCGCGCGGCGCGGCCGGGCCTAGGCGCCAGGCTTCGTCGGCGAGTCGCACGTGACGCGCGCCGACATCGGCGTCGGAATACACGGCGATCGTGTGCACCCCGAGGCGGCGCGCGGTGCGGATCACCCGGCAGGCGATCTCGCCACGGTTGGCGATCAGGAGGCGCGAGAACATCAGCCGTTCCACGCCGGCGGTCGGCGCTCGATCGCGGCGGCGAGGCCCTCCTGCGCCTCCGCGCCGGCACGCAGCTCGGCGAGAATATCCGCGGTGCGCGCCGCGAGCCGCGGCGCGGCGACCCGGCCGCCGACTTCGTCGATCAGCGCCTTGGCCGCCCCGAGCGCCGCCGGGCCGCCGCGGGCGATTTCGCGCGCGAGCGCGATCGCGGCCGTCATCAGCGCCGCCGGAGCGAACACGGCGTGCAACAGGCCGATCTCGCGGGCGCGCGGCGCATCGATGCTCTCGCCGCTCAGGAAGTAGCGACGTGCCTGGCGCGGGCCGATCGCGTCGAGCACGTACGGAGATATCACCGCCGGCACGAGTCCGAGCCGCACCTCAGGCAACACGAAGCGCGCTTCGTCGGCGCCGAGCGCAACGTCGCACGCCGCAGCGAGGCCGACCCCGCCGCCAAGGGCCGCCCCGTGCACGCAGGCGATCGACGGCTTCGGGCAGGCGCGTATCGCGGCCAGCAGCAGCGCGAGACGCCGCGCGTCGGCGCGATTGGTATCTTCGTCAGCTCGGCCGAGCGCGCGCATGGCGCCGAGATCCGCGCCGGCGCAGAACGCCGGGCCCGCGCCGGCGAGCAGCAGCACGCGGGTCGCAGCGCGCGCGGCGTGGTGCGCGAACGCCGCGGCGAGCGCATCGATCAAGGCGGCGTCGAGTGCGTTGCGGACGGCTGGCCGGTTCAGCGTCAATTGCACGATGCCGGGGGCGACGTCGGATTGGAGCAGCAGGTCGCTCATGGTCACATCCGCAGGATCCCGAAACGCGTCTCCTCGCTGGGCGCGTTGCGCACCAGCGCGAGCGCGAGCGCGAGCACGCGGCGGGTGTCGAGCGGGTCGATGATGCCATCGTCCCACAGACGCGCACTCGCATAATAGGGATGCCCCTGGGTCTCGTATTGGCGGTGGATCGGGGCGGTGAACTCGGTCTCTTGCGCGTCGCTCCACGCGCCGCCCCCGGCCTCGACCTGTTCGCGGCGCAGCGTCGCCAGCACCGCGGCGGCTTGTTCGCCTCCCATCACCGAAGTGCGGGCATTCGGCCACTGAAACAACAGCCTCGGCCCGTAGGCGCGGCCGCACATCGCGTAATTGCCCGCACCGTAGCTGCCGCCGACGATCAGTGTGAGCTTCGGCACGCGCGCGGCGGCGACGGCAGCCACCATCTTGGCGCCGTCGCGAGCGATCCCGCCGACCTCGGCCCGCAGTCCGACCATGAACCCGGTGACGTTCTGCACGAACAGCAGCGGGATGCGCTCGCGCGCGCAGAGTTCGATGAAATGAGCCCCCTTCAAGGCGCTCGCCGAAAACAGGATGCCGTTGTTGGCGAGGATGCCGACGGGGAATCCGCCGATGTGGGCAAAGCAGGTGACCAGCGTGCTCCCGTAGAGCTGCTTGAACTCGTCGAATTCCGAGGCATCGACGATGCGCGCCAGGAGTTCGCGGACATCGTAGGGCGTGCGCAGATTCGGCGGCACGATGCCGTAGATCTCGGCCGGATCGTAGTGCGGCGCGCGCGGCGCGCGCGGCGCGGCGGTCGAGGGTCCCGGGCGCAGGCGCGCGACGATGCGGCGCGCGGTCGAGAGCGCATCCGCGTCGCTGTCTGCGTAGTGATCGCAGACTCCGGACTGGCGGCAATGCACGTCGGCGC
>JAJXYR010000247.1 GCA_021780475.1 Pseudomonadota bacterium
AAGGGGTTGTGGGGGCCGGTAAGCAGCTGATGAAACTCGCGGGCGGACGGCCCGGGCGGGCGCCCGAGATTTATTATCAAAACTACGACCAGGCGGTCTGGGATCTCCGGGCCGAGCACGCCGAGCTGCTCGCCGACGCGGACGCGCATGGCGGCGTCGGTACGGCGGCCGTCTCCGGCGGCGCTGAATATCTAAGCATCGCCCAGATTGATGCACAGCTGCACGACGTCGAGGCCGCGGCGCTGCGCTTGCAAATGACGCCCGTCGATCCCGGGAACATCCCGGACGTCGCCGCGGCGGCGCTGGACCGGGCGCTGCTCGCCGAAGAGCGCGGCGATCTGGCGGCGGCGGCCGGCGCATGGGACGCGTATGCGGCGGCCTATGCCAACCCGACCGTTTCGACCAACAATCCGAATTACATCTGCTTCTCTGCGGTGACCTACCAGAAGACTGGTCAGAGCGCCAAGGCGGATGCGGCACTCGCTGCCGTCGGGGCGCGCAAGTTCGTCGACTGCGACCGCTTCCGGGGCGATGTCCAAGATCTGCGCGGCGATTGGGCGGGAGCGCAAGCCTGGTATGCGAAGGCCGTGAAGCTCGCGCCCGACATCCCGTCGGGCTACTACTCCTGGGGCCTCGCGCTCGCCCGGCACGGCGATCTGAATGCCTCCGCCGCCAGGCTGGAAGAGGCGAACCGGAAGGGGCCGCACTGGGCCGATCCGCTGAAAGCCTGGGGCGACGTGCTCGCGAGACAGGGAAAGACCGCGGAGGCGCTGGCGAAGTACGACGAAGCCTTGCAGTACGCCCCAAAATGGAGAGAGCTCCAGCAGGCGCGCGCGGCGGCGGCGCGCCAGAGCTGAACCCGAGCGAGGGATAAGGAACCTGTGCTTCGCCGCGCGGTCGAATGCTGCACGCTGCATGTTCGGCTCGAGGAGGCGCGATGTCATCGGAGATTCCGTTATTCCGGCGGAGCGGCCGGCTGGTGGCCGTCTGCGGCTGCGTGCTCGCAGGCGTCGCCGCGCGGCCGGCGGCCGCGGCGCTCGGCGACACCGTGTCCTCCGTCGCGCGGGATCAGGTCGCGATGCGCGGCACGCTGTCGGTGACCCGGATGCAATCGTTCGACGTGCACCAACTGGTGGATGCGCATGGCCAGACGGTGCGGGAATACGCGGATCGGGCCGGCAACATTTTCGCGGTCACCTGGAACGGCCGGCGCAGCCCCGATTTGAAACAGTTGCTCGGCGCCTATTATGGGCGCTATGTCGCGGCGGCGGCGCTGCACAAGACCGGTCACCACGTCCTGTCGATTCATACCCCTGAACTCGCGCTCAGCATCGTGCGGGCCCAGCGCAGCGCCTTTGGCCGCGCTTATTTGCCGGCCCGGTTGCCGGGCGGTGTGACGCGAGCCGAGCTGCGCTGACCGGCATGAACAGCGCGTCCATTTCCAAGCCCTTGGGCCGCGCGAGCCGCGGCGTGTTGACGACAATCTTGATCGCCGGATGCGGTCTGCTGGCCGCCTGCGGCGGCGGCTCATCGACGGGCTTTGCCGGTGTCGGCGGCGGCTCGGGGTCTCCCGGCGGCGGGACGGGCTCGAGCGGCGGCTCCGGCCTGAACACGGTGGCCGTAACGGTCGATGCCGGTCCGGCCGGGGTGGGCGCGGTGAACACCCTGTACACGACCGTGACGGTGTGCGCGCCCGGCAGCGCCACGAAATGTCAGACCATCGACCATGTTCAGGTGGACACGGGTTCCACGGGTTTGCGAATCCTCGCGTCGGCGCTCGGCGCCGGCGTACAAGCGGCCGACCTGCCGCAGGCGAACGATGCCTACGGCAATCCGCTCGACGAGTGCGTTCAGTTCGCCGACGGCTATAGCTGGGGCGCCGTCCGCACTGCCGACGTCACGATCGGCAGCGAACAGGCCATGGCGGTGCCGGTCCAGGTCGTCGCCGACCCAGCGGCCGGCGCGACGCCCGCCTCCTGCGTGCAGGGGCCGCAGGAGAACACGGTCCAGTCGTTCGGCGCAAACGCGATCCTCGGCGTCGGCAACTTCCTGTCCGACTGCGGCATCGATTGCGCCACCGGCGCCATCCCCGGGACCTATTATGATTGTCCGGCCGGCGGCGCCTGCGTTCCGGTCGCGGTGCCGGTGGCCGCGCAGCTGCAGAATCCGGTCGCGCTGTTCCCGTCCGACAACAACGGCGTGATCCTCGATCTGCCCGCCGTCGCTTCTCCGGCTGCGACGGTCGACGGCTCGATGATATTCGGCATCGGCACCCAGTCGGATAACGCCTTCCCGGCCGGCGCGGGCCTGTACACGCTGGATCGGTATTACGGCACCTTGACGACCTTCTACACCGGCATCGGCTATCCATCGAGTTTCATCGACTCAGGCTCCAACGGCTATTTCTTCACCGACGACACCTTGACGACCTGTGCCGATCAGCCGGCGTTCTATTGCCCGCCGTCCACGCAATCCTTGCAGGCCTCGATCGAGGGCCTGAACGGCGTGACGGCGAACGTCGCGTTTTCAGTCGACAACGCCGATGCCGATTTCGCCACCAACGGCGCCGCGTTGCCGGATCTCGCGGGCCCCGCCGGCACGAATTTGCAGGGTTCATTCGACTGGGGGCTGCCGTTTTTCTACGGCCGGCCGGTGTATGTCGCGTTCGAGGCGAATTCCGCCGCCGGCGTTGTCGGTCCCTGGGTCGGGTTCTGACGGCCGCGCAAGGAGCATTGACATGAACAAGGCGCTTATCGTCTCGATTCTGGCACTCGGTGCCGCCGGCGCCGCGTACGCGGCCGATCCGTTCCCGGATTCGCCCGGCCTGCACTGGGACTTGATGGGTGGTCTCAGCGAGCCGGTTGGAACGACCGCCGATTATCTGCAAGGCGGCTATTCGCTCGGAGGCGGCGTGACGGTCGTGCCCTCGGCGACGAGTCCGCTCGATTGGCGGTTCGATCTGCAGTACGCGGATCACACCGCGTCGAGCCGTTTGATCGCTCTGGGCCAGCAGAACACGAATGTCGCGATCGACGGCGGCAACGGCCAGATCTGGTCGTTGACCGGCAACGCCGTCTACCACGTGCCGATCTCATACGGCGTGCGGGCCTACGCGATCGCCGGTGTCGGCATCTCGCACACGCGCATCGAACTCACCCAAACCGTGCCCTTCTACGGGGCGTACGCCTACTGTGACCCGTTCTGGGGAATTTGTTACAGCGGCGTCGGTTACGGCGACGCGGTCGTCACGTCGCACGACCTGACGAAGTTCGGCTGGAACGCCGGCGCCGGGGTGGAGTTCGCGCTGCCGTCCGGCCACTCCTGGTTCGTCGAGGCGCGCTACGCGCGCATCAGTGCCTCGACACCCATCGAGTTCGTGCCGGTCGAAGTCGGCTACCGATTCTGAGGGTTCCGGGCTCGGGTAGGTCCTTTCCCCGATGCCATGCGGAGGCGTGAGCGCGGCCATTCCCGCAAGCGCGGTTGAGGGGCAAGGATGAATCGTCGTTCATGGTGAACCGGAACCGAACCTCATGGGACTAACGAAGGCACTCAGCCCGGCTCCGGTGTCTCCAAGCAGACACCGCTAAGTTTGCTTGGTTTTCCGGGATTTGCAAGTGCCGGCGCGCTGCCGGTGCTGTGCGCCCCGACCGCTCCGATGCGCCTTTCGACGCGCCAATCGCTCGTTTTGCGTCCGCACAAAAGTGAGAACTGATCGTCTCAAGCGGACGGCTGCGTCGTCGATAGTCCCAATTACGAAAATGAAAACCGGCGACAAATTGGAGACGGCAGATGAGCCCTAGCGCTTCCACAGATTCCGCTTCTTCGGTCGAGGACGCACCGTCGCAGGTGCTTACCTTCTCATTGGGTGACGAGAACTTCGGCGTCGACATCCTGCGCGTCAAGGAGATTCGCGGCTGGACGCCCGTCACGAAAATTCCGCAGGTTCCCGCGCACGTGCTCGGCGTGCTGAATCTGCGCGGCTCGATCGTCCCGATCATCGACCTGCGCGTGCGCTTCGGCCTCGCCCAGGCGGAGTTCACCCCGCTCACGGTGATCATCGTGTTGTCGGTGAAATCCTCGCAGGGCCACCGCGAGTTCGGCCTCGTCGTCGACGGCGTGTCCGACGTGGTCAATATCGGCGCCGAGAACCTCAAGGAAACGCCGAATCTGGGCAGCACGTCGACCGTGGAGTTCATCCAGGGACTCGCGATCGTCGCCGAGCGGATGCTGATTCTGTTGGACGTCGACGAACTCATCCACCGCGACATGGAGCAGGTGGGCTTTTCGGAACTAGCGGGTGCCGCCTGAGGGAACGCACCGGTTCCCGCCCGCACTCATCATCATTTGAAAGATCATCGAGGTAATTGAGATGGCAACAGCCAAGAAGAAGAGTCCGAAAGGTCGCGCCGTGACGGCGCGGGTGTCCGACACGGAATTGCGCGGTGAAGTGGCCGCGATCAACCGATCCCAGGCGGTGATCCAGTTCGAACTGGATGGCACGGTGGTGTCCGCGAACGAGAATTTCCTGAAGGTCCTCGGCTACACGCTCGAGGAGATCCGGGGCAAGCACCACAGCATGTTCGTCGATCCGGCGTATCGGGAATCGGCCGAGTACCGCGCCTTCTGGGACAAGCTGCAGCGCGGCGAGTTCGACGCGGGCCAGTTCAAGCGCATCGGCAAGGGCGGGCGGGAGGTCTGGCTGCAGGCGAGCTACAACCCGATCCTCGACTCCAAGGGCAAGCCGGTCAAGGTGGTCAAGTTCGCCACCGAAATCACCGAACAGAAACTGCGCTTCGCCGACTATGAAGGCCAGTTGAACGCCGTCAGCAAGGCCCAGGCGGTCATCGAGTTCAATCTCGACGGCACCGTGATCACGGCGAACGAGAACTTCCTCAAGGTGCTGGGCTACTCGCTGGACGAGGTCAAGGGCAAGCACCATGGCATGTTCGTCGAGACGGCGTATCGCGACAGCGCCGAGTACCGC
>JAJXYR010000137.1 GCA_021780475.1 Pseudomonadota bacterium
CTGACGGCGCGGACGGCGGCGAGCGGACGGGCGTCTCAGGCCCGCTGCAGCCTGGCGGCCGCGTTCTCGTAATTGGCGAGGTTGTTGAGGAAATTGTCGGTGAAATCCGGCCGGCGATTGCGGAAGTCGACGTAGTAGGCGTGTTCCCAAACGTCCAGCACCAACAAGGCCTTGCCGTCGCCGGTCGCGAGCGGCGTGCCCGCGTTCGGCGTCTTGACGATCTTCAGTTTGCCGGTCGGCGCGAGGACGAGCCAGGCCCAGCCCGAGCCGAACTGGCCGAGCGCGGCCGCCTTGAACTGTTCCTTGAACTTGTCGACGCCGCCGAAATCCTCGACGAGCTTCTTTTCGAGCACGCCCGGCACGCCGCCGCCGTTCGGCGACAAGGACTCCCAGAACATGCTGTGATTCCAGTGCTGTCCGGCGTTGTTGAACACGGGCTGCAGGTCATCCTTGCCATAGGCGAGGCGGATCAGTTCCTCCAGTGACTTTCCCTTCAACGCATCGTTCTTTTCGACGAGACCGTTCAACGCGGTGACGTAGGCGTTGTGGTGTTTGCCGTGATGCAGCTCGAGCGTCTCCTGGCACATGCCCTTGGCGCTCAGGGCGGTGATGGCGAATGGCAATGCGGGCAATGTAAAGCTCATGGCGGGTCTACCTCCGAAATAATGCGGGCAACGGATGGCCCATAGGGTAGCACGGCGGCGCGGATGCCGTGGCCGCCGACGGCGTCAGCGTCAGCGCAGCAGCCAATGCATGACGCCCTGGCCCTCGAGGAACGCTTCCGCGCCGGCTCCCTGCAGCATCGCCAGCGTCGACAACAATCCCGCTTCCGTACAGGTGCTCGCGGCGACGGTGACCGAGCGCGGCGCGGCGCGCACCGGCCAGCCGCTGCGCGGGTCGAGGATGTGCCCGTAGCGGACACCGTCCTTCAACAAGAACCGCCGCGCATCGCCGCTGGTGGTGAGCGCGCCGCGCTCCAATTCGAGCACCATCGCCGCCTGCCGCTCGCTGCCCGGCCGTTCGATGCCCACCTGCCACGGCCCCCGCGGCGTCGGCCGATTGGCCCGCAGGTCGCCGCCGAAATTCACCAGGAACGGCGCCTCGCGGACCGCCGCCACCAACTGGAACGCGCGGTCGACCGCATACTCCTTGCCGATGCCGCCGAAATCCAGCTCCATGCCCGCGGGCAGCCACAAGCGCGGAGACTGCCAGCGCAGCTTGTCGAATCCGACCAGCGGCAACAGCGCCGCGACGGCCGCGGGAGCCGGGACCCGGTCCGAGCCGTCGAACTTCCACGCCCCGCGCAGCACGCCCGACGTGATGTCGAACAGGCCGTCGCTCAGCTCGAAACACTCGCGCGCGAAGTCGAGCAGCGAGGCCGTTTCGGGGTCGAGCTCGATGCCGGCGGCGCTGCCGCGGCTGCGATGGATGTCGGCGACGGCGCTGTCGTCGCGATAACGGCTGAATTTCGCCTCGATGCGCCGCGCCTCGCCGGCGGCCATGGCGCCGAGCTCGAGGGCGGCATCGCGGTCCGCGGCCGGCAACAGCAATTCACAGGAACTCGCCATCGAGCTGAAGCAGACCGCAAGCAGGTCCGCCCCACGCTCCTCCAGCCTGAGCGCCGGATCCGGCGCGGAATTCGTTGCGGGCACCATTTCACGCCGCCGATCGTCCGCTAGAACTTGTACCCGACCTGGACCAAGATCGCCTTGAGACCGGGGTAAAGGTCGAGCCCCTGCAGGGATCCCGGTCCGGGGGTCCGGTGGTCGAGAGTCTGCTGGTAGTATTCTACCCGGACGTTGAACTCGGACGAGCTCTGGTCCTCGGAATCCTCGATCTTGGCGCCGTACTTCAATCCGACCGTGTAGGCGTGGAACGCGGCGAGCCGACTGTCGGCCGACGCATAATCGATGTACTTCGAGCCGCCGCTGTCGAGCCAGGGCGTGTAGAAATTCGCCGCCGTCTGGCGGTACCAGCGCACCGTCGGCTCGATGTAGCGATCGCGGTCGAAATTCCACCAGCGCGCGCTGAATTCGGCGGTGTCCGAACGCACGTGCCAGCTGTCGGCCATGTAGCGCAGCGAGCCGTCGAGCACCAGCCGGCCCCAGGCCGCCTTGTTCTCCCAGTATGCGACCTTGCGCGTGCGCGTGCCGGGCCGCCGTTCGTACAGGTAGCCGGTGGTGTTGCCGGACGGGTCGATGACCGAAATGATCTTGTACGGATCGTTCAGGTAGCCCTTGAAGCGGTCGACGGACAGGTTGAATTCCGTCAGCCAGCGGCGGTTCATCACCTGCGTCAGGCCGAGCATCGCGCCGACGCCATCCTTGGTCTTGCCGCCGCCCTTCTGGAACAGCGCATAGTCGCTCGCGGCGACCGGGGCGCCGCCGATCGGGCTCAGCCGGTCGAATTCGTCGTTCAACTGAAACGACAGGGTGGTGTTCTTCTGGTTGAAGTCCCGGGAGACGCCGGCATTGGCCGACACCGACACGAAATCGTGTTCGTACGAGAGCTTGCCGCCGACCTGCGTCGTGGTCAGGCGCGAGATCGGCAGGCCCCAGTTTCCGGACATGGACAGCCGCTGGTCGTGATAAGACGGGTCGACCGGCAGCTGGCCGGGGTTGATCGTGTAAATCGGCGCGCTCTCGCTGACGAGCTGGCCCGACGAGGTGGTATAGGTGGTCGGCGCCGCGCTCAGGCTCTTGCCCGACGGCGACGCGAAGGTTTGCACCTTGGTGCTGGTGAGCGCGCCGTTCGGCGAGCTGCCGGAGAGGCTGTCGAAGACGACCTGACCGCTGAATGTGCGGCCGTCGCCGTAGGTCTTCGACAGGTTGACGATCGGCTCGATCGCCTTGACGCGACCGCTCTCGTGGTAATACGCGAGCGCCGAGTCGAACGCCCATTCGTCGGACATCGAATCGGCGGCCGATTTGGTCGCATCCTGGCTGCGCGCGGCGGTGGCGCCGAGGAGCGCGCAGCTCGCGGCGATCAGTCGCCGACGCGCGACTTTCGCCCGCATTCTCGACGCGTCCGCGCCGACCGAGACCTTCGGTTTCAATTGCATCCGCAACCGCCGCCCGCGAAGCCGCGCCCGCCGGAGGACGCTTCCTTGCTGAAGTACATGTGATCGTCGATCGCGTGGGTCAGCGGCTCGCTGTCCAACTGCATGTCCGCGCGCGCCAGCACGTCGCGCTGCCACGGCTTGACGCCGAGGGAGGCGCAGCCGCTCGCCAGCACCGCGGCGGCCGCGATCAAGATCAAGACCATCGATTTTCTGTACATGGTTTTCTCCGCGGGGAATCGCGCCGCGTCATTTTTCCGAGAGTAGTTGTTCGACTTGATGCTCATAGGCTTCTGCGTCGGCCGGCGTGAAGCCCACGTGCGTGTAGCGCAGCTTTCCCGAGCGGTCGATCACGAGGCTGGTCGGCATGGCGTTGACCTTGTAGCGTTCGGCGAGCGATCCCTTGGGATCGTAGAGGACGTCGAATCCGGGGTGGAATCGGCTCAAGAAGCGTTTGGCGTCGGACTTGTGGCGGTCGAGGTCGACGGCGACGATCGCAAGCCCCTTGGCCGCGTAGGCGTCCTTCATCGCCTCCATCCACGGAAAGGATTGCTTGCAGGGGCCGCACCAGGACGCCCAAAAATCGAGATACACGACCCGGCCCCGGTATTGGGCGAGATCGAGCGGCGCGGCTCCCGTTGACGCCATGGCGCCAAAGGACGGCGCGCCGAGGAGCGCAAGGCTCGCAATGGCCGGCGCAAAGGAATACCCGAATCTTGACACTTCTTCACCCTTTTCGAAAAAACCCGGCGGCCCGGCGAGCTACATTGCGGACATGGCCCGCCATCGGTTCCTCGCATTCCCCGCCGCGCCGGCCGGCGCCGCCGCGCAAGCCCACGGGGCGCATACTTTGTGGTGCAAAGTGAGACGGTGTCAAGCGTGAGAAAGTTCTACGACGCCCTGTCCGACATCCACGCGATCCGTGGCCAGATCGCCCGCGGCACGGAATTCCGCGGTTACGGCCCGGCATCGATAGCCGCCACCGGCGTTCTCGCACTCGGCATCGCGGCGATCGAGGCGTGGCGGTTTGCCGCCGCGTCGATCGGCATGGCGGTCTTCCTCGAGACCTGGGCCGCGGCGGCGGCGGTGTCGGTGGTGTTCACCGGCATCGAGACGATCGTGCGCGCGCGCCGCGTCCACCGCGGGTTCGCGCAGGAAATGATCCAGTCGGCCGCCGAACAGTTCGTGCCGTCGCTCGCGTCGGGCTTCCTGCTCGCCGTCGTGTTGCTGCGATTCGAGCCGCACACGCTGTGGATGCTGCCCGGCCTGTGGCAGCTGATGTTCAGTCTCGGTGTGTTCGCGTCGTGCCGGTTCCTGCCGCGCCAGATGTTCGTCGTCGGCTTCTGGTACCTGTGCACCGGCCTGTGCTGCATAGCAATCGGCGCGGCGCACGCCCTGTCGCCGTGGGCGATGGGCATTCCGTTCGGCGTCGGCCAACTCTTGGTCGCGGGCGTACTGCAATTCGGGTACCGTAGCGGCGATGCCTGAGCGAAACCGCCCCGCCCCAACCGACCGTCGCTACGCCTACGACGGGATCGATCGTGTGATCCATGAGCACGCGCGCCTGTCGGTGCTGACGTCGCTCGTCTCGCATCCGAAAGGCCTGTCGTTCGGCGCGCTGAAACAGATGTGCGCGCTTACCGACGGAAATTTGAGCCGTCATCTGCAGGTTCTCGAGAGCGCGCGGCTGGTGACGATCTCGAAGGAAAGCGACGGCCGCAAACCGCTGACCGTCTGCTGCCTCACGGCGGGCGGACGCAAGCGCTATTTCGAATATCTGGCGGTGCTCGAACAAGTCATCGTCGATGCCGCCGGCGCCGCCAAGTCCGCGCGCGCCAAGGGCCTGCGCCATGCGTAGAGGGTCGGGGACGGCGCGCGCGCTCACGGCGTTCGCGGGCACACTGGCGTTGGCCGGCGCCCCGTTCTGCGCCCGGGCCGGCGGCGGACCGATCGGCATCGATCACGAATGGGCGCTCGACCAGAGCGGCATCTGGGCGCGCAGCAATCAAACGGCGCTCGAATTCGGCGTGGTCGCGGTCGAAGCGGCCGGCAGCCTCTGGTACGGCAACGACGACAAGATCGGCCACACCTTCTGGCAGAGCGCCGATGCCTCGATCGTCTCGGGCCTCGGGGCGCTCGCGCTGAAATACAGCTTCAGCCGCGCCCGGCCGTACCAGGGCAACGACCCCAACAAGTGGTTTCAGGGCAGCTGCTGCCAGAGCTTTCCGAGCGGCGAGGTCACGCTGCAGGCGAGCTTCGTGACGCCCTTCATCGTCAATTACGCGAAGGAACACCCCTGGGTCTGGTCGCTGGAGGCGCTGCCGGTCTATGACGCGATCGCGCGCATAAAGAGCCAGGCGCACTGGCAGACCGACGTCCTCGCCGGTTGGGTGCTCGGCACCGCCGCCGGCTACTGGAGCACGACGCGGCACACGCCGATCACGGTCGAGATCCTGCCGGGCGGATTGTCGGTCGGCTTCTACAAGAAATTCTAGCGGCGGCGCGCGCCGCTCAAAGGTCGGTGTATTTCTTGGCGCTGCCGCGGGCGAGCGCCGCGGGATACTTCAGCGCGTTCAGCTCGAGCTTGCGCCGCGCGGCGTCGATCAAGTCGACCTCCAGCTTGTCCGCGAGACGCAGCAGGTACAGCAGCACGTCGGCCATCTCGAGCGCCACCTGTTCGCGCTGGCGCACCGGCAGCGAGGCGCGGTCGCCGCGATCCATCCATTGAAAGTGCTCCAGGAGCTCCGCCGCCTCGACGATCAACGCGGTCGCGAGATTCTTCGGCGTGTGGAACTGATCCCAGTCGCGCTCCTTCGCGAACAGCCGCAGGGCCGCCTTCAATGACTCGAGATCCGGGTCGCCCGGCATGTCAGGCGAGCGCCGCCGCGTACAGCTGGACCAGCTTGCCCCACGCCCGTTCGGCATCGGGTTTGTTGTAGATCGGCTTGCCGTCGTGCAACGGCATGTCGGGCACGCACCAGCCGTGTATCGTCCCCGGATACACCTCGATCTCGGTCGCGACGCCGGCCGCCGCGAAGGCCTTGCGCAACACCTCCTTCGCCTCCGGCTGCCGTTGATCGTCACTCGCCGCGATCGCGAAGTACATGCGTGCCTTGATCTTCGGCGCGAGCAGATGCGGGCTGTCGGGCGCGGCCGTGACGAGGCCGCCGCCGTGGAACGACGCGCCGGCGCCGATCCGCTCGGGCAGGCGGGCCGCGGTTCTGAGGACGAGCGGGCCGCCCATGCAATATCCCTGCGTGCCGATGCGCTTGGCGGTGTCGACCTGTGCTTCGCGGTCGAGAAATCCGACGTACGACTCGGCGTCGCGCTCGACCGCCTCGGGCGTGTACAGCGACGCGGTCCACAGGCCGAGCTTGCGCCGGTCGGCCGGATCGTTGAAATCGAACGTGGACGGATCGGCGATGACCGGGGCCTTCGCATAGCGGTAGAACGGGTTCGGCACCAGCACCGAATAGCCGAGCGCCGCGACGCGCCGCCCGAACGCCCGGAATGTCGGCCTGAGGCCGAACACGTCGGTCCAGATCAGCACACCGGGGTGCGCGCCGTGGCGGGGATGGAAATACGCCGCGTCGCATACGCCGTCGCGCGTCTTGATGTGAACGTCGCGCTCGATCACCGGATGAACCGCGCGCGCCGGGGCGCCGGAGGCGGCGACCAGGCCGGCGGCCGCGGTGCCGGTGACGAAGGCGCGCCGCGTCAGGTCGTTGTCGTTGCTCATCGGACTCCCCCATCACGGCCGCTGCCGCGCGCTCCGATGGTACCGTTTACGCGGGCCGTTGCGAATAGGCGCCGAGCGCCTCGCGCTTGATCTTCCTGGCGAGCGACCATTTGTGCACCTCGGTCGGACCGTCGTAGATTCGGAACGCCCGCAACTCGCGAAACACCTGGGCGACGACGGTATCGCGCGACAGGCCCGTGCCGCCCATCACCTGCACGCAGCGGTCGGCGACGCGGTAGAGGCCCTCGGACACGGCCACCTTGGTCATCGACGACTCGGTGGTCCCCGCCTCGCCGCGGTCGAGGACGTCGGCGCACCAGTCGATCATCAGTTCGGCCTGCCGCAGTTCGATCGCGTTCTCCGCCAATTTGAAGCCGACTCCCTCGTGGTCGATCAGCGGTCTGCCGAATGCCTCGCGCGTGACCGCGTAGCCCACGGCGATCTCCTGGGCGCGCTGGCACGCGCCGAGCCAGCGCATGCAGTGCGTGAGCCGCGCCGGCGCGAGCCGCACCTGCGCGTACGCGAAGCCTTCGCCCGCGGCCCCGAGCACCTGGCTGCGATGCACGCGCAGGTTCTCGAGCAGAACGACGCCGTGCCCGCCCGGCAGGCTGCCGTCGAGCGTATCGAGCACGCGTTCGATGCGCACGGCCGGATGCGGCAGTTCGATCAGGAACATCGACGCGCCGCCGTCGCTCTTCGCCATCACGATGCCGATTCCCGCGCCGTCGATGCCGCTGATGAAGGCTTTGCGCCCGTTGATCACCCAATGGTCGCCGTCGGCGACCGCGGTCGTCTTCAGCATCGACGGATCGGACCCGGCACCGCCGTCGGCGGCGGGTTCGGTCATCAGGAAGGCCGAACGGGTGTCGCCGGCGAGGATCGGCCGCAGGTATCGCGCGCGTTGTGCGTCGGTGGCGATGCGGCCGAGGAGATACATGTTTCCCTCGTCCGGCGCGGCGACGTTGACCGCGACGGGCCCGAGCGGCGAGAGCCCGGCGGCGCGCAGCACGCGCGCGGTCTCGCGGTGGGTCAAGTGCGCGCCGTCCGCCGATATATGCGGCGTCAGCACGCCGGCGGCCCGCGCCTTGGCGCGCATCTCGCGCACCAGCGCTTCGCTCGGCCCGTGCGCGGTCCAGCGCGCGTCCTGTTCGTAGCGGCTGATCTCGTCGCGCACGAAGCGCTCGACGCGCCCCGCGATCAGGCCGGCGCGGTCCGGATCCGCGGCGGCCGGCGGCGCCGTCACGGGTTCGCCGGCGCCGGCACGAAGCCGTCCGACGATCTGACGACGCGCACCATGTGATCTCCTGCGAAATGGGCCGGAATCATTATAGCCTCGTCTTCCGCGGCCCGTTCCAGCACCGCGCGCCGGCTCGCGCGGGCACGCGCGCCATCCTCGCAAAAGATGCTGTTCCAGGACGGATTCATGATCTGCAGCGGATGGTGCAGGATGTCGCCGACGAACATCGCCCGGCGGCCGCGGCTGGTGACGGTGATCGTCTGGCTGCCGGGCGTGTGGCCCGGCGCCGGCTCGAGCCGAAGATGGGCCGTCAGATCCTGCGGTCCGGCGACGAGTTCGGCGATGCCACGCTCGAGAATCGGCCGCACGCTGTCGTCGAAGAAGCCGGCATTGACCTCCTCGCCGATCTTGGGCGGGTAGCGCTCGCGGTTGCGCGGATCCCAGTACTCGGCGTCCGGAAGCGGGAACACGTAGCGCGCGCGGGGAAAGGTCGGCACCCACTCGCCGGCGTCGAGCCGCGTGTTCCAGCCCACATGGTCGACGTGCAAATGCGTGCAGATCACCAGATCGATGTCGGCGGGCGTGAAGCCCGCGGCCGCGAGGCGCGCGAGGAACGGGGTGCGCAGGTTGCCGAACAGCGGAATGCCCGGGCGCGTCTTGTCGTTGCCGGCGCCGGTGTCGATCAACACCCGCAGGCCGCCCACCTCGACCACCCAGCTCTGCAGCCGCGCGTCGATCGCGTCGGTTTCGCCGTCGAGGTACGGCCCGGCGACGAGGGGTTTGCTCGCGGCGTACGCCTCGTCGGAATAACCGACGAACAGGGTCTGGGGCGTCATGAACGTGCCGCGCCACTCCTCCACGCGATGAATCACCGCATCACCGACTCTGATCCGATCCACGGGAACCTCCTGGCCGACAGCGCGCCGCACGCGAGTGAGGATCAAACGCAACAACGGCATGCCGAGCGGCGTGCTGCGATGCGTCAGGCATTTTTCTTCCTATATATCTCTTCCCTTGCCTGAGTATAAATGAAATCATACCAATGGTAGGTTCCGACAATAATCGTCTTGACCTGATTCGCTGGCTGACGTTCCGAGGGGGTACTCATGTTGAATTCGTATTTCGCGCCGACGCGTCCGCGGGTCGCGCGGATGCTGGCGGCAACGCTCGTGTGTTTCGGCTGCACCACGGTTCTCGCGCAGAACCAGACCGGCGGCGCCGGCCAGGATGACGCGGTGCTGCGGGAAGTGGTCGTCACCGCGACCAAGCGCGCCGAGACGCTGATCAACACGCCCGCCTCGGTGTCCGCGGTCACCGCCAGCGCGCTCGGCGCCGGCAAGATCCAGAACATGGCGGACCTGGCGGAAGCCGTGCCGGACTTGTCCGTCGGCAACCAATTCGGCGTCAACCGCGCGTTCATCCGCGGCATCGGCCTCACCAGCATCGATCTCGGCGGCGACGGGGCGGTGGCCTTCCTCCAGGACGGCGCGCAGATCGCCCGCCCGGCCGAGCAGCTGTCCGGCTTCTACGACCTCGAGCGGGTCGAGGTGTTGCGCGGCCCCCAGGGCACGCTGTACGGCAGAAGCGCGACCGCGGGCGTGATCAACATGATCACGAAGAAGCCGACCGATCACCTCGACGGATACGCGAACCTCACGTTCGGCAATTTCGCCGCGAAGACCTTCGAGGGAGCGATCGGCGGACCGCTCAACGACGTGGTCTCGGGGCGCATCGCGGCCAAGATCGAGGATCACGGCGGCTACGGGCGCAACCTGTACACCGGCACGCCGATCGACAATCGCCGGGCGCAGGCGGTGCGCGCGAGCCTGCGCATCAAGCCGGGCAACGGCCTGGTCGCGGACCTCATCGTCGATTACATGCATGAGAACGACGACAACTACGCGTTCCATTACTTCGGCCCGACGGTGACGACCAACGCGGGACTTCCGGCCGAGGCCTTCTACGGCGGCAAGACCATTTTCGACTGCTGCGGCACCGCCAACCCGAACCTGCACAACATCTGGTCGAGCGTCGATCCGGTCAACAAGCGGCACGGGATCGGCGCGACGGCGATCCTCGACTGGTCGCCGGGCGGCTATGAACTGAAGAGCATCACGTCCTACCGCAACTTCTCGCGTCACAACGAGGACGACCTCGCGGTGTCCGACGCCCATCTGTACGGACGGAACCTGTACGACGAAGTGAGCGAGTCCTACACCCAGGACTTCACGTTGAGCACAAAGGCCGCCGGCATCGACTGGCTCGCCGGACTCAGCTTCTTTCACGAGCGGCTCTACGGCAGCGTCAAGGTGCCGCTGACCGGCATCGCCGTGCTGCTGACCGGCGGCAATTGTTCGCCGCTGGTCGCCAACGCGGCGGTCGCCTGCAACGCCCTCGACAACGGCAACTACTGGCAGCTCGGCACGGTCACCACCAACGCCTACGGCGTGTTCGTCCAGGGGACCTACGCTCTGACCTCGAAACTCGACCTGACCGCGGGCGTGCGCTTCAACCACGAGGCCCGCTCGGGCACCGGCAGCTTCATCTTCGACGCGCTCGGCGTCAACACGCCGACCGATCAGTCCGCGAGCTGGAATGCCGTGACGCCGAAATTACTGCTCGAGTACCACATCGACTCGAACCGCATGCTCTATGCGAGCGTCAACCGCGGCTTCAAGTCCGGCGTCATCAACGTCGGCAGCCAGAACCCGGTGATCAACCCGGAGTACGTGTGGGCCTACGAGACGGGCTACAAGGCGAAGCTGCTCGATGACCGGATGCAGTTCACCGCCGCCGCGTTCTACTACGACTACAAGGACCTGCAGGTCGGGTTCGTCAACGCGCAGAGCGTCGTGACGACGGTCAACGCGGCCTCCGCGCGCAACTACGGCCTCGAGACCGAGTTGTCGGCGAAACTCACGCCGCGGCTCGAACTCGACCTCGCGGCGACCTATCTGAGCGCGAAGTACACGGCGTTCACGACCGGCGACTACCGCAACGGCTTCGCGCAGACCAGCGTCGCCGGCAATTACCTCGACAACGCGCCTCCGTACACCGCGCGCGTCGCGCTCGACTACTCGGTGCCCCTCACGGGCGGCGCCGGCACCCTGCACTTCCGCGCGGAGGACGCCTATCAGGGACGCATCTACTTCACCGAGTTCAACAACGGCGACGCGACGCAGCCGGGCTACGGACTCGTCAACGCGAGCGCCGGCTGGGACTCGGACGATGCGCACTGGTCGGCGACCGCCTGGATCCGCAACGCGACCGACAAGTTCGCGATCGCCAACAACATCATCAGTGCGCCGCTCTATGCGAGCGTGCGCGTCGGCACCGTGATGCCGCCGCGCACCTACGGCGTGACGCTGGGCTACAAGTTCTAGCGACCGCGGACGACCGCTCCCCTCCGGCGCCTCAGCGCCGGGGGGGCCTGGCGAGAAACGCCTTGATGCGCGCGGCGAATTCCGGCCGCGAGGCCATCATCACCTGCTGCCGATCCTCGATTTCGAGCGCCGCCTCGAGGGACTGCGCGGCGCCATTGGCGTTCAAGGCCTGTTTCGTCAGCGCGAGCGCGAGCGGATCGGTGCGCAGCATCTCGGCGGTGAGCGTGTCCGCGGCGCCCTCGAGTTCCGCGGCCGGCAGGACCGCCGACACCAGGCCGAGCGCGGCCGCGCGCTCCGCGCCGAGGAAGCGCCCGGTCATGATCAGTTCCGCCGCGGCCGAACCGCCGACGAGCCGCTGCAGGAAATAGCTCGCACCCATGTCGCCGCCGGTGAGGCCGATCTGGATGAAGGCGCAGTTCATGCGCGTATCGGGCGCGCAATAGCGGATGTCGGCGGCGAGCGCGAGCGCGAAGCCGCCGCCGCAGGCGGCCCCCTCGAGCAGCGCGATCAGGGGCTGCGGGCAACGGCGCATCGCGAGGACGAGCCGGCTGAGCCGCCGCTGCGACGCGAACAGCGCGCTCATGTCGAGCGATTCGATCCGCGGACCGAAATCCTTCAGGTCGAGCCCGGCGCAGAACTGGCCGCCCGCGCCGCGCATCACGACGACGCGCACGTCGGGATCCGCCTCCAGGCCGGAAAAATAGGCGCCGAGCTCGTCGATCATCGCGGCATTCATCGTGTTGAGCGCGCCCGGGCGGTCGAGCGTCAGCCAGTCGACGGGGCCGGACTTGCGGATCGACAGCGTCTGGTATGCGGACGGCATCGTCACTTCCCTCAATGATTGATCAGCAGTCCGCCGTCGAGCGGAATGACGGCGCCGGTGACGTACGCCCCGGCTCGCGAGGCGAGAAAGATCGCGAGCCCGCCGATGTCCAGGGCGGTGCCGGCGCGGCCGCGCGGGATCGACGCCAGCGTCGCATCGCGATGCTCGGGGTTCTTCAGCACGAATTCGGTCATGTTCGACGGGAACAGGCCGGGCGCGATCGCGTTGACCAGGATCCGCCGCGGCGCGAGCTCGCGCGCCATGACGCGCGTCAACTGGTGCAGCGCCGCCTTGCTGGCCGTGTAGGAGTAGGCCTGCATCACCTCGGTGGTCTCGGCATAAACGGAGCCTATGTTGATCACGCGTGCCGGATCCTCGTCGCTCGCCGCGCTTTCGAGCGATCCGAGCAGCCCCTGCGCCAGCGCGAACGGCGCGTGTACGTTCACCTCGAACACATTCTGCCACGCACTGTCGGGAAACGACTCGAACGGCGCGCCCCAGGTGCGCCCGGCGTTATTGACCAGCACATGCAGCCGCGGTTCCTCCCGGCGGAACGCCTCGACGATCGCGCGCACGCCGTCGGCGTGGCCGAGGTCGCCGGCGAGGAGCCGCAGTTCCCCGGGGTCGCCGAGCGCGGCGCGCGCCGCCTGCAATCCCTCGGCCTTGCGGCCGGTGATGTACACGCGCGCGCCCGCGTCCAGGAACGTGCGCGCCAGCATGCGGCCGATGCCGCCGCCGCCGCCGGTGATCAATACCGTCTTGCCGGCAACAGAATACAGCTGATTCAACAGGCCCGTGTTCATCGCTTCCCCCCCCCTTTTGCCCCGCAGCCAAGCCGTTGGATGCTGCGTTTCACTATCGGTAGATTTTTGATACTATCAGTAAACCGCGCATTACGCGCCTCCGAACAGCGTGAGTCATGGCCCACGATCGACAGCCCCCGCCGAATCCGACCAGCCAGTCGGGTCTGCCGTTGCGGGCCGCCTACGGGATCGAGGACGTGCCCGCGGACCATCGAGCCAGCATCGGCATCCTGCCCGGCGAGGCGCCGTTCCACCGCGGCTGCTTCGCCCAAGGCTACCGCACGAAGCCCTGGCGCATATTCCAGCTGTCCGGCTACGGCAAGCCCGAGGATGAGAACGAACGCATCAAGTTCCTGCTGAAGACCGGCGAAACCGGGTTCCTGATGGAACACGACCGCAGTACGGCGGATCATCTCTACAACGTCGATCATCCGGATGTCGTCGCGCGCCGCGAGGACGTCGGCATGACCGGCGCGCCGATGCAGAGCGTGCGTGACACGCACCTGTGCCTCGACGGAATTCCGATCGAGACGACCTACGGCCACGCGGGCGGCGCGGTGGTCCAACACGGGCCGTTCGCGCTCGCCGCGTACTGGACCGTCGCGCGGCGCCGCGGCCTGGATCTGGCGAGCCTGCCGGGCACGGGCCAGAGCGACTTCTTCCTCACGTATCTCGGGTGCGTGACCAAGCAACAGGTGCCGACTCAGGCGGGCCTGCGGCTGAATGCCGACATCATCGAGTTCTGCGGTGAACACCTGCCGAAATGGGTGCCGGTGTCGATCGCGGCCTACAACGGCGGCGACACCGGCCTGAACGCCTACGAGGAGCTCGGCGCGCTGGTCGCGAACGCGATCGAATACCTGGACGAGATCCGCCGGCGCGGGCGCATGGACATCACCGCCGCCGCGTCGCGCTGCGGCGGCGTGAATTTCCGCACGACGATGGATATCTTCGAGGATGCGGCGAAGCTGCGCGCGGCGCGCAAGATGTGGCACCGGCTGCTGACCGAGCGCTACGGGGTGAGCGATGAGCGCGCGCTGCGCCTGCGGATCCACGTGGTCACGTCCGGATCGAAAATGACCTACCAGCAGCCGCTCAACAACATCGTCCGCGGCACCTTGATGGCGCTGACGGCGGTGCTCGGCGGCGCACAATCCCTCGGCGTGTCGGGATATGACGAGGCGCTGTCGGTGCCGAGCGAACACGCGCACCAGATGTCGGTGCGCATCCAGCAGATCCTGCAGCACGAGACGAACCTCGCGGCGGTCGCCGATCCGCTCGGCGGATCCTATTACGTCGAGTCGCTGACCGCCGAACTGGAACGGCGCGCATGGAGCTTCGTCGACGAGGTCGCCGCCCAGGGCGGGTTCCTCGCCACCCTCGACTCGGGCTGGCTTCACGCGCGGGCGCGCGCCAATCAGATCAAGGAATTCGCCGATGAACAATCCGGCCGGCGCGTCGTCGTCGGGGTCACGGACTTCACCGACGACGTCTCCCCGTTCGTCGTCGATGGATTCCCCGGGGTGAACGACGCCTATGACGTCGCCCTCGAGCGGCTGCGCGCGGTGCGGCGCGAGCGCCACGAACAGGGCGCGCGCAAGGCGCTGGTCGCGCTCGAGGCACGCTGCCGCGGAAGCGCCAACATCATGCCCGCGATGATGGATGCGCTGGACCAGGAGGTGACGCTCGGCGAAATCGGCGAGGTTTATCGCGCGGTCTGGGGCGACTGGCAAACGCCGGAGCTCGTTTGATGACGGCCGGCCAGCGCAGGATATTGCTCGTCAAAACGGCTCTCGACGGCCATTGGCGCGGGCTGTCGGTCGTCGCGCACGCACTGCGCGACGCGGGCTTTCACGTGATCATGGGCGGCATGATCAGCGGCGCGGAGATCGTCCGCGCGGCCGTCGATGAGGACGTCGACCTGGTCGGACTGAACGTCGGCGGCCACACGCTCGTCGTCGAGCGGGTGATCGGCGAGCTGCGCGCGGCGCGTCCGCAGCTGCCGATATTCGCCGGCGGCGTGCTGCCGCCGTCCGCCTGCCGGCGGCTCGGCGAACTCGGCGTCGAAACCTATCCGCCCGGATCCTCGCTCGAGGCGATCGTCGACGCCGCGCGGCGCCTGACGCAGGTTCACGCGGAACCGGACGCGGCCCCGCCCTGAAGTCCACCCAAGACCTCCGCGCAGGCGCCGGGCAGCGATGCCTCGCCGCGCTCGACGCGCTCGATCAGAGCGCGCCCGCTCTCGCCGTTCATCCACGCCTCGAGCCGCGCGTCGAGCGCGCGCGCGGCGAGCGTGCGCACCGCGAGCTTCAGGAAGCGCCGGCGCTGATCGGCGAGCGCCTGCGTGGCCTCGAGGTGCGCGCGGTGCGCGAATATCGCATCCCATAGCGGCGCGATGCCGCGGCCGTCGGTCGCGACCGCCTCGACGAGCACCGGCCGCCAGGCGCGGCCGCGGGCGTGCGCGATCGCCTGTTCGACGTCGCGACGGGTCGCGGCGACGCCGGGGTGATCCGCCTTGTTGATGACGAACACGTCGGCGATCTCCATCAATCCGGCCTTGATCGCCTGCACCTCGTCGCCCGCCCCCGGTGTCAGCACGACGATCGTGGTCGCGGCCGCCTCGGCGATCGCGAGTTCGGACTGGCCCACGCCGACCGTCTCGAGCACGATCCACGGCCAGCCCGCGGCATCGAGCGCGCGCACGATCAGCGGCGCCGCCGCCGACAGGCCGCCGCCGCGGGCGTCGGCGGTCACCGAGCGCAGAAAGACGCGGTCATCGATCGCGGCGCGCTCCATGCGCAGCCGGTCGCCCAGGATCGCGCCGCCGGTCAGCGGCGATTCGGGATCGAGGGCGATCACCGCGGTCGACTGGCCGCGGCCGAGCGCGTCGAGCAGCATCGCGCCGACCAGCGTGGATTTTCCGGCGCCCGGCGCACCGGTGACGCCGATCGTGTAGGCGCGGCCGGTCGCCGGCGCGAGCAGGGGATCGAGCGCGGCCGCGGCGCGCGGGTCGCGCTGAATCAGCGTGATCACGCGCGCCAGGGCCGCCCGGTCGCCGTCGAGCAGCCTCGCGGCGAGGGCGGCCGGATCGGTCACATCGCGCGCCGCAGGAACTCGATCAGCGCGCTCCGGTCCTTGATCGGCTTCGGATTGGTGCCGCACCAGATGTCCTGCAGCGTATAGCCCGCGAGCGCATCGAGATTCTCCGGCTTCAGGCCGACGGCGCCGAGGGACCGCGGCATGCCGAGCGAGCGGATCAGGCGGTCGGCGAGCACGTGCGCGGGCGTCTTGGGCTCGCCGAGCGCGAGGCTGATCAGCTCCTGGCGGTGGCCGTTGACGTCGGCGTTGAATTCGAGCGCGAACGGCGCCATCACGCAGGAGGTGTAACCATGCGGCACGTCGAACGAGCCGCCGAGCGCGTGGCCGACGGCGTGACTGATCCCCATCGGCAGACCGGCCACGATCGCCACCATCGAACACCAGGCGCCCATCTGGCATTGCTGGCGCGCGCCAAGGTCCTTGTAGTCCGCCTTGGTCGCGACCAGACCCTGCGCGAGCAGCCGCAGTCCGTTCATCGCCATGCCGTCCCAGTAATCGTTCGAGCCGAGAGAGCCCAGCGTCTCGAAGCAGTGATCGAGCGAGCGCACGCCGGTCGAGAACCAGATCCACTCGGGCGTGTGCACGCTCACGGCCGGATCGAGTATCACCGCGCGCGGCATCATCGCCGGATGCACGTAGCCCTGCTTGACGTTGACCTTCTTGTCGGTGGCGCCGGACAGGGCGTTGAATTCGCCGCCGGACAGCGTCGTCGGAATCAGCACGACCGGCAGGTCGGGTCCCGCGAAGGCGGGCGCCGTGATCGTGCGGTCCGGATGCACGACGATGTGAAACGCCTCCATCGACTCGGGGGTGCGCAGGCCGTGCTTGAGGCAGAGGTTCACTATCTTGGTGGCATCGGACACGGAGCCGCCGCCGATCGAGGCCAGCATGTCCGGCGCCGCGCGTTCGGCCGCGGCCGTGGCGGCGCAGACGTCCTCGCGCGGCACGTGCGGCCGGATCGAATCGAAGACACCGGCGCATTTCGCGCCGAGCGCGGCCTTGATGCGCGCAACCTCGTCGGTCTTGTTGGCGAGCGTGTTGCTGGCTATGAGGAAGACGCGCTTCGCCCCCTGCCGCTCCGCTTCCTCGGCGAGCGCCTCGGCCGCGGGCCGGCCGCTGTAGACACGCTGCATCGGCGATAATTCGATCGTGGACTTGTACATGGCACCAGACCCCCCGGCCGTCGTGGATTGGCAAGCTATCGAGGAATTGTACTCAGACTACCAATGGTGTACAAATAATTACCGGCAGGAAACAACAATGATAAGGCGGTAGATTCATTCGTCGGGCGGCTGCCGGTTGGCGCGCGCCCCTGTGGGAGTACGTCGATGATCGTGTCGAGCCAGGTTGCTACAGCGAATTCGGGGTCCGGCCATGCCGATCCGCGGGTACCGCCGCGCGAAGTGTGCGTGGTGCGCTATCTGCTCGACCGCTGGGCCGAGGAGCGCGGCGCCGAGACCTACGCGATCTTCGATTCCGCGCGCCGATACACGTTCGCCGAGATGCGCGATCACGCCGCGCGGGTCGCGGCCGGCCTCGCGCGCCTCGGCGTCAAACAGGGCGACCACGTGCTCGCCTGGCAGCCGACGACGCCGGAGATGCTGGCGACCTACTACGGCATCAACTACCTCGGCGCGGTGTTCGTGCCGATCAATACCGCCTACCGCGGCCGGCTGCTCGAACACGTGATCGAGAACTCGGACGCGCGCGTCGCGGTGGTGCATGCGAGCCTCGTCGAACGGCTGCGGGGAATCGAGCTCGCGCAACTCGCGCACCTCGTCATCGTCGGCGACGGCGCGGCCGCCGCGGACCCGCCGCTGCCCTCGACCGGGTACGCCGATTTCGTCGGCGGCGCCGCGGCGCCGCCGCCGCTCGAGCGGCCGATCGAGCCCTGGGACACCCAGTCGGTGATCTACACCTCCGGCACGACCGGACCGTCGAAGGGGGTGCTGTCCTCCTATCTGCACATGTACACCAATCCCGGCCCTGAATCCTGGCCCTTCGTCACCGGCGAGGACCGCTTTCTGGTCAACAATCCGATGTTCCACATCGGCGGCATGGGCCTCGCGTTCGCGATGCTGGCGCGCGGCGGCTCGATCGTCATGCCGGAGCGCTTTTCGACCGACAACTTCTGGCCGATGGTCAAGGAGCACGACGTCACCGCGATCTTCCTGCTCGGTGTGATGGCGACGTTCCTGTCGAAGGCGCCGCCCGCCGCGGACGACCGGGCGCACAAGGTGCGCACGTGCTTCATCGTGCCGCTGATCGAGGGCGCGCAGGAGTTTCACCGGCGCTTCGGCGTCGACGTCTACACGATCTTCAACATGACGGAGATCTCCTCGCCGATCGTGTCGGCGCCCAATCCCGGCGTGCGCGGCACCTGCGGCCGGGTGCGGGCCGGAGTCGACGTGCGCCTCGTCGACGAACACGACTGCGAGGTGGCGCTCGGGAGCGTGGGCGAGATGCTGGTGCGCACCGACCGCCCCTGGGCGATGAGCCACGGCTACCACAAGGCGCCTGAAGCGAGCGCCCGCGCGTGGCGCAACGGCTGGTTCCACACGGGCGATGCGTTTCGCCGGGACGCGGATGGGAATTTCTTCTTCGTCGACCGGATGAAGGATGCGATCCGGCGCCGCGGCGAGAACATCTCCTCCTTCGAGGTCGAGGCCGAGGTCCTCGCTTTCGCCGATGTGCGCGAGTGCGCCGCCCTCGCCGTTCCGTCCGAATACGGCGAGGACGAGGTCTTGATCGTGGTGGCGCCGGCGCCCGGCCGCCGCGTCGACCCCGCGGCGTTGATCCACTTCCTGATCGAGCGCCTCGCGTATTTCATGATCCCGCGCTACGTGCGCACCCTCGCGGAGCTGCCGAAGACTCCCTCCTCGAAGGTGCTTAAGGCGCAACTGCGCGCCGAGGGAGTGACCGCCGACACCTGGGATCGCGAAAAGGCGGGGATCGTGATCCGTCGCGACCGTCTCTAAAGGCGCGCGCCCGGCCGCCGCGGCGCCTATGGAAACCTCGGCCCAGCCGCTATAGTAGGCCATCGTGAAGCCCCCCCAATTGAAGACCGAGGTCCAGGAGTTCAAGCGTCTGCGCATCCTCGAGGAGGCGCGCGAGCTGTTTTTCTCCCAGGGCTACGAGGCGACCACGCTCGATGCGATCGCGGAGCGACTGCACGTCACCAAGCCGTTCATCTACTCGTATTTCAAGAACAAGAGCGAGATATTGAACGCGATCTGCCACGTCGGCATCTCCAGATCCCTGGAGTCGCTGGACGAGGCGCTCGCGAGCGGCCTGCCGCCGCGCGAGATGCTGCGGCTGATCATCGAACAGGTCACGTCGATCGTGATCGCGCATCAGAAATACATCGTCGTCTACCTGCGCGAGGAGAAGAACCTGGAGCGCAAGGAGGCCAAACAGCTGATGACGCTGCGCAAGGAATTCAGCGTGCGCCTCGCCAAGCTCCTCGAAGCGGGTACGAAATCCGGCGTTTTCGACGTCGACGACGCGCTCCTGACCGCGGTGTCGATCGGCGGAATGATCACCTGGGTCGCCACCTGGTTCCGGCCCCGCGGGCTGTGGTCCCAGACCGAGGTCAACATGCACATGATCAAGAAGGTCGAGCGCATGGTGCTGGCGCGCGCGCCCGGGAGGGGCGGCGATGAGTGAATCGAGTTTCGCGCCCGGCCGGCTGCGGGATCGCAATGCTTTCATCACGGGGGGCAGCTCCGGGATCAACAAGGCGATCGCCCGCCGCTTCCTCGAACACGGCGCGAACGTGGTGATCGTCGCGCGCGATGCCGGGCGCCTCGCCGCGGCGGAACGCGAGTTCGACGCCGAGTTCCCGGGCCGCGTGCTCGCGCAGAGCGCCGACGTCCGCGATCTGGCCGCCGTCGATGCGGCCGCCCGCGCCGGCGCCGGACGTTTCGGGCCGTTCGGCGTGGTGATCGCCGGCGCC
>JAJXYR010000183.1 GCA_021780475.1 Pseudomonadota bacterium
TGTTCGGGGCCAACACCATCGGCGGTGCGATCGGCATCATCACCCACACGCCCGGGAACAAACCGCGTTTCATCGCCCAAGTCACCACCGGACGGTTCGACCGCCGCGACATCGCGTTCACGGCTGACATTCCGATCATCAAGGACAAGCTCCTCTCGAGCATCACCGTCGGCAGCCAGAATCAGAACGGCTGGCAGCGGGTCGTCCCGTATCCGACGAGTTCTCCCTTCGGGCAGGCGCCGTACATGGTCGATCCGCAGACCGCCTACCCGAAGTCCGGCTATCAGACCGCGAGCGAATACGGGGGCACCGGACTCACGACGGTGCGCTCCAAGGTGCTCTGGTTCGCGAGCGACAGGTTGAAGTTCACCTTTACCGGCGACTGGTCGCACGAGAACCAGACGGCCATGCCGAACGTCGTTTTGGGCGCGTTCCAGGGAAATCTGTTGTCCGCGACGTTCTCGACGCTCTACAACCTGTGCATCGGCAATAGCGCCGCAACGCTGCCGTCGGCGATTGCCGGCGCGTCGTTCGGCGTTTTCGGCGTCGGCTCGCCGCCGAACGATCTGTTCGCGGGCGCTTGTGCGCAGCCCCGGGCTCAGGTGCCCGGCTTGTCGATCGGCGGGGCCCCGCTGCTCGGCGCGGGTTACGTCGGCGGGCCGCCGGGACCGTACAACTACAATAATCATCCAGGCACGGCCTATCTCGGCACGAACAACCCGCGCATCTATCTCGGCAACGCGGCATCCACCACCGGCAATCTCGGCACGACCTATGCGAGCGGCCCGAATTTCGCCCGCAACGACGTGTTCGGTTTCTCCGCGACGGGCGCGTACGAGATCAACGACAGTCTCAGCCTGAAATCGATCACCGGCTACCGCCAGTTGCGCTGGCACATCGGCACGGATCTGGATGGAACGCCGGAGACAATGTTCGAGGTGACCGACGATCAACACCAGTGGCAGATCTCGCAGGAGTTCCAACTGCTCGGCCATGCGCTCAACGACAGGCTGAACTACGTCGCCGGCCTGTATTACTTCAAGGAAGCCGGTTACGTACACGACTATGTCCCCTTCGAGGGACTGCTCCAGGTGTACGACGTTTCGAACGACGCCGAGAACGTCAACTATGCGGGCTTCTTCCATGCGGACTACAATCCGACGAAGCACTGGGGCTTTACGGTCGGCGGACGCTACACCGATGCCCAAGCCTATTTCCTCGGCGGCCAGAGCGATCTCAACTCGTTCCCGCTCGGCTCTCAGTTGGGCCCGATCATCACCGGGCAGGCTTACAATCGATACTTTCCGCCGATACCGGACAGCCAACAATGGCGCATCTTCGATCCGACCGGCGGGATCCAATACCACTTCAACGACGACGTGATGGCCTACGTCAGCTGGAGCAAGGGCTTCATGGCGGGTGGCTGGACGACGCGTCTGCAGGCAGTGATCCCGACGCCGAAAGATGCCGAGTACGGACCGGAGACGTCAAAGTCCTGGGAGCTCGGCTTGAAGTCGGCGTGGTTCAATCGCCACTTGATCGTGAACACGGACGTCTTCGACACGAACTTCGACAGTATCCAGCTTAACATCCAACGCGGAATCTCGCCGGTGCTGACCAACGCGGGCAACGCCAAGATTCGCGGGTGGGAGATGCAGTTCGAGTCTTTGATCGGGGAGACCGGCTTGAGGCTCAACGGCTCGGCCTCGTACCTCGACGCCTATTACACGTCGGTCGCGGCGAACGCGAACTTCCCGCAGTACGCGCTGCCGGACGGCACGACCGTGTGCCCGGCAGGTCCGCCGATCTGCGGCCTGGCCGGCTACGGGAACTCGCCGCTGGACGCGAAATTGCCGAAGACGCCGAAGTGGAAGTTCACGTTCGATCCGGAGTACGACTACGTGTTGTCGAGCTCGGCCCAGATCCGCTTCCTGCCAGTGTTCACGTACACGTCGAGCATGTTCAACGACTCCTTGAACACACCCCAGCTTTGGCGGCCGGCGAGCCGCATGCTCGACGCCTCGATCCATTTCGTCTCGCCTTCGGGCCAGTACGACGTCGCGGTGGGGGGTACGAACCTGACCGACGACCGCTACGTCACCACCGGACAGCCGAATTACGGAGCCGGCTTCATCGATGGATACTACAATCCGCCGCGGGAGTGGTATCTCAGTCTGCGCATGCGAATGGACGAGTGAGACCCGCGCCGCGGTCCGGTCGTCCATTGCGGGTAGGAGCGAGCGATGCGAGCCGGCGAGGTTCTGTGGTGTCCGGATGAAGCGCGCAAGGAGCATGCGAACGTAACGGCGTTCACCCGATGGCTGCAACGCCATCGCGGCCTGTCGTTCCCGGACTACATGAGTCTGTGGAAATGGTCGGTCGACGACATCGAGGCGTTCTGGGGCGCGCTGTGGGAATACCTCGAGATCGACGCCACACCGCACGCGGCCGTCCTCGGCCGGCGCGCGATGCCCGGCGCCGAGTGGTTTCCAGGCGCGCGCCTGAATTATGCGCAGAACGTGCTGCGCGCCGAGCGCCATGGCACGCTCGCGCTCTTGCACGCGTCCGAGGACCGGCCGCTCGCGCCGATGACCTGGACGGAGCTCGGCGCGCAAGTGCGCATTCTGGCGACGCGGCTGCGTGGCCTCGGCGTTCGGCCGGGCGACCGGGTGGCTGCGTGGATGCCCAATATTCCGCAGACGGTGGTCGCGATGCTCGCGACCACCGCGATCGGCGCCATTTGGGCGTGCTGTTCGCCGGATTTCGGCGAGCGCGGCGTGCTCGATCGGCTCGCGCAGCTGTCGCCGAAGGTGCTGTTCTGCATTGATGGGTATCGCTACGGCGGCAAGCGGCTGGACCGCCGCGGCGAGCTCGAACGGATCCTGGCCGGCCTCGGCAGCGTGCAGCATCTGATCTATCTGCCCTACCTGGACCCGGGCGATGCGCTCCGCCCGCGACCGGGCGCGTTCAGTTGGGCCGAGATGCTGGATCATCCGCCGATCGACGCGGCCGAGTTTTCGTTCGAGCCGGTTCCGTTCGATCACCCCTTGTGGACGCTGTTTTCCTCGGGCACGACCGGTCTGCCGAAGGCGATCGTCCATGGGCACGGGGGCATCCTGCTGGAGACGATGAAGAACGCCACGTTCCACTTCGACCTGCATCCGGGCGACCGGCTGTTGTTCTTCACGACGACCGGATGGATGCTGTGGAATTTCCTGGCGAGCACGCTGGCCTGCGGTGCGGTGCCGGTTCTCTATGACGGCAGTCCCTCATATCCGGCTCCGGATGCGCTGTGGAAACTGGCCGAGGACGCAAGGGCGACGATGTTCGGGGCAAGCCCCAGTTACGTCGAGCAGATGTCGCGCGCGGGCATCGTTCCGCGCGATCGCTACGACCTCGGTAGTCTGCGCAGCATCTCGCTCGCCGGATCGCCGGCGACACCGGATTGCATGGCCTGGTTCTACCGCAACGTCAAATCCGATCTCTGGGTCGCCAACGGCAGCGGCGGCACCGATTGCTGCACCGGCTTCGTCGGCGGCGTGCCGACGCTGCCGGTGCGCGCCGGGGAGATTCAGGCGCCTTCGCTCGGTGTCGCGGTCAAGGCATTCGACGAAGGCGGGCGGAGCGTTCTCGACGAGGTCGGCGAACTCGTGATCACCGCGCCGTTGCCGTCGATGCCCGTCGGCTTTTGGAACGATCCCGGCGGCGCGCGCTATCGCGAGGCCTATTTCGAGCACTTCCCGGATGTCTGGCGGCACGGTGATTTCCTGCGCATCAGCGCGAGCGGCGGCTGCTGCGTGCTGGGGCGTTCCGATGCGACCTTGAACCGGTACGGCGTGCGCATCGGCACCGCCGAGATCTATCGCGCGCTCGCCGCGCTAAGGGAAGTCGAGGACAGCCTGATCGTCAATCTGGATCTGCCGGATGGCCGGTTTTTCATGCCCTTGTTCGTGAAATTCGCCCCCGGCGCGGAGCCGTCGGCCGCCGCCGAGATCATCCGCGACACCTTGCGCCGGGAATACACGCCGCGCCACGTTCCGGACAAGATCATTCCCGTGCCGGCCATCCCGATGACGCTCACCGGCAAGAAGATGGAGGTTCCGGTGCGTCGGATCCTGCAAGGGGTGCCGCCGGAGAAAGCCGCCAACCGCAGCGCGATGGCCGATCCCTCCGCGCTCGATTTCTTCGTCGACTACGCCGCGACCCAGCGCGACTATTCGCTGCGCGGAGATTGACGTGTTGGCGCGGGATCCCGTGGTCTTTCTCCCCGGTTTGGTCTGCGACGCGACGGTCTGGGAGTCGCAGGTCGCCGCGATTTCAAGGCAGCGCAAGTGCGTCGTTGCCGATTATGGCGCGTTGGATTCGATTCCCGCGATGGCGCAACAGGTGTTGTCGGAGGCCCCGGCGCGATTTTGCGTCGCCGGTCATTCGATGGGAGGGCGCGTGGCGCTCGAGATCCTGCGCGCCGCGCCGCAGCGCGTCGCGCGGCTTGCGCTGCTCGATACGGGTTACCAAGCACGCCCCGCCGGCGAAGCCGGAGAGGACGAAGCGCGCAAGCGCCGCCGGCTGCTCGAGTTGGCGGCGACGCACGGCATGCGCGCGATGGGGCTCGAGTGGGTCCAGGGTATGGTTCATCCGCTTCGTTTGCGGGATGCGCCACTGATGGATGCCATCCTTGCGATGATCGAACGCAAGAGCGCGGCAATCTTCGCCGCGCAGATCCGCGCCCTGCTGGACCGGCCGCCGGCGGAGAACGTGCTGGCGCAGATCCGCGTTCCTACCTTGGTGCTATGCGGGCGCGAAGACGCATGGAGCCCGCTCGCGCGTCACGAGGACATGGCTGCGGCGATCCGCGGCGCTCGGCTCGCGGTCGTAGACGACTGCGGCCACATGTCGACGATGGAGCGTCCGGCGCAAGTCCTGGCGGCGCTCGAAGCCTGGCTCGACG
>JAJXYR010000301.1 GCA_021780475.1 Pseudomonadota bacterium
CCACGGGCGGCGCCACGCCGCCGCTCGTGACGGTGGTCACGCCGACAATTGGCGAGGTCGAGAGGTCGGTGTCCTTGACCGGACTCATCAGCGCCCGCAATGACGTGCCGATCGGCAACGAGGGTGACTCGGCCCGCATCACCGCGGTTTTGGTCGAGGCCGGCGCGCACGTGCGCAAGGGCCAGGTACTCGCGCGCTTGAGCGCGGTCGGCGCCCAGGCGCTCGTCAACACAGCCGACGCCGCACTCGACGAGGCGCGCTCCGCGTCCGCCCTGGCGCGGGCGGAATGGCTGCGCGCGCGCGAGGGCCGGGATCTGTTCTCCAAGGAAGAGACCGAACAACGGCGCGCGGCCGCCGTCAGCGCCGCCGCAAAAGTGAAGGCGGCCGAGGCGCAACTTGCCGACGCCCGCAATCGCCTGGCGCACACCATCATCGTCGCACCCGCCGCCGGCACCGTGTTGACACGCAGTGCCGAGGTGGGCCAGATAGCCGTGCCCGGCGTGACGGTGCTCTTCCATCTGGCCCGCGACGGCGAAATCGAGATGCGCGGCCAGGTCGCCGAAGTCGACATGCCGCGGCTCGCGGTCGGCCAGCCGGCCCGCGTGCACTTGGAAGGCATCGCCCGCAGCTTCGCCGGCACGGTCTGGCAGGTCGGCGCGGTCATCGATTCCGCCACCCGCCAGGGGACGGTGCGCATCGCGCTGGCTTCGGCGGATCGCGACCTGCGGCCGGGCGCCTTCGCGCGGGCCGACATCGTGGTGGGCCGCACGCGCGGCGCCACGCTGCCGCAGACCGCCGTGCTCGACGATGACCGCGGCAGCTACGTGTTGATCATCGGCAGGGACGACAAAGTCGAGCGGCGCGGCGTCCGTGTCGCCGGCGCACGCTCCGCGGGCCTGCTGGTCAGCGCCGGATTGACGGGGAGCGAACGGGTCGTCGCCATCGCCGGCGCTTTCCTGCGCCCGGGCGAAGCGGTATCGACCACTCCGTTCCTGGCGGGGGTCACGCCGTGAAGAAGATCTCGGCCTGGGCGATCACTCATCCGGCATTTCCCCTGGTGCTGTTCGCCGTCCTTTCCGTGTTCGGCATCGTCGCCTTCGTCCGGCTCCCGATCACGCTGAACCCCGACATCTCGGCGCCGTTCGTGCAGATCACGATCAACGAGCCGGGCGCGGCGCCGAGCGAGATCGAGGCACAGATCCTGCAGAAGGTCGAGGGCGCGGTCGCCGGGATCGGCAACGTCAAGAACATCACCTCCTGGGCCACGGAGGGCGTCGCCCAGACCGTCGTCGAATTCCGCATCGGCACGCCGATCGACCGCGCGACGACCGACGTGCGCGACGCGGTCGCGCGCGTGCGCGCGGACCTGCCCCAGGGCATCGAAGAGCCGCAGGTGGCCCGCATCGACATCGACGGCGGCCCGATCGTCTACTACGCCGTCAGTTCGACCACGATGAGCCAGGAACAGCTGTCCTGGTTCGTCGACAACACGATCACGAAACGTCTGCTTGGGGTGGCCGGAGTCGCTCAAGTCACGCGCAACGGCGGCGTCAACCGCGAGATGCGCGTCGACCTGGATCCGGCCCGCCTCGAGTCCTACGGCATCACCGCCGGCGAGGTCAATCAACGCCTGCGCGACCTCAACGTCGACGCCGCCGGCGGCCGCTCGCAAGTCGGCGGATCCGAACAGTCGATTCGCGTGCTCGGCGACACGCACACGGCCGCGCAGCTCGCCAACCTGCGCCTGGCGATTCCGGACGGCCGCGTCGTGCGGCTCGGCGAGATCGCCGACGTCTACGACGGCACCGAGGAAGTGCGCAGCATCTCGCGCCTGAACGGCCGCCCCGCCACCACTTTCGGCGTATACAAGGCAAAAGGCGCGTCCGACGTCACGACCCTGCACGACGTCGAGCACGAGCTCGCCAAGATCGGCAGGGAGACGCCGGGCATCACGCTCAAGCAGGTGTATACGACGGTGACGTTCACGCAGAAGTCCTACGATGCGTCGATCGAGGCCCTGGTCGAGGGTGCGTTGCTGGCGGTGGTCATCGTGTTCCTGTTCCTGCGCGACGGCCGCGCAACGGCAATCTCCGCGCTCGCGATTCCACTCGCCGCGCTGCCGACGTTCGCATTCATGCAGTGGTTCGGCTTCACGCTCAACCAGATGACCCTGTTGGCGCTGTCGCTGATCACCGGCGTCCTGGTCGACGACGCGATCGTGGAGATCGAGAACATCACCCGGCACATGAGAATGGGAAAGAGCGCCTACCGCGCCGCGATGGACGCGGCGGACGAAATCGGCCTGGCGGTCGTCGCCTGTTCGATGACGATCATCGCCGTGTTCCTGCCCGTGAGTTTCCTCGGCGGCATCATCGGCCAGTTCTTCATCCAGTTCGGCTTCACGGTGGCGGTCGCGGTCTTCATGTCGCTGCTGGTGGCGCGCCTGATAAGCCCCTTGCTGGCGGCCTACCTGCTCAAGCCGCACGCCGGCTTGCGCGGTGCCGACGGCCCGCTGATGGACTGGTATCTGCGCGCGTTGCGCTGGTCGGTCGAACACCGGACCAGGACATTGCTCGCCGGCATCGTCATTTTCGCCGCGTCGGTGGCCGGCCTGGCGCTGATCCCGAAGACGTTCACGCCCGACGCCGACTTCTCGTCCTCGACCCTGCACGTGGAACTTCCCCCGGGCGTGCTGCTGCAACAGACCGCCGCGGCGTCGGCGCGGGCGTACCGGATCCTGCGCCGCCACCCCGAAGTCGAGAACGTGGTCGAGTCCATCGGCGAGGACGAGGACGGCGAGGTGCGATCCGGGAACATATACATCCAGCTCGTGCCGCCGTCGCAGCGCAAGCTCAGCCAGAAGCAGTGGGAGGCCGAACTCACCAAGGAGCTGCGCGTGATTCCGGATGCCCGCATGACATTTCAAAGCCAGTCGGATGGCGGCGGGCGCGACCTGACGCTGTACGTCGTCGGCAGCAATCCCCAGCTGGTCGAGCGCACCGCGCATCAGGCCATCGACCAGATGCGCACGCTCAAGGAACTGCGCGATCCACGCATCAACGGCGACATGGCTCGCCCCGAGCTGCTCGTGCACCCGCACTTCGACGAGGCAGCGCAGCTGGGCGTCACCGTGGCCGCCATCGGCGACGCGGTGCGCGTCGCGACGATCGGCGATCTGCCGCAGAACGACGCCAAATTCGCGCTGCCCGACCGGCAGATCCCGATCCGCGTCGGTCTGATCGCATCGGCACGGCGCGACCTGGCCACGATCGAAAATCTCCCCGTGCGCACCGCGAGCGGTGCGACGGTGCCGCTCAAGACGGTCGCGGACTTAAGCTTCGGCCAGGGACCGTCGCGGATCCGCCGCTACAATCAGAATCGGCGGATCTCACTGGAGGCGGACCTCAACAACGCCCAACTGAGCACCGCCCTGGACAAGATCCACGCACTGCCGATCTTCAAGCATCCGCCGGCGGGCGTGCAGATCGTCGAGGTCGGCGCCGCCAAGGACATGCAGGATTTGTTCACGAGCTTTCTGCTTGCGATGGTCGCCGGCATCCTCTTGGTTTTCGCCGTGCTCGTGCTTCTGTTCGCGCGCGTGTTCCAGCCGATCACGATCCTCTCGGCCCTCCCGCTGTCGATCGGCGGCGCGGTGCTCGCGTTGCTGGTCACGCACAGTCCCTTTTCGCTTGCGACCGTGCTCGGCATCTTGATGCTGATGGGTATCGTCGCCAAGAATTCCATCCTGTTGGTGGATTTCGCGATCGAGGAGATGCGCGCCGGCAAGGATCGCATGACCGCGCTGCTCGAAGCCGGCCATAAGCGCGCGCGCCCGATCGTCATGACCTCGGTCGCGATGATCGCGGGCATGCTGCCGGTGGCGCTCGGTATCGGCGGCTCGGCCTCATTTCAAGGCCAGATGGCGCTTGCGGTCATCGGCGGCCTGGCCGCTTCGACCGGCCTGACGCTCGTGATGGTACCGGCCGCATTCACCTGGATCGACGATCTGGAACGGGCGCTCGCGAGGCGCTTCGGCGGCCGCCTGTTCCAGCGTCCCGCGGAGAGCCTCCCGTGAGGCGCGCTGCGCTTGCCGGCGTCGGCGTCGCGCTCGTTGCCACCGGCTGCGCCGTGGGCCCGAATTTCCGCGCGCCCGCCGCCCCGGCCGTCGGCGGCTACGTCGCCGGAGCGCTGCCCACGCCGTCGACATCGATCGGAACCGCGGCGGGCGTCCCGCAGCGCTTGTTACCGGGGCGCGACCTGCCGGGCGAGTGGTGGAGGCTGTTCGGATCGGCCAAGCTCGACGGCCTGGTCGCCTCCGCCATGACGAACTACCCCGGCATCGCCGCGCAACAAGCCGCGCTGCGCGCCGCGCGGGCGGACGCGCGCGCCGGCCGGGGGGCGCTGCTGCCGCAGGCGCAAGGCGAGGCGGACGCGCAGCGCGCCCAGGTCAGCGGCGCCTCGATCGCGCCGGGGTTTCCAGGATTCATCACCAACATATTCCAGACGGACATCAGCCTCTCGTACACCTTCGACCTCGCCGGCGGCGAGCGGCGCGCGCTCGAGGGACTGCGCGCCAAGGCCGAGGAGCAGAGATTCCTGCTGGAAGGCAGCTATCTGACCTTGACGGCCAATGTGGCCGCGACCGCGGTTCAGCTGGCATCGGTCAACGAGGAGTTGTCGGTCACACGCGAAGTCATCGCCCTCGAACGCAAACAGCTCGGCCTAATCCGACGCCAGTACGCCATCGGCACGCGCACCCGCGCCGACGTACTGCAACAGCGGTCGAACCTGGCGGCGGTCCGCGCGTCGCTGCCGGCACTGCAACAGCGCCGCGCCGCGGCTCTGCATGCGCTCGCCGTGCTGACCGGCCGCTTTCCGTACGATGCCGCGCCGGTGGAGATCACGCTGTCGGATCTGCGTCTGCCGTCGGATTTGCCGCTGAGTT
>JAJXYR010000087.1 GCA_021780475.1 Pseudomonadota bacterium
TGGGCTACGAGGCACGGATTCTGGGCGCCGTCGAGGCGGTGAACGCATCGCAGAAGCGAAGGCTCTTCGACAAGATCCGCGGCCATTTCGGCAGCGTGGCCGGCCGCACGTTCGCGCTGTGGGGACTCGCGTTCAAGCCGAACACCGACGACATGCGCGAGGCGGCGAGCCGCGTGCTGATCGAGGCGCTGTGGGAGGCGGGCGCCCGGGTGCGGGCCTACGATCCGGTGGCGATGCCGGAGGCGCGGCGGCTCTACGGGGAGCGGGCGGACCTCGCGCTGTGCGCTTCGGGCGAGGAAGCGCTCGCCGGGGCCGATGCGCTCGCGATCCTGACCGAATGGCAGGAATTCCGCAGCCCCGACTTCGAGGCGATCCGCGCGGCGCTGAAATCTCCGGTGATCTTCGACGGACGCAATCTTTACGACCCGGCGCACATGCTGGAAATGGGGTTCAGTTATCATGCCATCGGCCGTGGCCATGGGTTGAACAAAGAGTGAGGATCCCGTGAGTGCATTGATTCCGGTGATTTTGTCTGGCGGCGCGGGTACGCGCCTGTGGCCGCTGTCGCGCGAGATGTATCCGAAACAGCTGCTCGCTCTCACCAGCCGGCAGACCATGCTGCAGGATACCGCCGCGCGCCTGGCCGGCATCGACGGCGCCACGGCGCCGATCGTCGTCTGCAACGAGGCGCACCGCTTCACCGTCGCCGAGCAGTTGCGCACCCTGGGTGTCGGCGCCTCCGCGATCCTCCTCGAGCCCGTCGGCCGCAATACCGCCCCGGCGGTCGCGCTCGCGGCGCTCGCGGCGCTCGAGATCTCGGGCGATGCCGTCATGGTGGTCGCGCCCGCCGATCACGTGATCCGCGACGTCCATGCCTTCCATCGCGCCGCGGCGCTCGCGGTCGATCAGGCCCACCAGGGCAAGCTCGTGACCTTCGGCATCGTCGCGCACGCACCCGAGACCGGCTACGGCTACATCCGCCGCGGCGCGGGCGAGGGCCCGGCGTATCCGGTCGCCGAATTCATCGAAAAGCCGCCGTTGGACGTCGCCACGCAGTTCGTCGCGTCCGGCGACTATTATTGGAACAGCGGCATGTTCGTGTTCACCGCCGCGCGCTACCTCGAGGAACTGCGCCACTATGCCGCCGACATCCTCGAGTCCGTGACCGCGGCCTTCCGCGCCGCGAAGCGCGACCTCGATTTCACCCGCATCGACCCGAAGGCGTTCGCGGACTGTCGCAGCGAATCGATCGACTATGCGGTCATGGAGAAGACCCGCGACGCGGTGACGGTGCCGCTCGATGCCGGCTGGAGCGACGTCGGCTCCTGGTCCTCGCTGTTCGATGCGCTGCCCGCCGACGAGGACGGCAACGTGCTCCTGGGCGACGCGCTGGTCCACGACACCCACGATTGCTACGTGCATTCGACCAGCCGCCTGGTCGCCGCGGTCGGCATGGACGATCACATCATCGTCGAGACCAAGGACGCCGTGCTGGTCGCGCCGAAGGAGCGCGTTCAGGACGTCAAGGAGTTGGTCGGACGCTTGAAGAAGGCCGGCCGGTCGGAGTCGGCGCTGCATCGCGAAGTGTTCCGTCCCTGGGGCAGCTACGACAGCATCGACGCCGGCGAGCGCTTCCAGGTCAAGCGCCTGACCGTGATCCCGGGCGGTGTGCTGTCGCTGCAGATGCATCATCACCGCGCCGAGCATTGGATCGTCGTCTCCGGCACCGCGCGCATCACGCGCGACGACAAGACCTTCCTGTTGTCGGAGAACGAGTCGACCTACATCCCGATCGGCGCGACCCACCGCATCGAGAATCCGGGCAAGGTGCCGCTGCACCTCATCGAGGTCCAGTCGGGCTCCTACCTCGGCGAGGACGACATCGTGCGCTTCGAGGACAACTACGGCCGCGAGGGGACGAACACGTGACGCCGATCACCTGTTTCAAGGCCTACGACCTGCGGGGCCGGATTCCGGACGAACTCAACGAGGACGTCGCCTACCGCGTAGGCCGCGCCTACGCCGCGTTCCTGGGCGCGCGCCGCGTCGTCGTCGGCCGCGACATCCGCCTCTCGAGCGCAAGCCTCGCCGATGCGCTGTGCTCAGGCCTCACCGACGGCGGCGCCGACGTCTACGACATCGGCATCTGCGGCACCGAGGGGGTGTACTTCGCGACCTTCGACGGCGGCTACGACGGCGGCATCATGGTCACCGCGAGCCACAATCCGGCCGACTACAACGGCATGAAGTTCGTGCGCGAACAGTCGAAGCCCATCAGCGGCGACAACGGCCTGAAGGAGATTCGCGCGCTCGCCGAACGGGGCGAGTTCGCGGCGCCGGCGCACCGGGGCGTGCGCCACGCGATCGACACCAACGAAGCCTACATCTCGCACCTCCTGTCCTACGTCGACACGACCCGGCTGAAGCGCCTGAAAATCGTCGTCAATGCGGGCAACGGCGGCGCCGGCCTCGTGATCGACCGGCTCGAGCCGCGGCTGCCGTTCGAGTTCATCAAGATCCACCACGAACCCGACGGACACTTTCCGAACGGGATTCCGAACCCGATGATCGAGGAGAACCGCGCGCCGACGATCGAGGCGATCCGCCGTCATGGTGCCGATCTCGGCATCGCCTGGGACGGGGACTTCGACCGCTGCTTCTTCTTCGACGAGCAGGGCGGCTTCATCGAGGGCTATTACATCGTCGGCCTGCTCGCCACGATGCTGCTGCGCGATGAAGAGGGCGGACGCATCGTCTACGACCCGCGCCTGACGTGGAACACGATCGAGACGGTGCGCGAGGGCGGCGGGATGCCGGTGCTGTGCAAGTCGGGCCATGCGTTCATCAAACAGAAGATGCGCGAGGTCGACGGGCTCTACGGCGGGGAGATGAGCGCGCATCATTATTTCCGGCGCTTCGCCTATTGCGACAGCGGCATGATTCCCTGGCTGCTGGTCGCGCAGGCGCTGTCGGAAACCACGAGACCGATGTCGGCGCTCGTCGGCGCCCGCAAGCGCGCCTTCCCCGTGAGCGGTGAATTGAACTACCGCGTACCCGATGCGAAACGGGCGATGGCGGCGGTCGAGACACGCTACTCGATGGCGGCCGACAAGCTCGACCGCACCGACGGGCTGACGATGGAGTTTCCGCAATGGCGCTTCAATCTGCGCGGTTCCAACACCGAGCCGCTGCTGCGCCTCAACGTCGAGTCGCGCGGCTCGGTCGACCTGATGCGTGAGAAGACCGGCGAGGTTCTCGCGCTGTTGCGCGCCCAGGGCGCCGTCGCCGCCGATCAGTGAGCGCCGCGCCGCAGCTGTCGGTCGTCATCCCCGTGTACAACGAGGAGGCGGTGCTGCCCGCCTTGTTCGCGCGGCTTTATCCGGCGCTCGATGCGCTCGGCATCCCCTACGAGTGCGTGTTCGTCAACGACGGCAGCCGCGACCGCTCGGCGGCGCTGCTGCGCGAACAGTTCGCGCGGCGGCCGCGCGAGACGCGGGTGGTGCTGTTCCACGCGAATTTCGGCCAGCACTCCGCGGTGATGGCGGGTCTTGCGCATGCGCGCGGCGGCTACGTCGTCACGCTGGACGCGGACCTGCAGAACCCGCCCGAGGAAATCGGCAAGCTGGTGGCGAAGCTCGACGAGGGCTACGACTACGTCGGCACGATCCGTCAGCAGCGCCAGGACCTCTGGTGGCGCCGCTGGCTGTCGCGCGCGGTCAACCGGCTGCGCGAACGCATCACGCCGGTGCGCATCACCGACCAGGGCTGCATGATGCGCGGCTACGCGCGTTCGGTCGTCGCCGCGCTGAATCAGACGCGCGAGGTCAACACCTTCATCCCGGCGCTCGCGTCCCTGTACGCGATCCGCCCGATCGAGGTGCCGATCGCGCACGAGGAGCGCTTCGCCGGCGCGTCGAAGTACTCGCTCTACAGCCTGATCCGCCTGAACTTCGACCTGATCACCGGCTTCTCCGTGGTGCCGCTGCAGTTCTTCTCGATGATCGGCATGGCGATCTCCTTGCTGTCGGCGCTGTTGGTGGTCTACCTCGCGCTGCAGCGCCTGTTCTTCGGTCCGCAGGTCGAGGGCGTGTTCACGCTGTTCGGCATCCTGTTCTTCCTGGTCGGCATCGCGCTGTTCGGCATCGGCCTGCTCGGCGAATATGTCGGGCGCATCTACGCCCAGGTGCGCGAGCGGCCGCGCTACCTCGTCCAGGGGGTCCTGGAGGCCGATTCGCAGGATCCCGAGGATCCTGCGGCGTGACCCGGGCGGTCGTGTTCGCCTACAGCGAGGTCGGCGCACGCTGCCTCGCGGTGCTCGCCGCCGCCGGCGTCGACATCCCCCTCGTGTTCACGCATACGGACGATCCGGGCGAGAATCGCTGGTTCGCGAGCGTCGCCGAGACGGCCCGCGCGCGCGGGCTGCGCGTCGAGACCCCGGCCGATCCGAACACCCCGGAGTGGCTCGACGTCGGACGGTCCGTCGCGCCGGATTTCCTGTTTTCCTTCTATTACCGCCACCTGCTTGGGCCCGAGTGGCTCGCGCTCGCGCCGCGCGGCGCGCTCAATCTGCACGGCTCGCTGCTGCCGAAGTACCGCGGCCGCGCGCCGGTGCACTGGGCGATCCTGAACGGCGAGACCGAGACCGGGGCGAGCCTGCATTACATGGTCGAGAAGCCCGATGCGGGCGCGCTCGTCGACCAACAGGCGTTCGCGATCGGCGAGAACGACACGGCGCTCGACGTGTCGACCCATCTGGCCGCCGCCGCCGAGACCGTGCTCGCGCGCGCGCTCCCCGCACTGGTCGCGGGCCGCGCGCCGTCGCGGCCGCTCGACCTCGCGCAAGGCTCGTATTACGGCCGCCGCCGTCCGGAGGACGGCCGCATCGACTGGAGTCGCGGCGCGAAGGCCGCGCACGACCTGGTGCGGGCGGTGGCGCCGCCG
>JAJXYR010000252.1 GCA_021780475.1 Pseudomonadota bacterium
GGGGCCGCCGCGGGCGAAGTGCCCGCGGGTGTGTCGGCCTGCGGTGCCGGCGAGGCGCGCATGCCGGTGCCGGTCGCCTGCGCCAGGCGGTCGAGGAAGCGCTGCGCGGCGGGCGGTGCGGTCGGCGCGCTGTTGGAGAAGATCTCCGAAGCCAGCACGCCGCTGCGGCCGTAGAAGCGTGCGTTCGCGTCGTTGTCGATTTTCAGCACGGTGCCGTTGATCGAGATGCCGCCGAACAGGCCGCGCGTGCGCGCGTAGGAGTAGATTTCCGCCTTCAAATTGATGTCCGTCGCCGCCGCCCCCTGGCGGCCGACCGGCCCCGCGGCGACCGACGCATCCGCGCCCAGCGTCAATTTGCCGCCGGTGATCCCTTCGACGCCTTCCTTGGTCGTGAACACGAGAATGATGTCCGAGTTCTGGGCGCCGGCCTGAAGGCCCCAGCTGCCGCCGGTCAGGCTGACGAACACCGGATTGCTCCACGGCGCATTCAAGGACTTTCTGAGCACGAGCACGCCGCGCCCGTGTTCGCCGCCGAAGATGAATGCGACCTTGGTGACGTTCGGGATCACCGCGATGCCGTAGGCGCGCGCCAGCAGATAATCCGGCACCCGCTGGTCCGGCATGCCCTGGATCTCCTCGACGACCTGGGTCGCGAGCAGCAGCCGGCCTTCATCCCCGGCATCCGCGCGGGCGGTGCCGACGGCGGCGAGCGAGGCGGCGAGGGAAGCGCTGAGCACGGTCAGGGCAAGCAATGTTTTTCTGAACAGCATCGGGACTCCCGCGGGATCGAGGAAATTACGATCCCGTCATTTTTCATTAGACCGCCGGCAGCGGCGCAAGTTCGCCGCACATGGTAATACGGGTACACTGCGCGGCGATACCATCGGCCGGAGGGGCATCGTGAAGGAAGTGATCGTCATAGCGCATCGTGGGGCGAGCGGAGAGCGGCCCGAGCATACGCTCGAGTCCTACCGTGTCGCGATCGAACAGGGCGCCGACTACATCGAGCCGGATCTGGTGATGACGCGCGACGGGGTGCTGATCGCGCGCCATGAAAACGAGATCGGCGGCACGACCGATGTCGCCGACCATCCCCGGTTCGCGGACCGGCGCCGCACCCAGGTGATCGACGGTGAGACGATGACGGGCTGGTTCACCGAGGATTTCACGCTCGCCGAGATCAAGACCCTGCGCGCGCGCGAGCGCCTGCCGGACTTGCGTCCGCGGAACACGTCATTCGACGGGCGGCTCGAGGTGCCGACGTTCGAGGAGATCCTGGATCTTGCGGACGCTGAAAACCGCCGCCGCGGTGACGGCGGCGCGCGGCTCGGGGTCTATCCGGAGACCAAGCACCCGGCGCACTTTCGCGCGCTCGGTCTCGCGCTCGAGCCGCCGCTGCTCGCCGCGCTCGAACGTCATCGCTGCGGCGCCGGGGGCGCGCGCGTGTTCATCCAGTCCTTCGATCCGGTCAACCTCCGGATGCTGCGCGGGATGACGAAATTGCCGCTGGTGCAACTCCTCGAGCATGAGTTCGGCGACCTGCGGGAGGTGGCGCGCCGCGCCGACGCGATCGGCATCGCCAAGGCGCTCGCGACCGCGGACGCCGTGCGCGCGGCGCACGCAGCGGGGCTCGCCGTGCATGTGTGGACGTTCCGCGCCGAGAATGAATTCCTGCCGCCCGATCTGCGCGTCGGCGCAGGCGCCGGCGATCACGGCCGGCTGGAGGAAGAAATCGAACGCTACCTGCATGACGGCATCGACGGGTTCTTCACGGACTTCCCGTCGATCGGCGTGCGCGCCCGCGACCAGGCGCGCCGCTGAGGCCCGCGCTACATCTCCGGAGTCCAGGCCCGGCACCAGCCTTTGACGTCGACCAGCTTGCCGGCGAACGCGCCGCAGGGCCGGTACGGCTCGCCCGCCGTGCCTTGGAGCTGCATGCAGTTCGCACAGGAATGGCCGGCGAGGTAGCTCGGCTCCTTTTTCGGGTCCACGCTTGCGGCGTCGGTGACGTAGCCTAGCGCGACCGCGGCCGGATCCCGGGGGTCGAGCCGGGCCGCGGCCTCCGGGGCCGCCACGACCGCGCGCACCGTGCCCGCCACGGCACCGGCACCGGCCGCCGCGACCAGACCTTTCAACAGAACCCGGCGCGAACAGGAAGGATTCATCGCTGCGCTCCCCGGTCAGAAGAACATGGACATGTAGAGCTGTATGACGGTCGCGTCGAAATGATACAAGGGCTCGGTCCCGGGCGCGTATTGCGGCAGGCCGTAGTTCTTGATATTGCGGAAATCGCTGTATTTATAGCGGATTCGGCTGATGTCCGCGGTCACGGTCGCGCGCTTGAAGACCTTCCAGCCGTTCGGCAGGAACGCGTAGGTGGCCTTCAAGTCGAGCATCAGGTTCGTCGAGGCGGCGAGTTCCTTGTCCCGCGCCATGAAGTTCTGCGAGCCCGCGAACGGAAACAAATCGCTGTAGAAGCTCGCGTGGCCCTGTTTGTAATAGCGGACGCGGCCCTCGAAGATCCAGCGGTTGCGATATGGCTGGGTGTAGCCCAATTGGAACGTGTCGGCGCGCACGCCCCAGGTGTCGCTGAAGAACCGGTACGAACCGGAGATGGCCGCGCGATACGGCAGATAATATTTCGCGCGCAGCGCGACCGCATTGCTGGTGTGCGTGCCCGGATAGATCTGCGGGCCCAGGCCGTAGCCCTTGGTGTTGCTCGGCGTATTGTCGACATAGCGGATGCTGCGATACGGATTCGACAAATACCCCTGGTCGGTGTCGACCTCGAAGGAGAGGCCGGCGATCAGGCTCTTCGTGAGTATCTGCGACACGCCGGCCTGGTAGCTCAGGCTGTACGCGTGGCCGAGCCACGTGGTGCCGGTGCTCGCGTGCTCGCCGACCCGGTTGCGGCTCGACGTGAAGCCCAGCGTCACCGTGGTCAGATCGCCGAACATGTCCTGGCTCAGGCCGAAATGCGAGGTGTTCGAGATGTAGTCGTCCTCGACGCTGTTCGTGTACGAGGCCGTGTATTCGGTCTTGTCGCGGATGTAATTCGCCGTGATGCCTTTCTGCGTGCGCTGGTCGTGGATGGTGCTCGCGCTCGTCAATACGTCGACCGACGCGCCGCTCACCGTGTCGACGAAATAATCGCCCTCGAAGCTGAGTTGTTCCGACACCTTCTTGCGCACCGCGACGGACTTGCCGGTGATGTCCATGCCGCCGCCGTTGTACTTGCTGTAGAACAGGTCGGCGCGGTCGTCCGGCAGGACGTCCGCGGCGGCTGTGCGCGCGAGCAGCAGCGCCGCGACGGCGGTCAGGCGGGAGAGCTTTTTATCCGGGGTTGCCATGAGGATCAGTTACAACCGCAGCCGCCGCCGGCGGCGCCGGTTGCGCCGCGCGCGCCTTCACGGACCTCCTGCACATGGTCCATATATGCGGCCGATACGGCGTCCCGGTCCCAGGACATGATCGGATCGGCGAGGCGGTCGCGCTGATAGGGCTTCACCCAGGGCTGCAGGCTGGTGCAGCCGCCGAGCACGAGCGCCGTGCCGATCAACGCGAGACGGACGCGGGACATGCTCATTCCTGGGTCAACTGGCGGATCTTGTCCTGGTATTCGTTTTCATCGCCCGGCTTGTAGCCGCGGTGCACGTAGCGGATCACGCCGTTGCGGTCGATGATGATCGTGCTCGGCATTTCCTCGACGTGGTACTCGTCGCTGACGCGGTTCTTCGGATCGAGCAGCACCGGGAAGCTCACCGGCTTGCGCGCGAGCAGCTTCAGGACCGCGGACTTGTCGGTGTCGACGTTGATGCCGAGCAGCGTGAAGCCGGCCGGCTTGAATTGTTGGTAGATCTGGTCGAGCAGCGGCATCTCCTGCTGGCAGGGGCCGCACCAGGTCGCCCAGAAGTTCAGCATCACGACCTGGCCCTTGTACTGGCTGAGCGAGTCGCTCGCGCCCGCGGGCGTCGTCAGCGTGAACGACGGGGCGGCGCCGCCGTCGGCGGACGCGGCCAGCGCGCCGGACGCCGCGACGATCGCCGCGAGGGCGCAAAGCTTCAGGAATCGGACGGGGAAAGTGCGCATCGAATGATCCTCCTCAATAGAACACCGTGACTCCCAGGGTCGCCTCGATGTTGTGAACGTTCTTCGTCCGGCCGGTCAGGTCGGTCTCGAACACATGATCGCGGACGTCCATGTGCATCGCCACCCAGTCGGTGATCAAGATGCGCGTGCCGACGCCGAAATTCAGCGCGAACCGGTCCGTGCCCGCGAATTTCACGTCGCCCATGCCGACGGTCGTGTAGAGCGCGGTGTTGAAGGCGCGGCCCCGGCCGAGAAAGACTTCGCCGGGCAGTATGTTGTATCCCAGGTCGAGATCGTAATACGTGAATTGCTTCCCAGAGTTGCTGAGCACGGTGATGTTCGGAAACACGTCCTGCAGGCTGGTCGTGCCGGCGCGCGAGCGCGCGAGGTAACCCTCCATGAACACGTCCTCCGTCACGTGGTACGCGAGCCGCGCGCCGTACACGGGGTTCGTGCCGAAATCCTGGATGCTGAGCGCGCCGAAATAGGCGCCCAGCTCGAAATCGCTCGCCTTGATCTTCGGCGTCTTGACGACCCGACGCGTGACCTGCGGCTCGATGATCGTCTGGTCAGCCGTCGACGCGCCGGCCCCGTCGCCGGCGCCGAGCGGCGTGGGACGGTGATCGCCGCGATGGAACCAGGCGCAGCCGGACAAGGCGACCGCCGCTAAAAGAACACCGCCAAGTCGAATTTCCATTCTTCCGGTTCCTCGTTGGAATTTTGTCTCGTGAACACGACGTAGCTGCGCCAATCGAAGCGCCACATGAACCGCCTGGTGATGAAGCCGCGGGCGCCGACCGACACGTAGGCCAGCTGATTGTTGGTCTCGAGGGGCTTGGGCGGCACCTTGCCCTGCGTATATTGATAGCCCGTGCCGATGCCGAGTGTCGGCGAGAATCGACGCCATTCCGGGATCAAGGTATGGCGCAGTCCGATGGTCGCCAGGTAGCGGTTGTCGAGCGTGCCGAACGCCTGTTGCAGCACGAGCTCGGCATCGAGGCTCCTCGTCAGCCCGAAATCGCCGTAGGCGGTCACGAGGTTCTGCCGGTTGTAGACGCCGTATCCGGCGCCGATCTCCCAGCGGTGCGTCGCGAAGTCCGGATACCCGGGGACCGGCGCCGGCGCCCCGGAGGGCAGCGTCGTCTGCGCGAGCTCGTCGCGATAAGTCCAGCCTTCCTCGCCGCGCGGTGCCCGCACCTTGAACCAGTCGGTGCGGCTGTAGAGCACCGTGAGCTTCTCGCCCCGCGCGACGACGTAGAACACCGGATAGCCGCGTCCGGGCCCGGTGCGCATCTCGAGATACGGCCGCGTCACGACCAGTTGAAGGTGTTGACCGGCCGCATGGGCGACGCCGCAGGCGAACGCCTGCAGCAGCAGGATCAGCGACAGCAGGCGCGGCATCGTGTCAGATCGCGGGCGCGACGAAGGGGTCGTTGTAATATTGGGCACCGATGTCCAGCCATTCAGAGATCAACCGCAACTCCGCCGGGGACAGATAGCCCGTGTGATCCACGCTGCCCTGAACCTGGCCATCGAGGGTGCCGAAAAAGGCCGACGAAGCATTCGCACTTCCGGCAGCCATCGGCGCCGGCGCCGTCACGGCGAGTCCCGTGACCGGATCGACGACGGGCACCAGCGCGTTCATATTAAGCTGCAGCTGGGCATGAGGGAACAGGAGATCCTCATAGGAGGTGACGACGGTGGGATCGACCGAGGAGGCGCCGGCCGTCAAATCGAGCTGACCCGCGGGCACCTGCGTCGTATTCGCAGTGCTCACCGTGTTGTGGCAGGACACGCAGGTGTGGTCGCTCACCAGCGCGCCGGTCACCGGATCGAAGGTCTTGCGCGCCAGATTCCAGATCGGCTGGATGTCCTGTAGATATTCGATCGTGATCCGGCAACGCGCATCCCAGGGCGCGCAATCGGCGTTCGTCGGCGCGGCAAGACCGTTCGGCAGCGACGCATACAGATAGGAGATCGCCGGGTTCGGCGCCGAAACGCTCGGGTCGGTCCAGACGTCGGTGTAGACGACGTTCGGGCTCAGCACCTGGCTGCAGGTCTTCAGATTAGCGCAGGTCAGCCGCGCGAGCGCCTCGGCCATGGTTTCGCCGGTGTTGGCGACGTACTGCGGGTTCGTGTCGGGGAAGCCGCCGGCCGGCGCGCCCGCATAGACCGGCGCCGTGAGACCGCCGCGCCCGTGCGAGGGCGTCGTCGACTGCGCCGGGTTCGCCGTGTGGCAGCCGTTACAAGTGCGCGTCTCGCCCGGCATCAGCTGCAGCCAGCTTTGGTGTTCGGGGCCGACGCGCCGTCCGTTCTGGTCCAGCAGCTCGATCGTGAACGGCACGTTCGCCGGGACCTGGACCGAGACGGAACCGTCCGGTTGAACCGGCGCGTAGCCGAGAATCTCGCGCATTCCCTTGTCGGTGGGACCGAAGGCCGAGCCGTTGATCTTGCGCACGGTCTTGTCCGGAATCTCGACCGGCTTCTCGATGCGGATGAAGCGGACCGGCAGCTGGGCGGCCGGCGTCGATTTCGGGTCGGCGAGGGTCGGGATATCGACCGGCGCGCCGGTCACCGGGTTCTGCGCCTTGCCGTCGACGTCGTAGACGCTGCGGATCTCGAGCACGCCGACGCCGTCGTTGGCGAGGGTCAGCGCCGCGCCCGTCGGGATCGTATCCGGGATGTAGGCCACGGCCGGCGAGCGCGGCTGCAGGATCACCGGATCGAGAATCATGATGCCGGTGTCCGCGGAGAGCAGCGGACTCAAGGCGCCGGTGTCGAGGTCGTACAGCCACAAGGTGTACTGCGGCGGGGCCATCTGCGCGGTCGCGGGCGGCGGTGCGCCGGCCGGGCACACCGTCGTCGCCGGCGGCGTCGTCGAGCTGTCGAGCAACAGGCACGGCGACCAGCTGATCAGCATGCGGTTGGTCCCGTCGTACAGCGGGTACACCGAGGCGATGCGCCCGCCGAGCGACGGCAGGTTGGCGTCCGTGGTCACGCCGAGCGCCGTTGCGCTCGTTTGAGCCGGACCCGCGGCGCCGGCCGCGGCGAGGGTGGCCTGATTGGTTTCGACGAACTGGTCTGAATCGATCAGCAGCGCGTCGCCGCCGAGTTGGGTGCCGAGGAACGGCCGGTCGATGGCGAGCAGCCGGCCGTCCGGCCGCTGCCGCGCGTCGAGGAACTGGATCACGTTGTCGTTGGTGCCGGCCGCGTTCACGCCGGTCGCGTGGCTGTTCGCGCCGTAATAGAGCTCGAGGCCGGTGCCGTCGGGGTTGACCCGGTAGAGGTTGATCTCGTCGACGCCGTTGACGTGCTCCCAGCGCGAAAAGACGATCTGGCCGTCATTCAGCACCGACAGGCCGAAATCGTGGCCGGTGTTGAACGTGATCTGGTGGATGTTCGTGCCGTCGGCGTTCATCACGTGCAACGCGAAGATCGGCTCGGAGGGATTGAAGCCCCGCTCGGTCTGGGCCGGGTATTGCGGGCGGTTCTCGTCGAGCAGCACCGCCTGGGTCGCGGTCTGCCGCGTCGAGGCGAACACGATGCGCCCGTCAGGCAGGAAGTGCGGACTGATGTCGTGACCGGATGTGATGGTGTCGTTCGTCAGCTGCGTCACGGTCTTCGTCGTGGCGTCGTACTCATAGATGTTCCAGGTCGGCTGCTGATCGGCCTGCACGTTCGCGAGCAGCGGCAGGCGCAGCGAGAACACCAGTTTCTTGCCGTCCGGCGACACGTCGAGGTCGCGTACGTCGCCCTTGCCCTTGGTGATCGGGAACGTGACGTTGGTCTCGGGCGCGCCCGCGCTCGCCTGGTCGCGGATATAGAGGTCGCCGCCGGCGGTCGACGTGATCTGGTCGCGCACGTCGACGTCGGTCTTCGGCACCGGGCGCTTGATGTAGGCGAGCGGGAAACTCAGCTCGCCCGGACTCAAGGTCTGGCCTCCGGCGAGGCCCGGCGCGTGGCCGCTGACCGCGCTGCTGCAGCCCCATAGCAACGCGAGAGGTGCGAGCAGCGCAGTCGCTCGCAGGCAACGCAGGATCCGGTCGCGGCGGCGGGACGTGTTCATCATTCGGGCATCTTGTGGCGGCGGCACGTTGTCGATCTGTTAACGCATTCACAGAAGATCCGCCCGATATCCGCTCAGCTTGCGCGGCGGCGGATCGAGAGGCGCTTCGGTATGGAAAACGAGGATATAGCTGCGGCGCAACGCGCGGTTACTGTCGCGAAAAGCCGACGTCTGCGCGTCGAGACATGTGCCGGCGGCGGCGGCCCGCGTATATTCGCGCCGACTGGAAATTTCACAACATCATCGAGCGGATGAACGTATGCACAACGACTATGCGCAGATCCCGACCAGGCCGCGCCGGCGCGGGCGGATACCATCGGCATTGCGCGCCGTTCCCGGCATGCTGCTCGCGCTTGGGCCGCTTTGCACGCAGGCGCTCGCCGCCAACACGACGCCGACCCAGGCCGAACGGATCTACGACCGCATCGCCGGCATCCCGGCGCCTCCGGCGCTCCTGCAGCAGATGACGCAGACCGATCCCCTGAGCGCGGCGCTGCTCGCGACCCAGGACCCGGCGTTCTACAACGACACCATCCGCAATCTCGCGACGCCGTGGACCAACCGCGCCCAGACCGAGTTCGCGCCGCTGAACGACTACACGGCCACCGTGATCGGCATGGTGCGCGACGACGTGCCGTTCAACACGCTGCTGTCGGCCGACCTGATCTACATCGCCGACCCGAGCCTCGGCCTGCCGGCTTATTCACCGGCCAACAACGACATGTACCAGGCGCTCGACACCAACGGCGTCGATTTGAAGGCGCATCTGGTCGCGACCACCCAGTCGTCGGTGACCGGATTGCCGCCCGCGGCGACGGCGGGCGTGTTGACGACGCGCGGCGCCGCGTCGGCCTTCTTCGAGAAGGGCACCAACCGCGCGATGTTCCGGTTCACGATGATGAATCACCTGTGTTCCGACCTGCAGACCATCATGGACACGTCGCGTCCCCCGGACCGCATCCGCCAGGACGTCACGCGCAGCCCCGGCGGCGACAGCCGGCTGTTCCTGAACAACTGCGTCGGCTGCCACAGCGGCATGGATCCGATGGCCCAGGCCTTCGCCTATTACAATTTCGACGACACCGCGCAGTCGATCGTGTACACGGCGGGCCAGGTCCAGCCCAAATACCTGATCAACGCGACGAATTTTCCCCAGGGCTACGTGACCCCGGATGACCATTGGGACAACCGCTGGCGCAGCGGGCCGAACGCCCTGCTCGGCTGGGATCCCGCGCTCCCCGGAAGCGGCGCGGGCGCCAAATCGCTCGGCCAGGAGCTCGGCAACAGCCAGGCCTTCGCGAGCTGCCAGGTCACGCGCGTGTTCAAGGACGTGTGCTTCCGCGCGCCGAGCAACGCCGCCGACCGCAACCAGGTCACGCAGATGATCGCCTCGTTCAAGGCGCACAACTATTCGCTGCGCGAGGTCTTCGCCGAGTCAGCCGTCTATTGCATGGGGAACTGAACATGAGCCCGCTGCGAAACTTGTTACTCATCGGACTCGCGGCGCTCGCCGGACTCGCCGGCTGCAGCAGCGGCGGTGCGCCGACGACCGCGGCGGCCGCGGTCGCGCCGACCACGAGCACCGCCAATTCCTACACCGGTCCGGCGCCCGCGACCAAGGACGTGCAGGCCTTCGCCGTGAGCTTCTGGAACAACGTCCGCGGCTCGGGGCGCTGCGGCCAGTGCCACAACGCGACGACCCCGGGCCAGCTGCCGAATTTCGCGCGCAGCGACGACGTGAATCTTGCCTACGCCCAGGCGAACACCGTCGTCAATCTGCAGGACCCGGCCTCATCGAAGCTCGTCCAGCACGTCGCCTCCGGGCACAACTGCTGGCTGCCGGATCCCAGCGCCTGCGCCCAGATCCTCACGACGTGGATCACCAACTGGGCCGGCGCGACGGCGAGCGGCGGCACGAAGGTCGCGCTGCAGGCGCCGGCCGTGCACACGGTCGGCCAGAGCCTGAATTTCCCGTCCGACCCGACGGACTTTCAAAACACGGTCTATCCGCTGTTGACGAAATATTGTTCCCGTTGTCACTCGCCGAGCGCGGCGGTGCCCCAGTCGCCGTATTTCGCGTCGAGCGACGTCAATCAGGCGTATGCCGCGGCGCTGCCGAAGATCGACCTGAACGCGCCGGCCGATTCGCGCTTCTACGTGCGCCTCGCGACCGAGTCGCACAATTGCTGGGACGTGTGCGCGAACAACGCCGCCGAGATGCTCGCGGCGATCCAGCAGTTCGCCGGCATGCTCACGCCGACCAGCATCGATCCCGCGCTGGTCGTCAGCAAGGCGCTCACGCTTTCCGACGGCATCGTCGCGAGCGGCAACAACCGCTACGACCAGAACGTGATCGCGAAGTATGAGTTTCAGACCGGCACCGGCACCACGGCCTACGACACGAGCGGCGTCGACCCGTCGGCCGACCTGACCTTGAGCGGGGGCCCGCCCGGATTCAACTATTGGGCCGGCGGGTGGGGGCTCAATGTCGTGCCCGGCGTGAAGGCCCAGGCGTCGACCGCGGCCAGCAAGAAGCTCTACGACCTGATCCAGGCGACCGGGGAGTTCACGATCGAGGCCTGGGTCGCGCCGGCGAGCGTCGCCGCCGACAAGTCCTACATGGTCAGCTATTCCGGCGGCGACACCGCGCGCAATTTCACGCTCGGCCAGACCAAGCAAGATTATGACTTCATGCTGCGCAACTCCGGCTCGGACCTGAACGGCATGCCGCAGTTGACGACCCCCGACGGCGCGCTCGTGCTGCAGGCGGCACTGCAGCACGTGGTGCTCACCTATGATCCGATCAACGGCCGGCAGATCTACGTGAACGGCGTCAACACCGGCGTCGTCGATCCGAACAAGGGCGACACCATTTCGAACTGGGACGCGAGCTTCGCGCTGGTGCTCGGCAACGAGGTGTCCGGCGACCGGCCGTGGTCCGGACTCATCAAGTTCGTCGCGATCCACGACCGTGCGCTCACGCCGGCCCAGGTCCTGCAGAATTATCAGGCCGGCGTCGGCCAGCGCTACTTCATGCTGTTCAACGTCACGGACGTCACCGGCGTGCCGCAGTCGTACGTGATGTTCACCGTCAGCCAATACGACAGCTACAGCTACCTGTTCGCGCAGCCGACGTTCATCTCGCTCGATCCGACGGTCACGCCGGACGGGATCCCGGTCAAGGGCATGCGCATCGGCATCAACGGGACCATACCGAACGTCGGCCAGGCCTACATACCGCTCGACACCACGGTGACCGCCTCCAACTACACCGCCCAGGGCGAGGTGCTGTCGCCGATCGGCACCGTGATCCCGCTGCAGAACGCGGCCACCGACCAGTTCTTCCTCACCTTCGACCAGCTGGGCAATCAGACCCACGTGGTGGTCGAGCCCGCGCCGGTGCCGCCGCCGCCGCCGGCCGACCTGCCGCCGGTCTCCGACGTCGGCGTACGCACGTTCGCCCAGATCAATGCGACGCTGTCGGAGCTCACCGGGGTGCCGACGACGCAGTCGGCGGTCAGTCAAACCTACCTGGCCGTGCAGCAGCAGCTGCCGTCGGCGCCGACCGTGGAGGCGTTCCTCGCGGCGAACCAGGTCGGCATCGCGCAGCTCGCGATCCAGTACTGCAGCGTCGCGGTCAACACGCCGTCGCTCGCGGCGCAGCTGTTTCCCGGCGTGACGTTCGGCAGCTCGCTGTTCTCGACGCAGGCGGGCATCGACTCGGTCACCGGCGCGATCGCCGCGAAGGTGCTGGGTCAGGCGCCGGGCGGCGCTCCGCTCGCCGACCAGCCGGCGGCCTCGACGGTCACCAACGAGCTGGGGTCGTTGATCGGAAAGCTCTGCACCGGCGCGAGCCCGTGCAACAACACCGCACGCGTGATGGCGGTGACGAGCGCCGCCTGCGCGGCCGCGCTCGGCAGCGCCGACATGTTGATCAATTGATGAAGCGCAAAGGCATCAGAGGTTCCGTCATGACCAGAAAACCGAAACTCCCGGGTGTGAATGAGCCGTACCGGCACGCCGACCACCCGCGGCCGCGCACGCGCCGCGAGTTCCTGTCGCAGGGCTTCATCTCGGGCGCGGCGACGGTGCTCGCGCCCTCGCTCCTCGGGATGTTCGCGGCGCCCCGCAGCGCGCGCGCTGCCTTGTCGAGCGACATCCAGGCGCTGCTCGCGCCCTGCGGCATCTCGCTCGGCGCCGGCCTCGTGCCGTTCATCTGCTTCGACCTGGCGGGCGGCGGCAACATCGCCGGATCGAACGTCCTCGTCGGCGGCCCGGGCGGGCAGCTCGATTTCCTGACGACCGCGGGCTACAACAAGCTGGGGCTCCCGGGCACGATGATTCCGGGGGCGAGCACCCCGGGCGGGAACATCGACGCGACCTTCGGGCTGCGTTTCCACGCCGACAGCGCGCACCTGCGCGGCATGAAGACGCGCACGGGCGCGCTCGCGATGACGAACACCAGCGGCAGCATCATTCCGGCGCTGTCCCAGAACGACTCGAACATCAATCCCTTGAACCCGATGTACGGCATCTACCAGGTCGGTGCGCGCGGCGCGCTCCTCGATCTGATCGGCACCGACAGCACCGTCTCCGGCGGCAACTCGATGGCGCCGCCGACGATGATCAACGTCAAGGCCCAGCCGACCCGGGTAGCGAGCTCCGCCGACGTCACCGGCCTCGTCAACACCGGCCAGCTCAGCACGCTGCTGCCGAACGCCTCCGATGTCACCGCGGTGATGGAATCGACGAAGCGCATCAGCGATGCCAAGTACGGCGCCGTCCAGGCCTATACCGATCCCACCGCGGACGCCAATGCGAAGCAGCTGCTCGCCTGCAGCTACACCAAGGCCGCCTACGTGACCGACAAGTACAGCAGCCCCTCGGCGGTCAATCCGGACCTCGATCCGGACATCGTCGGCGCCGGCGGCATCTTCACGCCGGCCGAGTACGCGGCGAGCTCGGAATTCCAGAAGACCGCGGCGGTGATGAAGCTCGTCATCGAGGGCAACGCCGCCGCCGGCACGATCGAGCTCGGAGGCTTCGATTATCACACCGGCGACCGCGCGACCGGCGAGTCGCGCGACTTCACGCTCGGCCAATGCATCGGCGCCTGTCTCGAGTTCGCCGCCCGGCGCGGCAAGCCGGTCATGATCTACGTGTTCAGCGACGGCTCCCTGGCGAGCAGCGGCATGATCGACAACTCCGTCGCCGGCCGCGGCAAGGGGGTGTGGACCGCCGACAATTCGAACACCGCCGCGGCGTATTTCCTGGTGTTCAATCCGCACGGCAAGCCGCAGCCGGCGCAGACCAACCCGGAGTTGAGCCTGCAGCTCGGCAGCTTCAATCCCGACGGATCGGTCAACACGACCGGCAGTCCGGCCGCGAACAACGTGTTCAACCTCGTGCAGACCGTCGTGCTCAATTACATGGCGCTGCACGGCACGCAGATGAATTTTCCGAACCTGTATCCGGCGCCGAACGTGAACAACACCCTGGGCGGCACCGCCGCGCTCGACGCCCTGACCGCGTTCCAACCCCTCGCCGGCCTCGTCAACGGTAAGATCGTCGGCTGATCCCGCGCCGCCGGCCCTTGTCGCGTTCCAGAGACAGGACAAGGCGCCGGCCCGCGATGAATTAACATGGCCCCGCATGAGGTCCGCGGGGCGCTTTGACGTCGATGGGGTTACCAGTGTGATGCGTGTTTGATCGACGGCCTTCAATGGCCGGCCGTGCATTCGTTGCCGGCATCTGCCTGCTGTGCCTCGCGGCGGCGGCGCCCGCGCCGGCGGCGCAGGCGTTGATCGGCAGCGTGGCGCCGGACTTCGCGCTGAAGGGCGTCGACGGCCTGAACCGGCGCCTGTCCGAGTACCGCGGCCGGGTGGTTTTGATCAACTTCTATGCGCGCTGGGCCGGGGACTCGCGCGTCGAGATGCCGGCGCTGGATCACCTCGACGCGACCTACCGCCGCGCCGGTCTCGTCGTGCTCGGCGTCTCGGTCGACGAGGACTTGGATCGGGCGAGAGAATTCGCGATCGGGATGCACGTGGCTTACCCCGTTCTCCTCGACGGCGGGCCACGGATCGGCAGTGCGTACGCGATCGAGCGCATGCCGATGACGGTATTGATCGATCGATCCGGGATTGTGCGCTTCGTCAAGGTAGGCTACGAGCGCGACGATTACCGTACGTTCGTCGCCGAAATCCGCGCCTTACTGCGCGAATAACCATCAGGTCAGTCATGAATCGCAATCGACGTTCCGTCTCGTTTCCGCTGCGCACCGGCCTGTTGATCGGTCTCCTCGCGCTGTTCGCGCAGGTGCGCGCGGCGGCGCCGACACCGACACCGACACCGGCACCGGCACCGGCATCCGCCGCGACGCCGGTACCGGCCGCGACGGTCGCGCCCGCGGTACCGGACGCCGCGCCCGCGCCCGGCGCGGCCTTCAAGACGCTCGACCAGGAAGTGCAGGGCGTTCAAAAGGACGTCATCTCCTTGAACAAGGACCTGTTCGTGCTGGAGGAGAACCTGCTGTTCCCCGCGAACACCCAGGTCGCGGTGTACCTGTCGATGGACGTCGGAACCTTCTTCGCGCTGGATTCCGTGACCCTCAAAATCGACAACAAGGAGGTCGCGAACTATCTGTACACCGCGCGCGAGGTCAAGGCCTTGTTGAAGGGCGGCGTGCAGCGCCTCTACCTCGGAAACCAGAAAATCGGGAATCACGAGCTCGTCGCCTTCTTCGTCGGCAAGGGCCCTCATGGCCTGGACTACCGGCGCGGCGCGTCGATCACCTTCAACAAGGGGATCGGCGCCAAATACCTCGAACTGAAGATCACCGATCGCGTTCCCAAGCATCAGCCCGAGTTCGTGATCAAAGACTGGGAGTGACGCGTGCCGCGGGCTGCCGACTTGCTGCGGGCGTTGAGAAGGGGGGGCGTGCCGCTCCTGATTGCCTGCGCGCTCGCGTTGCCGCTGGCGCGCGCGGGTGCAAAGAACGTCAAGCCGGACCCCGACGGTCTCGCACCGCAGGAGGTTCGCGATCTGCCGTACGGCGACGTGTTGTTCTACTTCTTCCAGGACGATTATTTCGCCGCGATCACGCGGCTGCTCGCGGCCAGGCAGCAGCACCAACTCGCGAACACCGGCCCGGACGCCGACCTGCTGCTGGGCGGGCTGTATTTGTCGCTCGGCGAACACGTCGAGGCGGGCAAGATCTTCGATGCGCTGCTCGCCGGCAACGCACCCGTGGCGGTGCGCAACAAGGCCTGGTACTTCCTCGGCAAGATCTGGTACGAGCGCGACTACCTGCAGGAGGCCGAAGGGGCGCTGCGGCGCATTTCCGGCACGGTCGACCCACGGGTCGATGCGCAGCGCACGCTGCTGCTCGCGGAAATCATGATGCGCGAGGGCCGCTTCGACGACGCCATCGCGCTGCTGAATGCGTGGCACGGCCCCGCGAACTGGACCGTGTATGCGGACTTCAATCTCGGCGTGTCCTTGGTGCGCGTGGGGCGCCTCGACGATGCGGTGCCGATCCTCGACCGGGTCGGGCGGATCGACGCCGGCAGCGAGGAGTTCCTGGCGCTGAAGGACAAGGCGAACCTCGCCCTCGGCTACGCGCTGCTCCAGGGCAAGCGCCCGGCCGAGGCGCAGCACTACCTGGAACGCGTGCGCCTGCAGGGGCCGTTCTCCACGAAGGCGCTGCTCGGCTTCGGCTGGGCCGAGGCGATGCAGGGACACTACAAGCGTGCGCTGGCGCCGTGGCTCGCGCTGCACAAGCGCGACCTGCTGGATGCGGCCGTGCAGGAGTCCTATCTCGCCGTGCCGTACGCCTACAGCAAGCTGCACGCCGACGGCCAGGCGGCCGGATACTACAGCGCCGCGATCGCATCGTTCGATGCCGAATCGAAGAATATCGACGCCTCGATCGCGGAGATCCGCGCCGGCAAACTGCTCGACCGGCTGCTCGCCGGCGACCGGCACAAGCACGTCACCTGGTACTGGCAGTTGCAGCACCTGCCGAACGCGCCGGAGTCGCGCTACCTGTACGTGCTGCTCGCCAGCAACGACTTCCAGGAGGGCTTGAAGAACTACCGCGAGTTGCAGTACATGAACCGCAACCTGCAGGACTGGCGCGGCAGCATCGCGGCCTTCGACGACATGATCGCGACCAAGCAGGCGGCGTACGCCGAACGGGTGCCGAAGGCCGACGCGCTGCTCGCATCGACCAACGTCGATGCCCTGATGCAAAAGCGCGTCGAGTTCGCGTCGCGGCTGAACGAAATCGAACAGACGCACGACGTGGTCGCGCTCGCGACGCCCGCGGAGCTTCGCACCTGGCGGCGGCTGCAGCGCATCGGCGCGTATCTCGCCGCGCACCCGGATGAGCCGGACCTCGCCAACATGCGCGACAAATACCGTCTGATGAAGGGCGTGATGTATTGGCGCCTCAACGAGAGTTTCCGCGCGCGGCTGTGGAACGAGCGGCGGGCGGTCAGGGAGCTCGACGGCAGCCTGCTCGAGACCGAGCGTCGCGTGGTCTTGTTGCGGCGGGCGCGCCGCAACCTCCCGGTCGACACCGGCGCCGATGCGGCGCGCGTCGCCGCGGTCGCCGCGCGCATCGACGAGCTGCAGGGGCGGATCGCCGACATCTCGCGGCGCCAGGACGCCTACCTGCGCAAGCTTGCGATCGATGCGCTCGAGGCCCAGCAGCAGCGCATCGCGACCTACGAGGTCCAGGCGCGCTACGCGCTCGCGGCGATCTACGATCGGGCCGTCAACGGCGCCAAGAAAGCCCCCAAGGAGCCGCAATGAGGCGCGCGGGACTCTTCGCGCTGATCGCGGCCGTCGCCGCCGGCGGCGCGTGCGCGGCGCCGACCGCGACGCTGAAGGATCTCGAGGACGCGCCGGTCGCCGTCAAACCCGACGGGCCGCAGGGCGTCGACGTCGCCAAGACGATGGCGAGCTACCAACGGTTTCTCGACCTGAACTCGGGCGACGCGGAGCTGCGCGCCGAGGCCCTGCGCCGTCTCGGCGACCTGCACCTGGAGAGTTCCATGTCGGCGCGCATCCAGCGCGAACTCGCCACCAACGAGGCGCTCCAAGCCAACGAGGCGATCGTGCTGTACACGGCGCTGCTGAAGAAATATCCGCATTACGAGCGCGCCGACTCGGTCCTCTACCAGCTCGCGCGTGCCTACGAACAGAACGAGGATTCCGACAAGGCGCTCGCGACGCTCGACCGGCTCGTCCGGGAATTCCCGCAGAGCCGCTACGTCGACGAGGCGCAGTTCCGGCGCGGCGAATTGCTGTTCTCGGCGAAGCGCTATTCGGAGGCGCAACACGCCTACGAGGCCGCCGCCGCCTTCGGGCCGCGCTCCGAGTTCTACGGCCAGAGCGAGTACAAGCTCGGCTGGTCACTGTTCAAGCAGGGCGAGAACGAGGCCTGTCTCGCGCCGTTCGCGACCGTGCTCGACGGGGTTCTGGTGTCGAAGTACGACTCCTCGGCGCTGGTCGACGTCGCGACGCTCAGCCGGCCGAACCGCGAGCTGGTCGACGACACGTTCCGCGCGATGTCGATCTCGTTCTCCTACATGGACGGACCGAAGTCGATCGACGCCTTCCTGAGCGGCACCAAGCCGCGGCCTTATGCGTACCTGCTGTACTCGCATCTCGGCGATCTGTATCTCAAGAAGCAGCGCTACACCGACGCCGCGGACAGCTACCGCGCCTTCGTCGCGCGGGACCCGCGCAGCGAACAGGCGCCGCTATTGCAGATGCGCGCGATCGCCGCTTATTCCCGCGGCGGCTTTCCGGACCTCGTGTTGAAGGGGAAGCAGGAATTCGTCGACGCCTACGCGTTCGGCACCGCGTACTGGCAGGGACGCGACCCGGCGCGCGAAACCCGGGTCGTCACCGAGCTGAAGAAGAATCTGCAGGACCTCGCGCAGTACTATCACGCCCTCGCGCAGCGGACCAAGAGCGCCGCCGACTACCAGGTCGCGGCCGGCTGGTACCGCCGTTACCTGACCGCGTTCCCGCATGACAGCGCCGCCGCCGCGACGAATTTCCTGCTGGCCGACACGCTGTTCGAGAGCAGGCAATATCTCGAGGCGGCGCGGCAATACGAGCGCACCGCCTACGATTACGGCGCGAATCCGAAGGCGGCCGCGGCCGGCTACGCCGCCATCGTCGCCTACGCGGACGCGGCGGCGCAGGCGACCGGCGCCGACCGCGACGCGGTGACCCGCCGGGGCGTGGACAGTTCGCTGCGCTTCGCCGACACGTTCCCGCAGGATCCGCAGAGCGCGCAGGTGCTGACCCACGCGGTCACGGTGCTGTTCCAGGACAAACAGTTCGACCGCGCCACGGCCGCGGCCCGCAAACTGCTCGCGCGCAACCCACCGGTCGATGCCGCGCAGGCGCGCGTCGGCTGGACGGTGATCGCCGATTCGGCCTTCGCCCAGGGCGCTTTCGACCAGGCCGAGGCCGCCTATGGCCATGTCGAGGCGCTGATGGCCGCCAACGATCCCGAGCGGCCGGCGATCGTCGACCGGCTCGCCGCGTCGATCTACAAACAGGGCGAGCAGAAGAATGCGGCCGGCGACGGCGCCGCGGCCATCGCCGATTTCCTCCGCGTCGCGCAGCTCGCGCCGACGTCGAAGATCCGCGCGAACGCCGATTTCGACGCGGCGGCGCTGCTGATCCGCCAGAAGCAGTGGGACAAGGCGATCGCGGTGCTCGAGGATTTCCGCCGCCACTTTCCGACGAGCCCGCTGCAGGAGGACGTGACGCGCAAGCTCGCGGTCGCGTACTCGCAGGCCAACCATCCGGCGCAGGCGGCGGTCGAGTTCGACCACATCGCCGCCGCGCCGGGCGAATCCGCCGACGTGCGGCGCGAGGCCACGCTGCAGGCCGCCGATCTGTATGCGAAGGCGGGCGACGGCGACAAGGCGCGCAAGATGCTCGAGACCTTCGTGCAGCGTTTCCCGACGCCGCTGGATCCCGCGATGGAGGCCCGTAACCGCCTGCGGATACTCGCCGGGAAGGCGGGAGACAGCCGCGCCGAAACCCATTGGTACGAAGCCATCATCGCCGCCGACCGCGACGCAGGCTCCGCGCGCACCGACCGCAGCCGCGCGCTCGCCGCCGAGGCGACGCTCGCGCTCGCGGCGCCGCTGCGCGACGAGTTCGACCGCATCAAACTGGTGGCGCCGCTGAAGCGCAGCCTCGCACGCAAGCGCAACGCGATGCAGGCCGCGCTGCAGGCCTACACGCGCGCGGCCGGATACGAGGTCGCCGGGGTCACGACCGCGGCGACCTACGAGAGCGGCGAGCTGTACCTGCAGCTCAGCAAGGACTTGATGAGTTCCCAGCGGCCGAAGGGACTGTCGAAGGATGAACTCGCCGAGTACAACGTGCTGCTCGAGGAACAAGCGATCCCCTTCGAGGATCAGGCGATCAAGCTGCATGAAATCAACGCCGCGCGGACCAAGAAGGGTGTGTACGACCAATGGGTCCAGAAGAGCTTCGCGGCGCTCGCCGGTCTCGATCCGGCCCGATTCAACAAGGAGGAAGCCGGTGAAACGCTGGTCGACTCCATTCGTTAGCGCCGCGCTTGCCGCGCTCGCCGCCGGCTGCGCGAGCGCGCCGCCGCGGCAG
>JAJXYR010000116.1 GCA_021780475.1 Pseudomonadota bacterium
GTGCAGCAATTGCGGGCCCTTCAGATCGCGCATGTTCTCCAGCGTCGCGACCAGCGCGTGCAGGTCGTGACCGTCGACCGGACCGATGTAGTTCATGCCGAGTTCCTCGAACACGGTGCCGGGCAGGATCATGCCCTTGACGTGCTCCTCGGAGCGGCGCGCGAGTTCCCAAACGGTCGGCATCTGGCGCAGAACCTTCTTGCCGCCTTCGCGCAAGCTGGCGTAGAGCTTGCCCGACAGCACGCGCGCCAGATAGTTGGACATCGCGCCGACGTTGTTCGATATCGACATGTCGTTGTCGTTCAGGATGACCAACAGGTCGACGTTCATGCTGCCGGCGTGGTTCAAGGCCTCGAACGCCATGCCCGCCGTCATCGCCCCGTCGCCGATGACGGCGACGACCCGGCGCTTCTCGCCGCGCGCCGCCGCGCCGACCGCCATGCCGAGCGCCGCGCTGATCGAGGTGCTCGAATGGCCGACGCCGAAGGTGTCGTATTCGCTCTCCGAGCGGGCCGGGAACGGCGCGAGCCCGTGGTGCTGTTTGATCGTGCGCAGCGTGTCGCGCCGGCCGGTCAGCACCTTGTGCGGATACGCCTGGTGACCGACGTCCCAGACCAGCCGGTCATGCGGCGTCTGAAAGATGTAGTGCAACGCAACAGTCAATTCGACGGTGCCGAGGCCGGCCGCGAAATGGCCGCCCATGCGGCTTACCGTCAAGATCAAATAACGGCGCAATTCGTCGGCGACCGCCGCCAGCTCGGCGCGTGGCAGTACGCGCAGATCGTAGGGCGAGTCGATTTTGGACAGTAACGGGAAGTCGTCGGCGATGGTCATGTGACCATTAGTTTACATGTCCTGCCGCCTAAACTCGACGTCGGCGCGTCAGGCGCGACGGTCGACGACGTATGCGGCCAGCGCCGCCAGATTCCGGGCGTTTTCCCCCAATGGCGCGACGCGCTCGCATGCCCGGATCTTCAGCGCCTGCGCGCGCGCCTTGGCCCCCTCCAAGCCCAGCAGGCTGGCGTACGTCGGCTTGGAGCGCGCCGCGTCGGCCCCGGCCTGTTTGCCCAAGTCCGCGGTACTGCCCTCGACGTCGAGGATGTCGTCCTGGATCTGGAACGCCAGGCCCACATCCCGGGCGTAGTCGTCCAAGGCCTCCCGCAGCCGCGGCGCGAGCGCCGGTGCGCAGGCGGCCGCCATGGCAACGCTCGCACCGATCAGCGCCCCGGTCTTGCGCCGATGCATTTCCTCGAGCGATTGCAGGTCCAAATGCCGGCCGACCGCGGCCAAATCGAGGGCCTGGCCGCCGGCCATTCCCGCCGTCCCGCTCGCTTGCGCGAGCACCCGGATCATCTGCAGGTGCGCCCCCGCGAGTCCCTGGGGGGCGGTGGCGTGCGCGAGCACGTCGAATGCCAGGACCTGCAGCGCATCGCCGGTCAGGATCGCCGTGGCCTCGTCGAACGCCCGGTGGGTGGTCGGCCGGCCGCGGCGCAGATCGTCGTCGTCCATCGCCGGTAGGTCGTCGTGTACCAGGGAATAGGCGTGAATCAGTTCGACCGCGGCCGCGGGCGCATCGAGCACGGCCGCGTCGACGCCGAGTGCCTCGCCGGTCAGATAGACCAGGATCGGGCGCAGGCGCTTGCCGCCGCCCAGAACCGAATACCGCATCGCCGCGTGCAGCCGTTGCGGCACCGTGGCGGCCGCGGGCAGCAAGCCGTCCAGCACGCGCTCGATGCGCTGCTGGCACTCGCGCATGCGCGTCTCGATCGTCGCGGAGCTCATGCGGACGCGGCGTCGCTCTCGTCGGATTCCGGATCGAAGTCTTCGATCACGGGCTCGCCGGCTTTTTTCAGCAGGATCTCGACCTTCTGTTCGGCTTCCTTCAGCGAGGACTGGCAGGTCCGGGTCAGCATGACGCCGCGTTCGAAGGCCGCCAAGGACTCCTCCAGCGGCAGATCGCCCTGTTCGAGGCGCAGGACGATGTCTTCCAGGTCGCGCATCGCGGCCTCGAAGTCCACCGGCTTTGGTTTTGGTTCAGCTTTGCGGGTCGCCATGACGCGCAACGGTACAAGATGCGCCGGACCCCGGTCAAACCGCCCAAAACAATCTTCCGGAGCCGTGAGTCGCGTCACATCCGTCCGCTGGCGCAGGACGTTGTTTCCGGTAGGATTATGCATGGGAAGCGGTATGCGATATTTACACGAAACCTTGACTCGTTTCGGCGTCGGTTGCGCCTGTGTGTTCGCGCTCGCGGCCTGCGGGCCGCGGCCCGTGGCGCCGCTGTCGGTCGCGGATTTGATGCAGGATCGCGTCACGCTCGATGGAGTCGCGATGAAATGCAGCGGCGATTTGAAACTCGCGAGCACCGACCCCGCCTGCGCCGCCGCGCGCATCGCCATCGACCGGCTCGCCGAGGAACGCGATGCCGCCGAATCGGCGCAACGCGAGGCCGAGTTCGAGCGACGTCGCCAGGCGCTGCGTCTCGCCCAGGAACAGGCCCGCTTGGAACAAGAGGCGGCCGCCAAGGTCGACGCCTACGCGCTGCCGATCGTGCCCGTCGATCCCCCGCCGGCACCGATCCAGGCGACCGCGGGCACGGCGCCGGCGCGGCCTGAAACCGCCATGCGGACGCCCCGCGGCGGTCACATCTAGCGGTTCACCGGCACCCGGGCCGCGCTAGAATACGCGGCCATGGCCTGGTTCCAAAAGTCACCCGCGATGCCGCGGCCGGAAGATGCCCTGCCGGGTCGCGGCGCCTCGATGCCCGTGACTCCGCGCCACTTCGTTTCCGGCAACCGGATCTCGCCGCCCTTTCCGGATGGCATGCATCTCGCCTTGTTCGGGCTCGGCTGTTTCTGGGGCGCCGAGCGTAAATTTTGGACGCTGGACGGCGTCTACGCGACCGCCGTCGGCTACGCCGGCGGCCTCACGCCGAACCCGACCTACGAAGAAGTTTGCAGCGGCCTGACCGGCCACAACGAAGTGGTGCGCGTCGTCTTCGATCCGGCCCGTGTCAATTATGAGGCGCTGTTGAAGATTTTCTGGGAATCGCACGATCCGACGCAGGGCATGCGCCAAGGCAACGACGTCGGCACCCAATACCGGTCGGCGATCTACGCCGCGGACGACGCGCAATTGTCGATGGCGCTCGCGTCACGCGACGCGTATGCGCGGGCGCTCGCCTCCGCGGGCCATGTTAAGCCGATCACGACGGAAATCCTGGCGGCGCCCACGTTCTTTTACGCCGAGAACTACCACCAGCAGTATCTCGCGAAGAATCCGAACGGGTACTGCGGAATTGGAGGGTGTGGAGTTCCCTTCAAAATTGCGGAGTTACCGGTGGGGGAGAAGGGGTAGTCGTCAGGTAGCCGAGGGTTCTCGGGTGTAACCAGAGGGTTACCAGCCGGCCGCGTCTAAGATCCAGGTATTTCTGCAGGAATACGCCAGCTGATTTCGGCGTCAACGTCTACCGGAAGTCTACCGTCGACCGCGGTTCAGGATATTCCGCGGCGAAAATTGCAAAACGCTGGCGGAACCCGCCCGCAATGAAGTCAGTATCATAGGTCATGGCCGCCAACACACGGCATCTCAATGCTCTCGGGCAGGCTGGCCCACGATGACGACCCGTGAGCATCTGCGCGCCCGTGTCCTTCGGCTGTATAGGCTCAGCCTGCCACTTGTAATAGTCGTTCTGGCAACGGCAATCTGGGGAAGGCGGAGTGTGCTTCTCAGCGGTTTAGTATTGGCCGTAATAGCTGCCTACCTTGCGGTTTACATGGTCTTCATGCGGCGCACACCATGCCTTCGATGCGGTGCACCCTTGCGCAATGTAGCGCTCAACCGGGGTTCCAGAAGGCAGCCTCCACCGCGTTGCCCGAACTGTGGCCTCAGCATTGACGAGCAGGTGGACACTCCGCGATCACCTTAATTCATCTATTATACTAACGTTGGACGTTACTAACGAGATGCGTTAGTATTCACGGGTGATCAAGTCCTTTCGAGGCAGGGAGGCTGAAAGGGTCTGGAGTCGCGAGTACTCCAAGCGTCTTCCGCGCGACATTCAAGAGCGGGCGCTGATGAAGCTGCAGCAGCTGAATGCGGCGGGAGACCTGAAGGACCTTGCGATTCCAAGCTCGAACCAACTCGAGGCTTTAAAGGGCGATCGCAAGGGCGAGTACAGCATTAGGATCAACAGACAGTGGCGGATCTGTTTCAAGTGGCGTGACGGTCACGCCTTTGACGTCGAGATCGTCGACTATCACTAGCCGGGAATAGGGTTATGGCAGCGCGAAAGATCAAGCTTACTCACCCGGGCAAGATTCTCCGGGAGGAGTTCATGGAGCCAATAGGCCTAAGTGCGTATGCACTGGCCAAGGCCCTGGACGTCCCGCTGCCTCGTGTAAACGACATCGTACGCGAGAAGCGCTCGATCTCGCCGGAAATGGCCGTGCTGCTCTCGGCGTATTTCGGCATGTCTGATGGCTATTGGATCAATCTGCAGGGGCATTTCGATCTGGAAATGGCCAAAGACAAGGTCGGCAAGCAGGCCGCCCGGATCATCCCTCATCCTCACGGCGCAGACGGTAGCTTACAGCCCGTCTGACGTCTGCGGTGGTCCACCGGTGGATCGACGGCGAGGCCTACTGGAAGTCGACCGATCGTTGATGCGAGTCGCCGTAACTCCGGGGCGCCCGTGGGATTTCCAACCCCAGCGCCGACTACCACCAGCAGTACCTCGCGAAGAATCCGAACGGGTACTGCGGGATCGGCGGCTGTGGAGTTCCGTTCAAACTCGCGGAGTTACCGGTGGGGGAGAAGGCGTAAGAGTCGCTTAGCCGAGGGTTCTGTTGTGGAACCAGAGGGTTAGCAGCTGACGAGGTCGAAGATCC
>JAJXYR010000002.1 GCA_021780475.1 Pseudomonadota bacterium
TTGTGCAATGCCGGTCACGGTTAGATCTGCGAGCGTCTATGGTAGCGTGCGGGGCATACTCTTGACCGTGACTTTGGTATAGGTCTTCGAAGGGAACCCTCTGCGATGTGCGGAATTGCCGGAGCTGTCGCCATCACCTCCCGGCCCTGGCATGAACCGGGGCGACTGGAGAGAGCGGTAAATTGCTTGTCAGTTCGATTGTCCCATCGTGGCCCCGATGCCGCGGGGCTCTGGACTTCGCCCTCCGGGCTGATCTCGCTTGCCCATAGGCGGCTCGCGATCATCGATTTGACCGAGACCGGTCGACAGCCGATGGCGTTTGCGAAGCGGTTCTGGATCGTATTCAACGGGGAGCTTTACAACTTCAAGGAGCTTCGGCAGGAGTTGCTAGAACTCGGCCAGGCGTTTCGCGGCTCGAGCGACACCGAGGTATTCGTCGCGGCCGCCGCGCAATGGGGTGTCGATGCCACCGTACGCAAGAGCGTTGGCATGTTCGCGTTCGCGCTCTGGGATGAACAGGAACGGGTTCTGCACCTGGGACGGGATCGGATGGGCGAAAAGCCCTTGTATCTCGCCGAGCATTCCGGACATCTCTTTTTTGCGTCTGAATTGCGGGCATTCGCTGCTATTCCGGATTTTCATCCGGATGTGAGCACATCGGCGGTGCAGGCGTTTCTACGCGACGGCTGCGTCGGCGGACATCGGTCGATCCTCGCCGGCGTCTACAAGTTGCCGCCCGCACATTTGTTGTCGATCGCCGCCGGATGCGGCGTGACGCTGTCATCGATTTTTGATGGGTTCCCCTGTCATTCGACCCGCTCCTCGGCGTTCTTGCGGCCCTATTGGAGCTGCGTTGCCGCCGCTCGGCAAGGCGAACGGTCGATGATCCTGCATGCGCCCGAGGCGATCGCGATGGGCGAGAACTTGCTGCGCCAGTCCGTGAGGCTTCAGGCCCATGCGGATGTCCCAACGGGCGCATTCCTATCGGGCGGCATCGATTCATCGCTAGTCACCGCGCTGATGCAAGGGCAGTCGACCCGCCCGATTCGTACGTTCACGGTACGCTTTGACGATCCGCGATTCGACGAGTCAGAGCATGCGCGCGCGATATCTTCCCATCTTGGAACGCATCACGAGGAATTTTTCCTGACCGAGCGCGAGATCCTCGACGAGATTCCCGATATCGCTCAATGGATGGACGAGCCAACTGCGAACCCGTCCTTTTTCCCGGTCTACTTGATCTCCCGTCTCGCGCGAACCCAGGTGACCGTGGTGCTCTCGGGAGACGGCGGCGACGAGCTTTTTGCGGGATACAACCGGTATCGCCTCGCCCCGCGTCTCTGGCGCAGCAGCCGATGGCTGCCGGCGACGATGCGCCGCTCGATCGCCTCGATCCTTGCAGCCGATGCACCTGGGTGGGGAGCCGCTGAATGGTTGCGCCGCCTCGGTGGTCTAGGCCCGCAGTCCAGCTCCTTGGATGCTCGGCGCAAGCTCGCGCGGGTGCTCGGCGCCCGGGATTTCCGTGACGCTTATGAGCGTTTGACCGCATGGTGGACCGATGCACCCACGGGTTTCCCTTCGACCGAGGCTCCACCCCGCGCCTGGCCCGCGCGCTTCGACGACGATCTAGCCTCGATGCTGCTCGTCGATCAAACGAATTACTTGCCGGATGACAACTTGGCGAAGGTTGATCGAGCCAGTATGGCGAACAGCCTCGAAACTCGATTGCCGCTGCTCGATCATCGGTTGGTGGAATTCAGCTGGCGGCTGCCGGACTCGATGAAATTACGCGGCCGCTCGACCAAATTCCTCCTCCGATCGATTCTGTCGCGATACCTTCCGCGCGACCTGTACGAACGCCCAAAAATGGGGTTCAGCGTCCCTCTGGCCCGATGGCTCAAGGGTCCGTTGAAGGACTGGGCGGGCTCGATGCTCGAGAGCGCGGAATTCTACCGGCTATTTCCGTTCGATGCCGGCCGGATCCGCGCACTGTGGATGGATTTCCAAAGGGGATCCGGCCCTTCCGCGAACGAAACGTGGTCGTTGGTCACGCTCGCAGCCTGGGCGAATGCGATGCAATCCGCAGCACGGCATGATTGGATTCGCTAAAGTGACAAAGATGCGTCTCGTTCCAATACCCTTCCCGGCGGCAAAGGGCGCGACAAGGTGATCAGTTTCTGGCTGTGCCTGTTGGGGGCGACCTATAGTTATTTCTGGTACCCCGTACTGCTGATGCTGTTGCCGCCTCGCGCGCCGGATTCGTCACGGCGGACCGCACGCGCGCGCAAGGTCGCGGTCATCGTCGCCGCCCGCAACGAAGCGGGCAAGATCGCCGCGAAGCTCGAAAACACTTTCGCCTTGACGGTGGCGGATGTCGAGATGGACGTCATCGTCGCATCGGACGCATCGGACGACGCAACCGATGCGATCGTCCGATCCTTCGGGCCCCGGGGGGTGCGGCTTGCGCGCTCGCCGACTCGGCGCGGCAAGGAATACGCGCAGGAGATCGCGATCCGCTCGACTGACGCGGATCTGCTGGTTTTCACGGACGCGGGAACGATCCTGCCGGCCGATGCGCTCGAGCGGGTATGCGATGCGTTCGAGGATCCGACCGTCGGCGCAATTTCGAGCGTGGACCGGTTCATCTCCGCCGACGGCGCCCTGGAGGGCGAAGGCGCGTACGTGCGCTACGAGATGTGGTTGCGCGATCTCGAGACGCGTTTTTACTCGCTAGTCGGTCTGAGCGGCTCTTTCTTTGCGGCCAGACGCGGGGTCTGCGAGCGCTGGGATCACCGGATACCGAGCGATTTTGGTACCGCGCTTGCCTGCGCGGAACTCGGACTTCGTGCGATATCGGACCGACGGGTGATCGGCTACTACAAGAATATCGTGGATAGCCGCAAGGAATATCAACGCAAACTGCGCACGGTGACGCGAGGCATGAACGCGCTGCGCATCCGCCGCGCCGTGCTCAACCCGTTTCGCTACGGCCGGCTGTCTTTCGAGGTGTTCAGCCACAAGATCATGCGCTGGGCGACCCCGTGGTTCATGATGGGCGCATTCGGCGTCAGCGTGCTGCTCGCGGTACGAAGCCCGGCGTTCCGGATCGTGCTCGCGGCACAAATCGCGTTCTATCTCCTGCCCTTGATGTCCAGGCTCGTTCCGCGCCTGTGTAGGATCCGGCTGGCGCGTCTGGGCGCCTACTTTGTCGAGGTGAACGTCGCGATGGCGCATGCAGCGCTGCTCACCCTGTCAGGCCGCACGATTCTCACCTGGGAGCCGTCCAAACGGTGACGTGGCGGTCCTTACCGCCGGTGCGCCGGGCCGTACCCGTACGGCGGGGACGGATGGAATCCCTGCGGTCGTTCGAACGGTTTTTCGGGATGCGTTGGGTGAGTTTCTATCCTTCCGGAACGGCTGCGCTCCATCACGCGATTCAATCGTGCGCGATCCGGGCATCGACCAGAACGCCGGAGGTGATCGTGCCCGCGTACGGCTGCCCGAATCTCATTGCTGCCTGCGTTCGTGCTTCGGTCCGTCCGCGGCTCGTCGATGTAGCGTCCGCGGGTTGGGGATATTGCATTGAGGAACTCGCTCGGTGCATCTGCCCCGACACGGTGGCGATCGTCGCGGTGAATCTCCTCGGGACCGGCGACACGGCAGCGGCCTTGCGTCCACTGTGTCGAGCGAGGGGCATCACGCTGATCCAGGATAGCGCGCAGCATCTACCCAGGGTCGAGACCGCATGGGCGGGCGATTATGTCGTGCTGAGTTTCGGTCGGGGCAAGCCCTTGAACCTGCTGCAAGGCGGGGCGCTCCTTAGCGCACAGGCGCCGCCGGAGGCAACCCGGGCCGAAGCGCCGCGGGTTCCGCTCTCGGCCCGGCTGCTCACGGGCCGCGTCGCCGCATATGCGTTCAATCTCCTCACCCGGCCGGAGTTCTATGGCGCCGTGACCCGGCTGCCCGGAACTGGCCTCGGCGCGGTGGCATACGCGCCATTGCGGCACATCGCCCCATTACCCGACCGGTTCGCGCGCGGGGCCAGCGCCGCGTTCGAAGATTATCGACCTGCTCCGTCCTATCGACGCGCGCTTTGGGAACCGGTACTGCCCGACTGGCGGCGCTGGGGGATCGAGGAGATTCGATCCGGCGACGGGGAACCGGACCCCGAGCCGCTGCGTCTCGCCCTGCTCGCACCCAGCCGGCGCCGTCGTGACGCGCTCGTCGACCGACTCGCTCGCGCCGGGCTCGGCGCCTCGCGGTTGTACGGCGCCGAACTACCGCGCATCGCAGGTGTGCCGGACATCATCCGCACGCAGGGACCGTTTCCCAACGCCTCCCTTCTTGCCGATCGACTGTTTACGCTGCCGACCCACAGCCTCGTCTCCGCCGACACGGTACGACAAGCGCATCGAATAGTCCGCGCATGGTGTCGAGAGCATGCGGCCCCGGCTCACGATTCGTCCGACATCTGCGGCCATTAGCACCGAGTCGGAACCCGGCCCGCTGCGAGCCGGGTGATCCACACCAATGGTGCCGGTAGCCCGGCGAGAACCTCGGCATCCAACGCGGTGATCGATCGGAGCGCGACCCGACCGATGAGAAGACTTGCGACACCCCAGGCCAGTGACCGGATCGCAAGATCCATGACGATGCTCCGGGGCGAGCCGACCGCCGCGGTCGCGATGCAGGCGATCGCCGCGATGCCAACCAAGACCGCAAACGGCGCTACCCGGATCCCGGGATCGAAATAACGCCGCGATACGATGCGCGCGATCCCAAATCCGGTGGCGAACCCGATGAGCTGCGCGTAGGCGCTGCCGATGAGCCCATACCTCGGTACCAGAGCCCAATACGCGAGCGTGATGACTCCGGCGGTCGCGTATTGACAGACCCCGTGCGCTTTGGTGTGGCCGGTGACGATGAAACTGAAGTTGAAGAACGTACTCAAGCGATTCAACACGAAGCCAAGCACGAGCATCGGCACGAGCGCTGCCGCGGCGTAGAACGGTGGAGTCGCCATCAGCCGTATCGCGGGTTCCGCGAACACGCTCACCCCAAGTCCCCCGATTACCATCACCGCGGCAACCGCGCTGAATGCCACCTGGAATTTGCGATCCAGATTCGCCGCATAATAATAACGAAAGCTCATCGGTTCCCAATGTTGGCTGAACGGCGCCCACAGCAGCATGCCGACGGTTGAGGCCAGCTTCAACGCCAGCTGCAAACGGCCGACGTCGCTCAAGCCATCGAAGAATCTCAGGAACACGGCGCCCGACGAAGCGATATAGAGGCCCGCGAAACTCGATACCCACAGCGGCCAGCAAAAACGCCACATCCGCCGCACTATCGGCCAATCGAACGCCGGCCGCTCGTACGCGATCACATACGCGAGGACTGCGATCGCCATCACGGCCGAGGCGATCAGGCTGCTCTCGGCGACCCCGACCACCTCGCGATGCAAGTGCACGACCAGCAATAGATTGAGGCCTAGCTGCACCGCGAGTTTTACGAGACTGAATCCGACGAACAGGCGTGAGCGCTGTTGCAACCGCAAATACGCCATGCCGGTGTCTTCGATCGGTTGAGTGAACAGCCCGACCGCGAACAGCGCCAATGCGAACGCGTATTTTTTATTGCCGAACAAGAACTCCGCGCCTGCATTGCGAAACATGATCACGCCGATGACCGTGATCGCGCTCACCACGCCGGTGAGACACATTGCGCCCCAGATCACCGTGCGTCGTATCCGCGAATCGCTCGTCTCTAGATAGAACTTCGGGATAGCCCGGCCCAACCGCGCACCGAAAATCGGTTCGAACACCGCGATCGCAAAGGTGATCAAGCCGATCACCCCGTAGTCCGCCGGCGTGAGATACCGGGTGTAGATCGGCAACATCAGGAAGCCGACCAAGCGTCGCGCGATGTTGCCGACCGCGTACGTCGCCGTGTGTCCAAGGAAGCTCGACGCGCGTGTCGACGATTCTCGCTGGTCCCGCGGGGCGTCAGTCATGCGATCACTCGAGCCGGTGCTCGGTGGAACCGCCGGAGGCGTCGATCAATCGACGATACAGCGCGAGCGTGCGCTCCCCGTTTCGCGCGGCACTGAACCGCTCGAGCGTCACGCCGAGCCGCGCCGCCGCCGCCTCCCGCACGTCGTCGCGGAGCGCCCGCAGGATCGCGTCACCATACCCGACCGGGTCGTGCCGCTCGACCTGGAACTCGGTCGGGAGGAGATCGACCAGCCCGCCGACCGCATGGCCGACGGTCGGCACCCCGAGCGCAGCCGCCTCGAGCGCCGCCATCGGCATGCCCTCATGATCCGAGCACATGACCAGCACGTCGAGTCCGCCGATACCGCGCGCGATATCCGCCCGGTGTCCGTGGAAGGTCGCGTACCCGATGAGACCGAGGCGATTGCGCAGCGCCTCTAGCCGCGCCCTTTCCGGCCCGTCCCCGAACACCTCGAACCGCCAGGGCCATGCGGGTTCGGTCGCGATCAACCGTGCCGCTGTCTCCAGAAAGAGATCGACCCGCTTTACCGGAACGAGTCTCCCGACGATGCCGATGTGTACCGCACCGGATGTTCGCGGTGATGCATCGGTGCCGAGTATCCTTGCCCGCACCTCCTCGCAATCGACGCCGTTCTCGATCACGGCGACCCGACCACGTGCTCGTTCCGGGAGATTGGCAGCAAGCTCTGCGCTGACCGCGATCAGCGTTTCCGCCGAGAATCGGCGCACCAACCGATCGACTCCCGTCACGAGACGTCGGCGCACCGCGAGCCAGCGCTGCCGGCGCCGAGGTTCTTCACCGCCATGCACGGTCCGAACGAGCGGGACCCGGCGGGCGAGTCGGTTCGCGATCGCCGCGAGGATATTCTCCTTCTCCCGATGGGTATGGATCAGGTCGGGCCGCCATTCCTGGATTCGATCGGTCAAACGTCGCAGGATCCGCACCGCATTGAGCTGCGTCTCGTCATACACTTTGACTGGAATCCCGAGCGCTCGCAGTTTGTCCGTCAAGGTTCCCGCGTTCAAGACGACCGCGCCGACGACCGCGTCCGGATGCCGTCGCAGCCACCCGATAAGTGTGTAGGCTTGCGCTTCCGCGCCCGCCCAGAGATCGCCAGAGATCACGTGCAGGATTCGGATCGGTCGCGTCATTCGGGGGTCGATCGCGCGACCGCCTGGGGCGGCAGGCTTTGGAGTTCGCTTCGACTCACGATATTGGCTAGCGCGACCGTGAGCGCGAGATTGATCCAGAAGAAGGGATAATACGCGACGGTGTTGAACTGCCCCGCGATTACGAACCCCCAGGTGGTGATCGCGAGCGCTCGCGCGACCGCGGGTGCGTAGGCCGGCGCCTGCGGGTTGCGCTCGCAGGCGCGTCGGATGCGCCTCGCGAGTGCCAGATTGCGATAGATCAGGATCAGGAATATTCCGAGACCGAGCAATCCCGCATCTGTGCCGACCTGGATGAAAATATTGTGCGGCAGTTGCGCCTTGCCGTGCCAGAGCTTCTTTGGATCCTGGATCGCATATACCACTGGGAAATTGAAATACCCGACTCCGAGCACAGGATGTTGCTCGATCATCTTGAGCCCGGCGCGCCAGTAATCGAACCGTTGAATCGATGTGTTGTCGGTGCCAGCGCTCTGGAATCGTGCCTTTTCCGCCGCCGGCAACAATGCATAGCCGATCGCCGCGAGGATCACCAGCCCGGCGATCACCCGGAGCTTGAGCTTGCGCTGAATCGCGATCCATCCGGCTTGCGCGATGAGTGCGACCTGGGAGCCCCGACTGTTCGCCCCGAGCACGGTCATCGCGCCGGTGATCGCGCCCGCGATCAGGAACCAGGTGGTCGAGCGCTTCACCCGCGGCTTCACGAACAGCGCGAGCTCGAACGCGATCGGCGCGAACATCAGCATCTCGGTCGACAGGTCCGAGGAATTCTGAAAAAAACCCGGCGGACCGTAGATCCCCCAGCTGCTGAACCCGAACCCCTCTGCCGCCCAGGTTCGCGCGCCGAAGAACGCCATCTTGAAGTTTGCAACGAGGTAGATCGCGATGAATATGAAGTATCGCTCAGCGCTGTTCACCGCGTAGATGATCAGGAAATAGATCGCGTACCAGCCGAAGAAATCGAACCAGCGTGCCCAGGCAACCGACGGGAACATCGCGAACGCCGAGGCCGCGATGATCACGATGCCGAACAGCGAGATCCACAGAGTCGTGGCATCCCTCACGCGGTGCCGGCGCGGATCGAACGGCAGGGCGAGCACCGCCAGCGCGATCACGATCTTGTCCCACGGAACGATATCGAGTTCCGGATGAATCGCTTGGGGACGCACGTATTCCAGAATGAGATAGACGCAGACCATCTGGAACGCGAACGACTCTTGCTTGAATTGCCGCCAGAGCGCGCGCGGATTGAAGGTATAGAGCGCGTCCATCAGCGCTCATCCCACGCGTGGCCGGTGCGGTTCCGTAGTTGTGCCGACATCTGCTGGACGATCGTTCGCACGCCCGAGTCGATCACGGCATAACAGCGTTCAAAATACCGGTCGCTCAGGCCGTAAGGGTCATGGAGATACGGGAGTCGTGGCTGCGACCAAAGGCCGAGTAGTGTCAGATGAATCGCACGCGCACCGATCCGGCGCCGCGCCTCGACGAGTTGCACGGGTTCGAACAGGATCACGAGATCGGAATCCCAGAGATTGCGCGCATCGAACGCCCGCGACCGATGCGCCGACAAATCGATCCCCCGGCGCGACGCATTGTGGACTGCATCCGGATCCGCCGCCGACCCATCGGTCGCCCCGAGACCGCAAGACACCGCCCGTGCGCCTGAATGACGGGCTCGCTCCGCCGCATACGGGCTTCGGCAGATGTTGCCCTTGCATACGAACACCAACTGATGGATCTCCGCCCAAGGAATATCCCGCGCACCTCGATACATACCGAGCGCATCCAGCGCGCGGGCCTGCATCGAATAAAAACTTGCTTTCCGGCCACCATACCGTTCGAAATCGACGATACCGCTCATCGCTCTGCCACCCTCGCTTCGATCGTCAATTCCATTGAAGCGTGCTCTGGTAAGCTTCACAGGCTTCGACGATGACTGGGTACAGAGCGGTTACCATGCCCACCGTATTGGTGCTCGATGCCAACCAGCGCAGCGCGCTCGCGATCATCCGTAGCCTAGGTCTGCGCGGACTCACCGTGATCGCCGCCGACAAGATGAAGAAATCCTTGGGCGGCGCCTCCCGCTTCGCGGTCGCGGCGGCGCGATACGCGGATCCCGCGACCTCACCCCGGGAGTTCCTCGCGGATCTTACCGCAATCATCGCGCGCTGGTCGGTCGATACCATCATACCAGCGACCGATTTGACGACGATGCTGCTCGTGAATCAACAAAATTGGTCGCACTTCGGCCGGCTCGCAATTCCCGGTCGGGAAGCTTATGAAACCCTCACGGATAAAGCCCGCTTGATCGGCCTGGCGCAAACACTCGGGATTTCGGTGCCTGCGACCCGGATTGTGCACACGCAAGCGGCGATTCGGGAAGCGGCGGAGGAGTTCCTGTTTCCATTGGTCCTAAAGCCTGCCCGTTCGCGCTACCTCAAGGAGGGACGGATCCACTCGACCGCGGTGGAGATCGTCACGCACTCGGCACTACTCGACCGGGCGCTCGAGCGCTGTGCGTGGATCGCCGACATCCCCTGTCTCGTTCAACGGTTCGTGCCCGGCCACGGCGCCGGGATTTTCGCCGCGTTCTCGCGATCCGGCCCGGTCGCGTGGTTCGCGCATCGGCGCCTGCGTGAAAAGCCGCCGCAGGGCGGCGTCAGCGTGCTGAGCGAAAGCGTCCGCGTCGATCCCACGATGCGCGACGCGGCCGCAAAACTGCTCGCGGCGGTTCATTGGACCGGGGTCGCGATGGTCGAATTTCGCGTCGCGGACGACGGACGATTTTACTTGATGGAAGTCAACGGCCGGTTCTGGGGGTCTTTGCAACTCGCGATCGACTGCGGCGTGGATTTCCCCTGGATCTTGTATCAGACATCCCAGCGGCAACCGGTGACACCGATCTCCACCTACCCGCCGGGTCGACGCTTGCGCTGGCTGCTCGGGGATCTCGACAGCTTGTGGATCAGCCTTCGTCGGGGAAACTCTTCGGGGTGCGAGCGCGCGGGATCGATCGGCCGATTCCTGGGATCGTTCGCCGATCTTAGCTGCCGTCAAGAGGTCTTCCGGTGGGCCGATCCCGGGCCCGGAGTTCGGGAAGCCGCGCAGTGGTTCACCCACCCGTGAGCGTTCGCGATAGGCGGCTGGCGTATCCGCAACTCGGATCCACCGTAATGACGGGTCAGTTGATCTGCACCGCCGTCGGCGGCATCGGAACCGGGCTCGTGACGAATCCGCCGGTCGAGATCCGGATATCGGCGTAATACAACTGGAACGGCTGCGGCTCGGTTTGCGCCCAGCCGAAGAATTCCACGTAATCGATCGGCCCGTTCGCCGAATTGCGGTTGAAAAGCCCGGTCGCGTTCGCATACACCTTGCCGTCGATTTCGAGATAGTACGCACCGTCCGGCACCTCGTTTTGCACGGAGGTACCACTGTTGAATTTGATATGGACGCGGAAGTGATGCCATCCGGTTCCCCATGCGGCCGAAGGGAAATCGCTCATTTGGGGGGTTTGCACCGAGGCGGAGCCATACGAACGGCCGATCTCGTTAGGATACGCGCCGTTCAGATTGATTACGTTCTGACTATCATTGAGTAAAGTGGTGCCATCCCCAAACGCAATCTGACGGATTGAACCCAAATCCCCGCCCGCATAGGATGGGCCGGTCCCAGTGTCGGCAACGCCCAGCCCAGACCTCGATCCGAAGACTTTCAGAAATTTGCAACCTTCTTTGACGCCTGGCATCTTCGCCCAAAACTCGATGTAGAGATCCTCGGTATGCAGCGCCGCGACACTGTAGTCGGCCCAAATGTATTGGCCACCTCCCGTCATCCCGGGTGCGGGATAGGACCCCTCCAGCGCGTAGATCGTCGCCCCGCTCGGATCCGGACCCGCGGTCGACTGCACGCTGATCACCCCGCCCACCTTCGATCCAAAAGTCCACCCCGGCGCACTCAGCGTCGGCGAGTCGAACTTGAGTTCGGTGAGCAGTGTCACGGGTCCGTCCGACACCGCCGCCGACGGCACCGCGGTCGCGGCGGTTGCGGCGGTAGTTACGGCGAGCGATGCGGCAAGCCCTATGAACATCAGGCCCTGTCGGAGGGACCTGCGCATCGTTTGCGCGACTTCGCTCGAATCGATTGATGAATCCCGGCGATATTTGTCCACGTGACGAACCTCGATTGTGATCTGGCCACCCCGCGGCGCCAAGCGGAGTTCTAACGTTTAACCTGACCGACAGTCCAGCCTATTCGCCCGCAGCGCGATGTGATGCCACGCACGAATCCTGCCGCTATCCTATCAAATAGCTGTCGAGGATCCGGCCGTCGGGATTCGGCGACGTCCGTGGAGCTGCGATCACCACTCGGCTTGCTATCATGCAACCCGACCTCCCGATATCCCAGCCCCAGCGAGAATCCAGTTTATATGATTTCCGTGATGCACGTCATCGACACCGGCGGTCCCGGTGGCGCCGAGACGGTGTTCGCGCAAGTCGCGACCGGACTCGATCCGCGACGGTTCCGCTCGACCCCGATCGTTCCCAGCCGGGCTTGGCTCGCCGCAACGCTCGAGGCGCGCGGGGCGATACCCGTAATCGCGCCGGCGCAGGGCTCTTTCAACCTCGCCTATCTTCTGAAGTTACGGTCCTTGGCCCAACGCACCCAAACCGACGTGATTATCGCGCATCTGTACGGCTCGGCGGTGTACGCGAGCCTCCTCGGACGTCTCGGTTCGATTCCAGTGATCGCGGTACTGCACGGGCAAACCGACATCGCCGTCGCCGATCGTTTCGCGGTATGGAAGGCGGCGATCGTCCGCAGGGGATCGCGCGAAGTCGTGTTCGTATCCGATGAGCTGCGCCGCGAACTCGCGCCGCGGCTGGGACTCCGTGCCAACCGCTGCACGGTGATTCCGAACGGCGTGGACACGGACCGGTTCTTCCCGGCACCCGACCGAAGTCTGCGGACCGAACTCGCGATGCCGGACGATGCGATGCTGATCGGCGCGATCGGCAACGTTCGAACACCGAAGGCCTATGACGTGTTGTTGCGCGCCGCGCGACTCCTGGTCGACCGGATCCCGCGGGTGCATCTCGTGATCGCCGGTGACGCCGACAATGCGCTCGGCCGCGAGCTCGGGGCGCTGCGTGATGCGCTCGGTTTGCGCTCGCAAGTCACGTTCCTCGGATTGCGGGCCGATATCGCGCAGATATTGCGGAACCTCGACGTGTTCGTGTTGAGTTCGCGCACCGAAGGCTTCTCAATCGCCTGCGTCGAGGCAATGGCCTGCGGCATCCCCGTGGTCGCGACGCGCAGCGGCGGGCCCGAGGAGATCTTGCGCGACGATGCCGGCCTGCTGGTTCCGACTGGTGACCCCGGCGCACTCGCTGCCGCGATCGAACGGCTGATCGAGTCACCGGACCTCGCGCAGCGGCTCGCATCCACGGCGCTGGCGCGCGTGTGCGCGCATTACTCGCTCGCGACGATGCTCGACCGGTATGAGCGGCTCGTGACGAGTCTCGCCGATGAGTCCGGTGGCCCGCACCGGTAACCGACCGCCGGCGTGCAGTCCGCTCAGATCCAGCCGCTCAAGGTCGCGACGAACCCCGCGCGCGTATGGGTCGCGCCGTCGTGTATGCCGATGCGAGGCAGCAGATGGGGGTCGGGACGCGCCGGCACCCAACCCCCGCGCGTACTGACCGCGCCAAGGTAGTGGGTGCGGACGCAGTCGGTCGCGGCCGTCGACAGTTCGCCGTTCGGATAACAGAATAACTCGATCGCCTGCCCGGTCAGCGCCTGCAGGGTTCGGCGCGACCCGACGATCTCGCGCTCGAGCACCGCCGCGGGAGGATCGCCGCCGAGCCGGAAGTGCGTCGCGGTATGCGAACCGAACCGCACCAGCCCGGTCGCGGCCATCCGTCTGATCTCCTCCCGGTCGAGGAGGTCCGGACCCGCCGACGGCTCGTCGAACGGCGCGGTCGTCGCACCGACCAGGTCGCGGATCGTCAGTTCATCGAGCGCCTTCGCCCGCTGCACCGCTCGATCGATATCGTCCGTCGTGAGCGTGCCGCGCGCGGCCGCCGCGGCGAGCACGGGCTGGACAATCGCGTGTAGCCGTTCCGGAAATCCGACCGCATCCGGGCGCGTGTGCGCGAGTCGCAGCAACAGCATCAACCGGTTCGGCCAGAATGGGTAGGATGCCCCAAGGTGATCGGCGACCAGGAATACGGTCGCCGGGGCGCCGTGCTTCACGAGCAACGGCAATGCGTATTCGTAGTTGTCCCGCCAGCCGTCATCGAATGTGAGCGCGCATGCGCGCCGCGGCAATGGATTCCCGCGGCGCGAGCGGGCGAGCCATTCGGCGAGATCGACGATCTCGAAATGACGGCGCAGTTCGCCCAGCTGTCGATCGAAGCGGTCCGGTGTGACACACATGCTGGGCTGTTCACGCTCGCGCAGCGGCGAGTCCGGCGGCAACACCCGGTGATACGCGAGGATCACGAGCGACCCCGGCCGGCGCACTCGCCAGACCCATGGAGCCGCGCGAGCGGTGATCTGGACGGCCGCCCCTTTGGCGACTGACTTGAGAGTACTCACCACGGCAAGGCCCCGCTGATCAGCGGACCCAATCGGTTCGCAACGTCGAGCGGCAACCGCCGCCAGATCCGCGTCGCGAGCTGCATCGCGCGGCCGCGCTCGTCACCGGCGACGCTCGAGGCCCGGGAGTCTATGCCGCGCTCCCAGCGATACCACCACAACGGCACCGGTTGCGCGCCCCATTGCCGTTTGAACCGCTCCGTACCGCTGTCGACCGTGGAACGCCCGAAATCGAACACCGTGCAACCCCGCTCGATCGCGAGCGCGAGGACCTCCCAGTACAGTTTCATGTTCACACCGACGCGCTTCGCATCCGAGCGGCACGCAGCCCAGGGAATCTCGGTGCGATCCCGCCAAAACGTGAGGAAGCCGGCGGCCGCGGGCCGACCGTGCCAGTCGATCACGACCAGTCGGCAGTACGGTTCGAAACGCCGCAGGATCGCGGCGAAAAAACGCTTGGGGTACACCGGCGTACCGAGGTTGCGCATATTCTCGGCGAACACCGCGTAGAAATCATCGAGGAGGTCCCGGGTGCCGACCCGGCGTATCAAGCCCTCCCGCTCCGCGCGTTTTACCTGTGACCTCAACTTCGACCCTAAGCGTTTCGTGAGCTCCTCGACGCTGCCGGGCAACTCGAGTCGCAACGTGACCTTGTCGTCGCGGCGGCGCCAGGGACCGGTGCGCTCCTCGGTATCGCGGAACTCGAGGTAACGACATCCGAGCGGACCGACCGCTTGCACCGCCCGTTCCATCAGGCACCGGGCGATGTCCGGATCCGCGGCTAGCGCACCGCCATAGGTCACGAACGCGACCGAGGTCGCGAAATTTCCGAGCGCCCAGTGCTTTTGTTGGACGACCGGCAATACGCCAGTGAGCATCCCGGACGCATCGCGTGCCTCGATGAAGAGCGTTCGGTGCCCGAACACTTCCCGCGCGAGTTCGGTCCACCCGCTGAGATGGGTGAGCTGCGCCGCAGGTGCGGCGGTGACGAACGCATCCCAATCGGCGCTCGGAGTCTCGCGGACGGTCATCGGCGGCACGTTCAAGCCCACAATTCGTCGTGATCGAAGTACAAATAGAACGCATCGTTATCCAGCATCTGCACGCGGAGCCTGTCCGTCGGCGGCGCACCACCCGCGGACGCGCGAATATAGAGTGGCAAGCGTAATCGCTCATGAAACCCGCATTCGCTGAGCGCGTTTGTGTCCTCTGGCACGCTCGACCAGGTCACGAGTTCGGCGACACCGGGTATTGCTCGCGCGCGACGCACCGCGAGCCCGAGGAGCGCGCGCCGGTCAGCGGGCACATCGGAATCGATCCACCAGTCCGCAAGCCGTGCTTGGCCAGGGACGAGACTTAACACGAAATATCCATGAATCCGACCCGCCCGTGCGATCGCGTGGAGCTCGACCGGCACAATCGGGCACGCGAGCATATGGTGTAGAAAGCCTCGACTGCGCTCGAAATACGGCAGAGGCGTATTGTCGGCCGTGCGCAGAGCCGCGATCCGATCGAGCTCCGCGTCGCTGACGGGCCAGGCGTGCCAACCTCCGGTGGCCGGTCGGCGCGCCGACCAGGTCCAGACTGCGCTGCGCACGAACCGCGGCGTGAGTTTCCAGCACGCGGCTGCGGGTCGGCGCAGCAGCGCGAGCGGCGACAGCGTGCGGACGTAGCCGAACACGTCGCCGCAGCGGCGATAGCCGATGCGAGGCAAGATGCGCAACGTAGCGGCACTCCCGCCAATCGCGAACAGGCAGTCGGTGAGCGCACCGACGTGCTTCATCAACTGCACGCCGGCACCGACCGCATCGCGCCGGGCGGCCCAATCGATCATATGGATCGCGCCGACGCGAGTCCCACCCGCCCGCAGGACCCCGGGCATCGCGGCGCCGTGCGCTAGCAGCTCGCGGCCGTCGGTCAGCACGAACGACCGCGGTGCATCGCAATCGGTGCGCGTTCGCCAGTACTTCCAGTGCAGGTGCTCGGGATCGACGTGGGGAACGAGCCCGGCGGTGCGCATCAGCGCGACGATCGCCGGCGCGTCCGCTGGGGTCGATGGGCGCACCTCGCGAAGCGGCACTGCGGCGCGCACGCCCGCGTCAGCCGCCACGATCCTGCGCTCGCAAGATTGTCGATCGTTTCACGATATTGGGCCGAATTCGTTCCGCTTGGTCATCGCATTGCGCTATGGTACAAAAAATACGGGTTATCGTTTGACCCGCCGTATCACCGATCTGCTACGCGCAGTCTGGAGATTACCCCCGGATGATCGATCCGTCGTCTGTTTCCGAAGATGTCGCGTCGAATGCAACGCGCTCGGCACCCGCACACGGGACTGTCGCGGGAGCGGCGGATCGCGCGACGGGCCGGTTGCTCTCGATCTATGGCCTGGGGCTCGCGGTGATCGCCGCGTATTGGCCGAGCGCTCGCGCACTCGGCGCGCTCTGGACGAATACGTCGGAAGAGACCTATACGCACGGCTATCTGATCCTGTTGATCTCCCTGTGGCTGATCGCGCGCGAGCGCCGGCGCCTCGGTGCCGCCCCGATCCGGCCGATGTCGGCCGCGCTGATGGCGCTCGTGCTGCTGAGCGGAGCCTGGGTGTTCGCGTGGCGCGCGGCGATCCAGGAGTTCCACCTGCTGCTGGTGCCGTTGATATGGCTCACGGCAATCGTCGCCACGCTAGGTTGGCGGGCCGGGCGGCTGCTCACCTTCCCTATCGGCTACCTGTATTTCGCGATGCCGATTTGGAGCGACATCAACGGCCTCGTGCAAACCTTGAGCGCGAAGGCGACCGGCGCGCTGATCTACCTGACCGGCCTGCCGGCATTCATGCAGGGCGATTACGTCGAGCTGCCGCGCGGTACGATCGAGATCGCCGAGAGCTGCAGCGGCTTGCACGCGCTGATCGTCGGCCTCGCGCTCGCGACACTCTATGGGAAGATCGCCGGGGTGTCGATACGGCGCCGCTGGCTGTGGATCGCGGTGATGGGCGCGTTGTCCTTGATCGTGAATTGGATCCGCATCTTCACGGTGATCACCGCCGCCTATTTCACCGAGATGCACAGCTCCCTGGTTCGCAGCCACTACTGGCTCGGTTGGTGGCTGTTCGCCGGTGCGTTCGCCCTCTTTCTGTGGTGGACCGGGCGCAAGCCGCTGCTTGCACGGGACCAGGAGACCGCCGCCGCGCGAACCATCGACTTTGGCGCGACGACGCCGGCCGGGAATCGCGCCGCGGCGATGCTGGGGACGCTCGCCGCCCTCGGCGTCCTGCCGGTGGGTTCCTATGGACTCGATCGGCTCCACGCGGATGCGACGTCGGTCTCGATCGCGTGGCCGAAGGATCCGGCCGGCTGGCACGCCACCGCCGCCGAGGGTGGCGAGTGGGCGCCGCGGTTTCGCGATCCGAGCGCGGAGAGCCTACGCCGCTACACCGATGCGAATGGCCTTGCCGTCGAGGTGTTCGTCGTCGCCTACCGCGTTCAGACCCAGCAGGCGAAGCTGCTCGGCTTCTGGAACCACTTGTTGGCGGGCCCGGGCAGTTTCCGCGAGACCGCGGAGCGGACCGTGAGCACCCCAACGGGTCCCTGGCGGGAGCTGCGGATGGTCGATGCGGTCGGCGCGCGCTCGGTGATCTGGGTGCGTTACCAGGTCGGCGATCGGCTGTTCATCGAGCCGCATCTTTCGCAGCTGTGGTACGGGCTCCGCGCTTTGGTGAACCCGCCGATTTCGTCACTGACCGCGATTCGCGCGAAATGCGCGACCGATTGCCGCGATGCGAGGCGCCGCTTGGCGATCGCATCGGAGGAGCTTAAGCCCGCGCTCGGACGAGCCGACCCGCAGATGCCGGGCACCGGAGTGTCTGCACGAGTATCAACCAAAAAGAGTCACCATGGCGTTTGATGCGATTCCGTGGCCGACTTTGACCCGGCCGGACATGGCGCACGCGCTATTGGGGCCGCCGAGCACCTGGAGCTTGCGCCCGCACGCGCAGCGTCTGCGACGGGACCTCCCGGCCCGCCTACGCGATCTGCGCAACCGAAAACGCTGCGATCGGCCGAATCCCGAAGATCGCCCCGTCTTCTTGCTGTCGGCCGGCTGGCGTTCGGGGTCGACGCTGCTGTAGCGAATTATCATGAAGAACAACGACGACGTCTTGGTCTGGGGTGGAGCCGTATTCTCGCTGCGACTTCATCGGCACGCTTGGTCACTGCTGTCCAATTTGGCCTGAATGGTCATGCCAGACTTATCCGGTCTACAACCCGAGCCAGTCGACCGCACCGGGCACCTCGGGAAGTACTACATGTCGTTCAAGACGCTGTTTGCGGGTCCGAGAGTCGGGGATTTTCACGGGCGGGATAATAACTTCAATCTAATAAGGTTTTCGGCTGCGACGATGGTGATATGGACGCACGCCTTTGGTCTACTCCGGCACACCGAATTTGAACCAGTGCACCGTATTTTCGGAATTGGTGCGGGAGATCTGGGCGTTGACATCTTTTTCATTCTTAGTGGTTTTTTGGTGTCGAAGAGCCTGAACGGCAAAATCATCATCCAGTTTGCCTGGGCACGCTTCCTGCGTATTTATCCCGGCCTCTGGGCGGCGACTCTCATTTCGGTCCTAGTCGTCGCAGTATTCTTCACGAATATGTCCGCCGGCCGCTTTCTCATCAACCCGAGCACACTCGCGTACGTCCTGCATAATGCAACGCTGCTGCCGGGACTTGGAGCGCGCCTGGCGCTTCCGCATACGTTTCACTATCGCAACGATCTGTTCAATGTCGCCCTCTGGACGTTGCCGTACGAGCTGCAGATGTACGGACTGCTGGCGTTGCTTTCGGTTTCGCTCGGTCTGCGCGTCCGCTACCTAGGTCTGATCGCGGCATCCGGTGCGCTCAGCGTTCTGATGGCCAAAATTGATGGGCTGCACTTGCTGGAGGTGGACAGCGGCCGATTTCTCTATCTGTTTTTTGTCGGTTCGCTGATGTACGCCCTCCGCGCGCGCATCGCATTGCGTGGCTGGATTGCCGCAACTGGTGCGGGTCTGATCGTCCTGACGATCGCTCTGACGGAAAACCAAAACGCTCGTCAGGTCGTACTGTTAGCGGTGCTGCCCTATCTGCTGTTGTGGTGTGGGTTGATACCGGGTGGCTGGCTGCGGTATTGGAATCGGCTTGGGGACTACTCCTACGGGATGTATATCTACGCATGTCCAGTGCAAATTGCCCTGATTGCAACTGGGGTGACCTCAACGCCCGCACGGAATTTCATCTTTTCGATGCTCATTACCGCTCCATTTTCCGTGGGTTCCTGGCATTTGCTCGAGAAGCGGGTGCTGCACAAGCAGTTGCCCGGTTTCCTGGCATTTCCCCTTCTTCGTCGGGCCCGGGCGCGCTCGTTGTCGGAATGAACTGAGGCGCCGCGTGCTGTGCGGTATCGACGAGCGCCATTGGAGCAGTGTCGCATTTCGAGAATCCACGGAGTCGTTGAGGTGAAGTTCTAGATTTTCCTAGATTTTCTGTAAAACGAGGACGGGATGCATCATTTTGATTCGAACGTTTGACGACGTTCAGCTCACGAACCAAAGGGGAGCATCCCGTGAAGCAAAGATTGCTCACGTCGGAGAAGACGCGGGACGCACTGGAATAAACAGCCCTTGAATAAGCGACCTGATCACGTCCGCAGCTGATTTCGCACCCAAGAAACCTGTTTTGCCGCCGTGTCGGTGAAGATATTTACGTACTGGTAACTAAACCGCCCCGGTAAGTTCCATCACCGACATTACACGGGCATTACCAGCCGGAACCTCCGGCGAATCCCGGCATGCCGCCGCGCGAACCGCCCGTCCCACGCGTACCAAACAGGTCATACGTGAAATACACGCCGACGCGATCGTCGTCGTAAGATCGGA
>JAJXYR010000221.1 GCA_021780475.1 Pseudomonadota bacterium
CGCCCGTCGCCGTGCAGCCGGAAATGTCGGTACGCCGGCGGCCGCTGGTCCATCGCGAAATCGTCGCTGCCCGGCAGGAACTGCGCCCCGGTCGAGGGCGTCGCGAACAGCCGGACGGAACCGTGCTTGCCGTCGAAGCGCTGGTGGACGTGGCCCCAGGCGACCGCCTTGACGTTCGAGTGCGCGTCGATCACCCGCCAGAATTCGTCGGCGTCCGCGAGGCCGATCCCGTCGAGCCAGCGGCTTCCCATCGCGATCGGATGATGGTGCAGGCAAATGAACGCATGGCCCTCGCATGCGGCGAGCTCCTCGTCCAGGCGGGCGAGTTCCGAAGGCGCCAGGCGCCCGCCGACCGAGCCCGGCACACAGCTGTCGAGCATCACGAACCGCCAGGCGCCGATCGTTCTGGCGCCACACAATTGGAACGGCGGGCCGCGCAGTTCGCGCCGCATCGCCGGAAGGTCATCATGATTTCCCGGGATGCACAGCACCGGCCGGTCCAATCCGCCGCAGATGCTGCGCAAGCGCAGATACCCGCCGGCGTCTTCCTGCACGAGATCGCCGGTGGCGAGCAGTGCGGCGTAATCGGGAAAATCGGCCAAGGCCCGGTCGAGAACGGCGCGCAGGCTCGAGTCCGTCGCCACGCCACGCAGGCGGCGGTCGGCCCGGCCGTACAGGTGAGGATCGGTGATTTGCAGGATGTGCATGACAAAATGCTAACAAGACGGGAGCGCAGTGACGGTGAACTGGATCATATCGCGCACCCGCCGGAGTGCACATAAGGCGACGGGCGCCCGCCTGCGCGACGCGCGTCGCGTTTCGGCGCTCCGGGCACGGGGCGTTGCTGGCGGCCCCCGCATCGGGGAGAATACCCGCCCCGGCTCCCCAATCAAAGAAGAGCGTCATGCCAACCCGTCGACAGCTTGCCAATGCGATTCGCGTCTTGTCGATGGATGCCGTGCAAAAGGCCAAGTCCGGCCATCCCGGGGCGCCGATGGGAATGGCCGATATCGCCGAAGTCCTGTGGCGCGACGTGCTCAAATTCAATCCCGCCAACCCGCTTTGGTGGAACCGGGACCGGTTCGTGCTGTCGAATGGCCACGCGTCGATGCTGCTCTATTCCGTGCTGCACCTGACCGGTTATCCGCTGTCGATGGACGATTTGCGCAAGTTCCGCCAATTCGGATCCAAGACGCCGGGCCACCCGGAACGTGATCCGGCGGTCGGCATCGAAACGACGACGGGTCCCCTCGGCCAGGGGCTCGCCAACGCGGTCGGCATGGCGCTCGCGGAACGCACGCTCGCGGCGGTCTTCAACCGGCCGGGCCATGCGATCGTCGATCATCACACCTATGCGTTTTGCGGCGACGGCTGCCTGATGGAAGGCATCTCGCACGAGGCGGCGTCGTTCGCCGGCGCGCAGAAACTCGGCAAGCTCATCGTCGTCTACGACGACAACGGCATCTCGATCGACGGCAAGGTGCGCGGCTGGTTCGCCGACGACAGCGCGAAGCGCTTCGAGGCCTACGGCTGGCACGTGGCGGCCGCGGTCGACGGCCATGATGCGGATGCGATCGCGGCGGCGCTCGCGGCGGCGCGCGCGATCACCGACCGGCCCTCGCTCATCTGCTGCCGGACGATCATCGGCTGGGGTGCGCCGAACAAGCAGGGCAGCGCCGCGATGCATGGCGAACCGGTCGGCGCCGATGAAATCGCCGCGACCCGCACCCATCTCGGCTGGGAGCTGCCGCCGTTCGAAATCCCTCCGGACATCCGTTCGGCCTGGGACATGCGCGCCAAGGGCGCGAACGCGGAAATGGAATGGCGCCGGCAGTGGGCCGCGTACGAGGCCGCGCACCCGGGGCCGGCCGCGGAACTGTCGCGGCGGATGTCGGCGGCGCTGCCGGCGGGGTTCGCGGAATTCGCGGACGCCATGACGGCACGCGCACAGGCCGACGCCGCCGCGGCGGCGACCCGCCAGTCCTCGCAGTCGGCGCTGAACGCGATCGGGCCGATGTTGCCGGAGTTGATCGGTGGCTCGGCGGACCTGACGCCGTCGAACGGCACCTGGCGCAAGGATTCGGTGACCTTGACGCCGGAACAGCCGGCCGGCAACTACCTGCACTACGGCGTGCGCGAGTTCGGCATGTCGGCGATCATGAACGGCTTTGCCTGCCACGGTGGATGCATTCCCTATGGCGGGACGTTCCTGACGTTCTCCGATTACGCCCGCAACGCCGTGCGCATGTCGGCGCTGATGCGCCTCGGCGTGATCTACGTGTACACGCACGACTCGATCGGACTCGGCGAAGACGGACCGACCCATCAGCCGATCGAGCACGTGGCGAGCCTGCGCCTGATACCCCGGCTCGACACCTGGCGGCCCTGCGATTCCGTCGAGACGGCCGTCGCCTGGCGCAGCGCGATCCTGAGCCGCGACGCGCCGACCTGCCTCGTGCTGACGCGGCAGGCGGTGGCGCATCAAGCGCGCGATGCGGCGCGGATCGCGGCGATCGCGCGCGGCGGCTACGTGCTGATGGACAGCGACGGGCCGGCGCAGGCCATCGTCATCGCGACCGGATCCGAGGTCGGGATCGCCGCCGACGCCGTGCGCGCGCTCGCGGCGAAGGGCCGCCGGGTGCGGCTCGTGTCGATGCCGAGCACGACGACCTTCGAACGCCAGGACGAGGCCTACAAACAGAGCGTGCTGCCCGACGCGGTGGCGCGCCGCGTCGCGGTGGAGGCGGGCGTGCGCGAGCCGTGGTGGCGCTACGTCGGCGCGAAGGGCCGCGTCATCGGCATCGATCATTACGGCGAGTCGGCGCCCGCCAAGGAATTGTTCGAGCATTACGGCTTCACGGCCGAGGCGGTCGAGCGGGCGGTCGAGGCCGTGCTCGCGGAATGACGGACCGGCATCGGGCCGGTTCCAGAGACGGAACAGCAGCTAAACGAGGATGGTGAAAGAGATGGCAATCAAAGTTGCAATCAACGGCTATGGGCGCATCGGTCGGAACATCCTGCGCGCCCTGTACGAGGGCGGACGCACCGGCGAGATGCAGATCGTCGCCATCAACGATCTCGGCGACGCCGGGACGAACGCGCATCTGACGCAGTACGACACCGCGCACGGGAAGTTCCCGGGCGAGGTCCACGTCGACGGCGACTCGATGGTCGTCAACGGCGACCGCATCCGCGTCGTCGCGGAACGCGATCCGACGAAGCTGCCCTGGGGCTCCCTCGGTGCGGATTACGTGCTCGAGTGCACGGGCCTGTTCACCAGCAAGGCGAAGGCGTCGGCCCACCTCGCGGCCGGCGCGAAGAAGGTCGTCATTTCGGCGCCCGGCGGCGACGACGTCGATGCGACGGTCGTGTACGGCGTCAATCACGGCGTGCTGAAGGCGGGATTCACCGTGATCTCGAACGCATCCTGCACGACCAACTGTCTCGCGCCGCTCGCCAAGGTGCTGCACGACAAGATCGGCATCGTTTCGGGGGTCATGACGACCGTGCATTCCTACACCAACGATCAGGTCCTGACGGACGTGTACCACACGGATTTGCGCCGCGCCCGTTCGGCGACCATGTCGATGATCCCGACCAAGACCGGAGCCGCCGCGGCGGTGGGGCTCGTGCTGCCCGAATTGAAGGGCAAGCTCGACGGCTTCGCGATCCGGGTGCCGACGATCAACGTGTCGCTGGTGGACCTGTCGTTCATCGCCGCGCGGTCGACCAGCGTCGAGGAGGTGCACGGCGTCGTGCGCGAGGCCTCGACGGGCGCGCTGAAGGGAATCCTCGCCTACAACGACAAGCCGCTGGTCTCGGTGGATTTCAACCACGATCCGGCGTCGTCGACCTACGATGCGACGCTCACGAAGGTCATGCAGGGGTCGCTCGTGAAGGTGTGTGCCTGGTACGACAACGAGTGGGGATTCTCGAACCGGATGCTCGATACGACGCTCGCCTGGTCGAGGTCCGCATGATCGGCAGCCGCACCAAGGACGGAGCATCTACTTGAAGATCAACAAAATGACCAATTACGCCCTGGGCGGCAAGCGCGTGCTGATCCGCGAGGACCTCAACGTGCCGCTGCAGGGCGGGGTCGTCACCAGCGACGCCCGCATCCGCGCGGCGCTGCCGACGATCCGGCTGGCGCTCGCGCAGAAGGCGCGGGTGATGGTGATGTCCCATCTCGGACGTCCCGAAGAGGGGCGGTTCAGCGAGGAGGCCTCGCTCGCCCCCGTCGCCAAGCGCCTCGGCGAGCTGCTGGGCGTGCCGGTCGCGCTGAAGCGCGACTGGCTTGAAGGAGTTGAAGTCGCCGAGGGGACGGCGGTGTTGCTGGAAAACGTGCGCTTCAACAAGGGGGAGAAGAAGGATTCGGACGAGCTCGCGCGGAAGATGGCCGCGCTCTGCGACATCTTCGTCATGGATGCGTTCGGCACCGCGCACCGGGCCGAGGCGAGCACGCACGGCGTCGCGAAATACGCGCCCATCGCCTGCGCGGGGCCGCTGTTGGTCAACGAATTGACCGCGCTGGAAACCGCGCTCGAGAATCCGGCGAGACCGTTGATCGCGATCGTGGCCGGCTCGAAGGTGTCGACCAAGCTCACGGTGCTCGAGTCGCTGCTCGCGAAGGTCGACGGACTCATCGTCGGCGGCGGCATCGCCAACACCTTCCTCGCCGCCGAGGGACACCCGGTCGGCAAGTCGCTGTACGAGCCCGACATGCTCGACATCTGCACGCGCCTGATCGCCCAGGCGAAGAAGCGCGGCATCGAGATTCCGATGCCGACCGACGTCGTCGTCGCCCGCGAGTTCTCGGCCAAGGCCGAGGCCGACGTCAAGCCGGTCGGCGCGGTGTCGGCCGACGAGATGATCCTCGACATCGGCCCCGATTCGTCCGAGCGGCTCGCGAAGGTGCTCGCCTCGGCCGGAACCATCGTCTGGAACGGCCCCGTCGGCGTGTTCGAGTTCGAACAGTTCGGCGAGGGAACCCGGGCGCTCGCCAACGCGATCGCCCGCAGCAAGGCGTTTTCGCTCGCCGGCGGCGGCGACACGCTCGCCGCGATCGAGAAGTACCACGTGGAGGAGAGCATCTCCTATATTTCGACCGGCGGCGGCGCGTTCCTCGAGTTCGTCGAGGGCAAGAAGCTTCCCGCCGTCGAAGTTCTCGAGCGGCGGGCGGCATGAGCGCGCTGCTGCGACGGACCAAGATCGTCGCCACGCTCGGTCCCGCGACCGACGATCCGGCGGTGATCGCCTCCCTGGTGCGCGCCGGCGTCGACGTGGTGCGGCTGAATTTCTCCCACGGCCAGGTCGCCGACCATGCGCGGCGCGTCGGGCTCGTGCGCGCGGCCGCGCAAAGCGCCGGTCGATATGTCGGCGTGCTCGGCGACCTCCAGGGCCCGAAGATCCGCATCGACCGCTTCGCGGGCGGTCCCGTGCAACTCGCCGACGGCGCGAAGTTCACGCTCGACGCCTCGCTCGCCACGGACGCGGGCACTCAGGCGGCGGTCGGCATCGCCTACAAGCGGCTGCCGTCGGACGTGTTCGCCGGCGACGTGCTGCTGCTCAACGACGGGCAGATCAGCCTGCAGGTGGAAAAGATCGACGGGCCGCGCATCCACACCCGGGTGCTCGTCGGCGGCGAGCTCGGCAACAACAAGGGGATCAACCGCCAGGGCGGCGGGCTGTCCGCCGGTGCGCTGACGGACAAGGACCGCGAGGACATCCGTACCGCCGCGTCGCTCGGCGTGGACTATCTCGCGGTCTCGTTCGCACGCGATGCCGCCGACGTCAACGAGGCGCGCGCCTTGTTGCGCGAGGCCGGCGGGCACGGGCTGCTGGTCGCGAAGATCGAGCGCGCCGAGGCGATCAAGAACCTCGCCAATGTCGTGCGCGCGAGCGACGCGGTGATGGTCGCGCGCGGCGATCTCGGCGTGGAAATGGGTTTCGCGGAACTCGCCGGCCTTCAGAAGCAGATCATCCTCGAGGCGCGCCATCAGAATCGCGTGGTCATCACGGCGACCCAGATGATGGAGTCGATGATCGTCAACACCATCCCGACGCGCGCCGAGGTCTCGGACGTCGCCAACGCCGTCATGGAGGGCAGCGACGCGGTCATGCTGTCGGCCGAGACCGCGTCCGGCAAGCACCCGGTGAAGGTCATCGAGGCGATGTCGCAGATCATTCTCGGCGCCGAGAAGTACCAGGATACGCACCTGCGCGTGCGGGTGCGCAACAGCGGCCAATTCGAACGGACGGACGAGGCGATCGCGGCCGCGGTGATGTACACGGCGAACCACATGAACGTCAAGGCGATCGTCGCGCTGACCGAATCGGGTTCGACGACGCTGTGGATGTCGCGAGTGCGCTCGGACATCCCGATCTATGCCTTCACCAGGCAGCCGAGCACGCTGTGCCGCGTGACCTTGTACCGGGGCGTCTATCCGGTCGCCTACGACGTCACCCACGCCGACCCCGAGGAGTTGTACCGCTCGATATTCCGCCAGCTGCTCGATCTGCGGCTCGTGGCGGACGGGGATCTGGTGATCCTGACGACGGGCGAGCGCAGCGGCGTGTCCGGCGGCACCAACGCGATGCGGATCCTGCGCGTCGCGGCGGACTGACGGCATGGGCGGCGGATTCCAGGGCACGGAGCGCTATGTCGCGACTCCGGAATTGACGGCCGCCGTGAACGCGGCGGTCATCCTGTCGCGGCCGCTGTTGATCAAGGGCGAACCGGGGACCGGAAAGACGCTGCTCGCGAGCGAGATCGCGACTTCGCTCGCGAAGCCGCTGTTCGAGTGGCACATCAAGTCGACCACCAAGGCCCAGCAGGGCCTGTACGAGTACGACGCGGTGTCGCGCCTGCGCGATTCGCAGCTCGGCGACGCCCGCGTCAAGGACATCCACAATTACATCGTCAAGGGCGACCTCTGGGAGGCCTTCGACAGCGACGTGCAGCCGGTGCTCCTGATCGACGAGATCGACAAGGCGGACATCGAGTTTCCGAACGATCTGCTGCGCGAACTCGACCGCATGGAATTCTACGTCTACGAGACGCGGCAGACCGTGCGGGCGAAGCACCGGCCGATCATCATCATCACCAGCAACAACGAAAAAGAGCTTCCGGACGCGTTCCTGCGCCGCTGTTTCTTCCATTACATCCGCTTCCCCGACGAGGCGACGATGACCCACATCGTCGACGTCCATTTCCCGGGCCTGAAGCGGGAATTGGTGCGCGAGGCGCTCGCCGCGTTCTTCGCGCTGCGCGAGACGCCGGGCCTGAAGAAGAAGCCGACGACGTCGGAACTGCTCGATTGGATCAAGCTGCTCGTCGCGGAGGACATTGCGCCGGAGGCGCTGCGCGGCACGGACAGCCGCTCGCTGATTCCGCCGCTGCACGGCGCGCTGCTGAAGAACGAACAAGATCTGCATTTGTTCGAGCAGCTGGTGTTCCTCAACCGCCGGAATGCTCGTTAAGTTCTTTTTCTTGCTGCGCGGCGCCGGCGTGCCGGCGTCGATACCGGAATTCCTGACCCTGCTCGAGGCGCTCGCCGCGGGGCTCGCCGACGCGAGCGCCGAGCGGTTCTATCACCTCGCCCGCACCTGTCTCGTCAAGGACGAACGCCATTACGACCGGTTCGACCGCGCCTTCGCCGCCCACTTCAAGGGCGTGGAAGATGCCTTCTCGCTGCCGCCCGCCGACCTGCCCGCCGACTGGCTGGCGAAGCTCGCCGAGAAGCACCTTTCGGCCGAGGAGAAGGCGCGCATCGCCGCGCTGGGCGGCTGGGAGAAGTTGATGCAGACGCTGCGCGAGCGGCTGGCCGAGCAAAAAGGCAGGCACCAGGGCGGCGACAAGTGGGTCGGCACCGCCGGCACCTCGCCGTACGGCGCCTACGGCTACAATCCGGAGGGGGTGCGAATCGGCCAGGATCAATCGCGTCACCGCCGGGCCGTGAAGGTCTGGGACCGGCGTGAATTTGCGAATCTCGACGACGACGTGGAGCTCGGCACGCGCAACATGAAGCTCGCGCTGCGCAAGCTGCGCCGCTTCGCCCGGCGCGGCGCGGCCGAGGAACTGGCGCTCGCCGACACGATAGACGCCACCGCCCGGGCCGGCGGCTGGCTCGAGGTGAAAATGGTCCCCGAGCGCCGAAATCTGGTCAAAGTGCTGTTGCTGCTCGACATCGGCGGCTCGATGGACGATCACGTGCGCGCCTCGGCGGAGCTGTTCTCGGCGGCCCGCAGCGAGTTCAAGCACCTCGAGCAGTTCTATTTCCACAACATGCCGTACGAGCGGCTGTGGCGGGACAACCGCCGCCGCGGCGGCACCGAAGTGCCGACGTTCGAGGTGATGCGCACCTACGCCGCCGACTACCGCCTGATCATCGTCGGCGACGCGACGATGAGTCCGTACGAGGTCAGCCACGCGGGCGCGAGCGTCGAGCACTGGAACGCCGAGTCCGGCGAAGCCTGGCTGCGGCGCCTGCTGAACGCCTATCCGCATCATGCCTGGATCAATCCGCAGGCGCGCCCCCTGTGGGAGGAAACGCCCTCGATCGCGCTCGTGCGGGCGCTGCTCGAGTCGCGGATGTACCCGCTCACGCTCGCCGGACTCGACGATGCCATCGCCGAACTCGTCTGAAGGATCGCGCTGCGGCCTGGTGTTGATGGGCGGCGGCGCGCGCGCGGCCTATCAGGTCGGCGTGTTGAAGGGGATCGCCGAACAGCTGCCGCGCGGCGCCCGCAGCCCGTTCGCGGTGGTCACCGGCACGTCCGCCGGCGCGGTCAGCGCCGTCGCGCTCGCGGCGGATGCGATGAATTTCAGGCGCGCGGTGCGTTCGATCGAGGGCGTCTGGCGCGAGTTCCACGTGGACCAGGTGTTCCGGGCGGATTCGGCCAGCATGCTCCGTTCCGGATTGCACTGGCTTGCGGCGCTGGTCACCGGCGGCACCGTGGTGCAGGCGCCGCACGCCCTGTTCGACAACAAGCCGCTATGGGAGTTGTTGCGCCGGCACCTCGACTTCCGGCACATCCGTCGCAGCCTGAAGCAGGGCGGACTGCACGCGGTCGGCATATCGGCGACCGGCTATGCGAACGCGGAGTCGGTGACGTACTTCGATTCGTTCGCGCGGATCGAACCCTGGCGGCGCGCCTACCGGCGCGGCGTGCGCGCCGAGTTGTCGCTCGAACACCTGATGGCGAGCCTCGCGTTGCCGTTCATCTTCCAGCCGGTGCGGCTCGCCGACGGATACTACGGCGACGGCGCGATGCGGCAAACGTCCCCGCTCGGTCCCGCGTTCCATCTCGGCGCGCAACGCATCCTGGTCATCGGCGTCGGCGGAGCCGGCCGGCCGCTCACCGCGTTGCCGCCGACCCTCCGGGAGCCGTCCTACGGCCAGATGTTCGGTTTCCTGCTCGATTCGCTGTTCATGGATCACGTCGAGGCGGACATCGAGCGGATCGCCCTCTACAACGAGAATCTCGACCGCTCCCACATCGACACCTTGATCTTCAATCCGTCGGCCGACCTGACGGAGATCGCGAGGCGCCATTCGGCCGAACTGCCGCGTACGCTCAGAATCCTGATGCGCATCATCGGCGCGAAGGGCGACGCGGGCACGCAGCTCCTGTCCTACCTGATGTTCGAGCGCGGCTTCACGCGCGAATTGATCGCGCTCGGAGTCCGGGACGTGCGTGCGCGCGCAGCGGAGCTGCGCGCGTTCGTCGTCCGTTAGGCGTCGGTGCGCCGCCGGGCGGTGCGCAGTGCGTCGTGCCGGGACAGCACCTGGGGGTGGTCCTTGCCGAAAATCGCCGCCAGACGCTCGACGACGTACACCGACCGGTGCTGCCCGCCGGTGCAGCCGACCGCGATCGTCAGATAGCCGCGGTTGGATGCGGCGGATTCGGCGACGCGCCGGGAAATGAACGCGGTCAGATCCGCGATCAGCGCGCCGACCTCGGCATGTCCCTCGAGATAGGCGATGACCGCCGGGTCCTGGCCGGTCAGGTCGCGCAGCGCATGTTCCCAGTACGGATTCGGCAGGCTGCGCACGTCGAAGACGAAGTCCGCGTCGCCCGGAATCCCGTGCTTGTACCCGAACGACTCGAACATCAGCGACAGCTGATTGGCGCGCCGGGCATCGACCCGGGCGCGCACCGCCTCGCGCAGCGCGTGCACCCCCATGGTCGAGGTGTCGATGATCAGGTCCGCGGCGCTCGTGATCGGCTCGAGCAGGGTCCGCTCCGCGGCGATCGCCTCGCGCAGGCTGACGCCGGCCGCGGTCAGGGGGTGCTTGCGCCGCGTCTCGGCGTAGCGCTTCAGCAGAACCTCGTCGACCGCATGCAGATAGAGAATGTCGCAGTGAATGCCGCTGCGGCGCAGCTCATCGAGCATCGCCGGGATCATTTCGATCTCCTGCGGCCGGTTGCGCGCGTCCAGGCCCACCGCGGTCCGAGGATAGGCATCCTCGGAACCGCGCAGGATGTGCGAAATCAACGGCTTGAGCAGCGCCGCCGGGATGTTGTCGACGCAGTAGTAGCCGAGATCCTCGAGCATGTGCAGGGCCACGCTCTTGCCGGAGCCGGAGAGACCGCTGACGACGATCAGCCGCATCGGCGACGGCCCGGGTCATTCACGAGGACCGCGCTTTCAGCACGTCCTCGGGGTGGTGGTCGCCCGACTTTTCCTTGTGCTTCTTGACGCTGCGGTCGAGCTTGTCGGTGAGCGCGTCGATCGCCGCGTACATGTCTCCCTCGGTCGCCTCCGCGAAGATCTTGTTCCCGCGCAGCATCAGCGTGGCCTCCGCCTTGTGGCGCAGCTTCTCGATCGTCAGCACGCAATGGACGTCTATCAATTGTTCGAAGTGGCGCGAGATCCGTTCGAATTTCTTCTGGACATAACCGCGCAGGGCGGGGGTGATTTCGACATGGTGGCCGCTGAGATCGAGCTGCATGATGTTTCTCCTTCGACTAAAGCCTTCTTCAAAACCTGCCGGTGACCGCTAATTGGCGCGCGCCGCGGCGCGCTTGCGTTCGTTCGACGGGGCGATGTGCATTCCCTCCCGGTATTTCGCGACCGTGCGCCGGGCGACGGGTATGCCCTCGCCCGACAGGATCTCCGCCAGCTTGGCGTCGCTCAGCGGCGAGTCCGGGCTCTCCTGGCCGATCAGCTTGCGCAGCTTCGCGCGGATCGCCGTCGACGACATTTCCGTGCCGTCGGCCGCGGCGACGTGGCTGGAGAAGAAATAGCGGAATTCGTACACGCCGCGGGGCGTATGCATGTATTTGGCGGTCGTGACGCGCGAGATCGTCGATTCGTGCATCTCGACCGCTTCGGCGACGTCCTTGAGGATCAGGGGCACCATCGCCTCTTCGCCGCGCTCGAAGAACCGGGCCTGGCGTTGGACGATGCAGCGCGCGACCTTGACCAGCGTCTCGTTGCGGATCTCGAGGCTGCGCATCAGCCAGCGCGCCTCCTGCAGCTGGGTGCGCAGCATCGCGTGGTCGGGGGAGCGGGAGACGAGGTTCGCATAGCCTTGGTTGACGCGCACGCGCGGCACCGTCGCCGGATTGACCTCGACGATCCAGCCATGCTCGGTGCGGCGCACGAACACATCCGGTATCACGTATTCCGCCTGGTCCGGACTCATCGCGGCGCCGGGGCGCGGATGGCAGGACCGGACCAGCGCGAGCGCCATTTCGAGGTCGCTCTCGCCGCATCGCAGTTGACGCCGCAGCAGCACGAACTGCTGCGCGGCGACCAGATCCAGGTGCTCGAGCGCGATCCGCATCGCCAGATCGCGCGCGGGCGTCGCCGGGTCGAGCTGGCGCAGCTGCAGCGCGATGCATTCGCCGAGGCTGCGCGCGCCGACGCCGGCCGGCTCGAGCGCCTGCACGGCGCCCAACACGCGCTCGACGTCCGCGGCCGATGCCGTTATCTCCGGCAGCAGACTCGCGCGGATGTTCTCCAGGTCGTCCTGCAGGTAACCGTCGTCGGATATCGCGTCGGTGATCACGCGCGCGATCGCCAGATCGACCGCCGACAAGTGCGCGAGCTGCAGCTGCTCGATGAGCTGTTCCTGGAGGCTGAGGCCGCGTTGATCGCTGAAATCGTCGTAGCGGTCGTCGTCGCCCGACCACGGGGTCTCGGACGGACCGGCCGCCTGGTCGGCCCAGGACTCGTCGGCGATCTCGACCTCGGGCTCGCCGGCGCGGTCGCCGTCGACGGGCGTGCCGCCCTGCGCGGCGTACTCGCCGGTCTGCTGCGGCTCGTCGTCGGCGCCGCCGACCGCCGGTGCTTCCTGCATGCCGTCCGGGCCCGCTTCCTCCTCGGCCTCCAGCATCACGTTGGTCTCGAGGGCTTCGCGCACGTGCGCCTGCAGGTCCAAGGCCGGCAGCTGGAGTAATCGGATGGCCTGTTGCAGTTGCGGCGTCATCGTCAACTGCTGGCCGATTCGAAGCTGCAGGCTGGGCTTCAACATATGTCCTTGATTGATCCGAACCTACAATTTGAAATCCTGGCCCAAGTACACCTCACGCACCTGGGCATTTGCAAGAATCTGCTCCGCAGATCCGGACGCGATCACGAGGCCCTGGCTTACGATATAGGCACGGCCACAAATGCCGAGCGTCTCGCGCACATTATGGTCCGTAATCAGCACGCCGATGCCCTTGTCGGACAAGTGCTTGATTATGCGCTGGATGTCGGCCACCGACAGCGGATCGACGCCGGCGAACGGCTCGTCCAACAGGATGAATCGCGGGTCGGCGGCGAGGGCTCTGGCGATTTCGACGCGGCGCCGTTCGCCGCCCGACAGGGAGATGCCGAGGCTGTCGCGGACGTGATCGATGTGCAATTCGCCGAGCAGTTCCTCGAGGCGTTCGTCCCGCGCCGCCCGATCGAGGCCGGGCCGGGTCTCCAGGATCGCCAGGATGTTGTCGGCGACCGACAGCCGGCGGAATATCGAGGGCTCCTGCGGCAGGTATCCCAGGCCGAGTTGCGCGCGCCGGTGCATCGGCAGGCGGGTGATGTCGCGGTCATCCAACAAGATCTGGCCGTGCTTGCAGGCGGTCAAGCCGACGATCATGTAGAAAGCGGTCGTCTTGCCGGCGCCGTTCGGGCCCAGGAGGCCGACCACCTCGCCGCTGGTCACCGACAGCGACAGGTCCCGCAGGACCTCGCGCGACTTGTAGCTCTTGGCGAGACTCGAGGCCTGCAGGACGCTCATGGCTTGTGCGCCGGCGGCGGCGTGATCGTGATGTGGACGCGGTGCGCGCTTTGGTCCGCCGCTTCGGCGACGACGCTGCGCGCGGCGATGTTGTATTTCAAGGTTTCGCCGCTGATTTCGTTCTGCCCGTCGGTGAGCCAAGCGTCCTTGGCCAGTTTGATGATGCCTTTGCGCACGTCGTAATCGATCTGTCTGGCGTGGCCTTCGACCTGCCGGTGGGACGCGGGATCGACCTGGGAGAAGCGGGCGGGATTGCCGCTGACGCTCGCGCGCGCCAGCAGTTTGTCCGCGAAGAGGATGTCGGCATCGTCCGACGACAGCTCGCCCTGATTGACGATGATTTTGACGTTGCCCCGGAACACCCAGTGGCTGTTCTGGAAATCGAGCCCGTTCGCGTGCGCGAGGTCGGCCGAAACGGACATCGTGCCCTGGGAGATCTTGACCTTGCGGAACACGAGGTCGTTGTTCCGATAGTCGATCTCGGAGGATTGCGCGACCAGGGATATCGGCAGCCCCGTCGGAGCCTTCAGCGACGGCCGGGCCGATGCGGCGGTCGGCGCCCGCACCGAGGCAGGCGCCGATGCGGGGGCCGGCGCCGGCGCCGGCATCGGCGCAGGCCACGCGGTGCGGACGAGCAGCAGCACCAGGGGCGCCGCCAGTCGCGATCGGCACCCGTTACGGCGCGAAGCGGCCACTGATGCGTGACTCCAACCGCACCGTGCGGCTTTTCAAATCCGCGACCAATCCGCGCGCGGTCAGCGTTTGATCGAGGAAATCGAAGCGTACGTCGCCCGGGGTGCTTGCGACCGCCGTCGCCACGTCATAGGTCATCTGGTCGCTGCTGATGATCGCGGCGCCCCGGCGATTGGCGTCGGTGCCGCGCAGCTGCACGTGGCCCTGGACGTCGACCACGTCGCCGCCGGGTTCGATGTGCGCCAGGTCTCCGGCCATGACCCAGGACTCTCCGCCGGGTGCCTGATAATTCACGTGGATGTCATGCAGCGCGACTTCCTCGCCGCCGCCGATCTGATCGATGCGCGCCGCGGCGATCTTGACGCTGGGCGCGCCGTTTTGATCGTAGTCGGTCAGCACCGCATCGAGCAGGTAATAGCCGGGCCGCGCCGTCTTGGCGCCTTCCGGCCGCAGCCGCGACGGCAGGCCGGGCGTGCTCAAGATCCAGGTGCTCACCGCGAGCGCGACCACCGCCAGGATCGTGAAAACCCTGAACAGCATCAGCGCTTCCCGGCCCGCGCCCGCAGCAGCGCGTCGCACAGTTCGCGCGCCGCGCCGCGGCCGCCGTCGCGGCCCGCGACCCAATGCGCGGCCGCGCGCACGAGCGGATGCGCATCGGCCACCGCGGCGGCGAAGCCCACCGCGGTCATCAAGGGCAGGTCGGGCGTGTCATCGACCAGGCAGGCGCTGGCGGTGGCGGCGATGCCGAGCTTCGCGCACAAGGCCCGCAGCGCATCGACCTTGTCGGCGCAACCCTGCACGAGGTGTTTCACGCCGAGTTCGCGCATCCGCCGCGACACCGCGGCGGAGCGCCGGCCGCTGACCACGGCGACGGTGACGCCGCTCGCGGCGAGCAGCTTGATTCCATGGCCGTCGCGCACGTGGAACACCTTCAAGGCCTCGCCGCGGGCGCCGAAGTACAGGCTCCCGTCGGTCAGCACGCCGTCGACGTCGAAGACGACGAGTTCGATCCGCGCGAGCGGCGTGGGTTTGCGGGCTCTCAAACGACGCCCGCCCGCATCAAGTCATGCACGTTCAGCGCCCCCACGACCCGGCCATCGGCGTCGACGACCAGCAGCGACGTGATCCGGTGCGTCTCCATCAGATTCAGCGCCTCCGCGGCCAGCATGTCCGGATCGGCGGACTTGGCGCGCGGCGTCATGACCGCTTCCATGCGCGTCGCGCGCAAATCGGCCGATCGATCCAGCGCGCGCCGCAGGTCGCCGTCGGTGAATATGCCGAGCGCGCGGTCCGCGGGGTCGACGATCGCCGTCATGCCGAGCCCCTTGCGCGACATTTCCATCAAGCCTTCGGCGAGCGTCGTGCCCGGTCCGACCTTCGGGATCTGTGCGCCGGTGCGCATCACGTCCGCGACGCGCAGCAACAGCCGCCGGCCGAGGTTTCCGGCCGGGTGGGAGCGCGCGAAGTCCTCCTCGGTGAAGCCCCGCGCCTTCAGCAGGGCGACGCTCAAGGCGTCGCCGACGGCGAGCGCCGCGGTCGTGCTGGCGGTCGGCGCGAGGTTCAGCGGACAGGCCTCCGCCGGCACGCCGATGTGCAGGTGCACCGTGGCCGCGCGCGCTAGCGCGGAGGCCGGGTTTCCGGTCATCGCGAGCAGAGGCACGCCCAGGCGCTTGATCACGGGTACAATCGTCAGGATCTCGGCGGTTTCGCCGGAATTCGACAGCGCCAACACGACGTCGTCGCGCGTGATCATGCCGATGTCGCCGTGGCTGGCTTCACCGGGGTGGAGGAAGAAAGCGGGCGTGCCGGTGCTCGCCAGGGTCGCGGCGAGCTTGCCGGCGATGTGGCCGGACTTGCCCATGCCGGTGACGACGACGCGGCCGCGGCACGTCAGGCAGACGCGGCAGGCGCGTGCGAAATCGGCCCCGAGCCGCGGCAATTGCGCGCGCAGGCCGTCGATTTCGACCGAGACGGCCTCGCGGGCCGCATCGACCAGGTCGTCGTCTGTGAACGCGCGTTGCATGCGCGAATGATAGCGCGGTTCGGCGCCGCGCGCGGGTTGGGCCGCGACGCGCTTTGTTTGTAAACTTCGGGTGATCATGTCGATGAGGGAGGATGGTCGATGAATCCACAAGAGATCGCGCAGCTGATTCACGCGGGGCTCGCCGGCAGCACGGCGGTCGTCGAGAGCGCCGACAACGTGCATTTCGAGGCAGTCGTCGTTGCCGCCGCGTTTGCCGGCAAACGCCCGCTGCAGCGCCATCAGCTGGTCTACGGGGCGCTCGGGGCGGCGATGGGCAACGAGATCCATGCGCTGGCGCTGCAGGTTTACACGCCCGAGGAATACGCCTCGCGGGGCCGCGGCTGACAAGGGGAGCACAAGTTGGATAAATTGCAGATTCACGGCGGCGTCGCGCTCGAGGGGGATGTCCGCATCTCGGGCGCCAAGAACGCCACCCTGCCGATCCTCGCCGCCTGTCTGCTCGCCGACGGACCGGTGATCGTCTCCAATGTCCCGCATCTTCAGGACGTGACGACGATGATCGAGCTGCTCGGCCGCATGGGCGTGTCCGTGACCGTCGACGAGAAAATGCGCATCGAGGTCGACGCGTCGACGATCCGGGAGCATTTCGCGCCCTACGAACTGGTCAAGACGATGCGGGCGTCGATCCTCGTGCTCGGGCCGCTGCTCGCGCGGTTCGGCCAGGCCGACGTGTCCCTGCCGGGAGGCTGCGCGATCGGCGCGCGACCGGTCAATATCCACGTGGCCGGGCTGCAGGCGATGGGCGCGGACATCCACATCGAGAACGGTTACATCAAGGCGCGGGCCGAACGCCTGCACGGCGCGCGCTTCGTGCTCGAGACCGTGACCGTCACCGGCACGGAGAATCTGATGATGGCGGCCGCGCTCGCCACGGGGCGCACGGTGCTCGAGAATGCCGCGCGTGAACCCGAGGTCGTCGATCTGGCGCAATTCCTGATCGCGATGGGCGCGAAGATCCAGGGCGCGGGCAGCGACACGATCATCATCGACGGCGTCGAACGCCTGCACGGCACCTCGTATGAGGTGCTGCCCGACCGCATCGAGGCCGGCACCTATCTGGTCGCCGGCGCGATCACGAGCGGCCGCATCCGCGTGAAGAACGCGCGCCCCGGCCACCTGGACGCGGTGATCGGCAAGCTGCAGGAAGCCGGCGCGGACGTCGCCACGGGGGAGAACTGGGTCGAAGTGGACATGCGCGGCCGGCGGCCGCGGTCGGTCGACATCCGCACGGCGCCCTATCCGGCCTTCCCGACCGACATGCAGGCCCAGTTCGCCGCATTGAACACGGTAGCCGACGGAGTCGGCACGATCATCGAGACCATTTTCGAGAATCGCTTCATGCACATGCTCGAGATGCGGCGCATGGGCGCCGAGATCCGGCTCGAAGGCAATACCGCGATCATCAAGGGCGTAGAGCGCCTGACCGCGGCGCCGGTGATGGCGACGGATCTGCGCGCGTCGGCGAGCCTCATCCTCGCGGCGCTGATCGCGGACGGGCGCACCGAAATCGAGCGGATCTATCACATCGACCGCGGCTACGAGGCCATCGAGGAGAAATTCCAGCAGTTGGGCGCGCGGATTCGGCGCACGCCGGGCTGAGCCGGGCGGCGCCGCGCGCTCATTGCGGCGCCTGCGCGGTGCGGGTCGGGCGTTCCATCACCGCGAAGCGGTAGTCGAACGGCCGCACGCCGTGCCGGCCGCCGAGGCTCACGATCGTGCCCGGCTTCAAGGCCGCGACCCGGCTGACCAGCTCCTGCGCGTTCGCAAGCGGCGCGCCGTTCAGACTCGTGAGCAGATCGCCGGGCCGCACGCCGGCCTCGTACGCCGGGCTCTTGACCAGGATGTTGACGACCGTGATCCCGCCGCCGGCGACCCCGAGCTGCGCGGCCTGCGCGTCGCTGAGGTCCTGGGGCGAAAGCCCGAGCCAGCCGCGGATCACGTGGCCGTGCTCCAGGATCTGACGAACGACGCCGCGGACGAGATTCACCGGGATCGCGAAGCCGATACCCTCGGGGCCGCCGTAGGCGCGGTTCAGGACGGCGGTGTTGATGCCGACCAGCTCGCCGCGAACGTCGATCAGCGCGCCGCCCGAATTGCCGGGGTTGATCGCGGCGTCGGTCTGGATGAAATTCTCGAACGTGGCGAGCCCGAGCTGGCCGCGGCCGGTGGCGCTCACGATGCCCTGGGTGACGGTCTGGCTCAAGCCGTAAGGGTTGCCGATCGCGAGCACGATGTCCCCGGCGCGCAGCTTGTCGGAGCGGCCGAGCGGCATCGCCGGCAGCTTGCCGAGCGGCAGATGCAGCACGGCGAGGTCCGTGTCCGGATCCTGGCCGACGATCTTGGCCTCGGCGACGCGCCCATCGGCGAGTTGGACCATGATCGATTCGGCGCCCGCTATCACGTGCTGGTTGGTGACGATGGTGCCGTCGGCGTTGACGATCACGCCGGAGCCCAGGCTGCGCTCGACGCGCTGCCGATAGGTGGGCCAAAAATCGCCGAACAATTGGGCGAGCGGCGGCGCCTGGGTCTGTTCGGTGACCACGCGGGCGGTATAGATGTTCACGACCGCGGGCGAGGCGCGCGCGACGGCGTCGGCGAAACTGTCGATGACCACGGTGGGCGCGGCGCCGGTCGGCCGGTTCCGGCCCGGCGCGCCGGCAACCTCGCCGGCACCGGCACTCGAGTCCGCGGACGAAAACGCCGGCCCGGATCCGGTGCCCGGCCCGATGCCGACGGGCGGGGCGGCGTCCGGCCCGCCGAGCAGGGACGGCTTCCACCAGACGATCAAAAAGCCGGCCGCCAAGCCGATCACGACCGCTCTGATCAGGAATTTGGCGAGGAAACGAGCGTACTTCAAATCATGTCCCGCAAGAGAATTGCTTCGAACGGCGCAACGCCCGCCGGCGCGCGCCGTGCCTGCGAACGCCGGCGGAACTGATCGATATCAAGTGCGGCCCGCAGCGACGACTGGCTCCTGTGTATAATGCGCCCTCGATGATGAATGTTAAACACCGACCTCTTGCGGGAGCCGGTAAAGTTTTGTCAATCGCGTGCAGGGGTAATTGGAATGGACGATCAGGTCGATCATAGTCGGCGCCGGTTGTTGACGGCCGCCACTGTCGGAACCGGGGCCATCGGCGTGGCGTTCGCCGCGGCGCCTTTCCTCGCCTCATGGAACCCGAGTGCGCGCGCGATGGCGCTGGGCGCTCCCGTCGAAGTGGATGCCTCCAAGCTCGATCCTGGCCAGATGCTGAAAGTCGCCTGGCGCGGGCAGCCGGTCTATGTCGTGCGTCGCACCAAGGAGGTCATCGAACACCTCGGCGATCACAACGACCTGCTCGTGGATCCGAATTCGGACAACTCGCTGCAGCCTCCCTATATCAAGGCGAGCGGTCCGGCGCGCGCGCGCAACCCGGAATACTGGGTCGGACTCGGCGTGTGCACGCATCTCGGCTGCGCGCCGCTCGGCGCTTTCAAGCCGGCCGACGAGTTCCAGCTGTCCGGAGTCGATCTCGGCAAGGGCTGGCCGGGCGGGTTCT
>JAJXYR010000222.1 GCA_021780475.1 Pseudomonadota bacterium
CGCGTCGAGGGCGGCCGCGAGATCGAGGTCGCCGCATTCGGGCACGGCGCCGAGCGGCGCGAGCGTCGCGGCGTTGAGGCATTCACGGACCTGCGGCGCGCAGGCCTGCACCCAGGCACCGCCGATCCAGACCGGCTGCCGGCGGGCAGCGGACGCGTCGGCGCTCTGCGTGGTCAACGGCAGATTCCTCCGGGCGCTCCTAGACCGCGGCGAGGGCGCGATCCAGGTCGAGCGTGAGGTCGCGGACGTCTTCGATGCCGATCGACAGGCGCACCGTATCCTCCCCAATACCGGATTTGGCGAGTTCGGTCGCACTCAACTGTCGATGCGTCGTCGACGCCGGATGGGTCGCGAGCGACCGGACGTCGCCGATGTTCACGAGGCGCGTGAACAGGCGCAGCGCATCCAGAAACCGCGCGCCGCGCTCGCGCGCCCCGTCCGCCGCACCCTTGAGACCGAAGGTGAACAATCCCGACGCCTTGCCGGAGAGGTACTTCTGAATCAGCGCATGATCCGGATGGTCGGGAAGACCGGCATAGTTCACCCAGGCCACCTTGTCGTGCAACTGCAGGTGCCGGGCCAGCTTCAAGGCACTGTCGCTGATCCGGTCCATTCGCAGCGACAAGGTTTCGACGCCCTGCAGGATCAAGAAGGCATTGAACGGCGAGATGGCGGCGCCGGTGTTGCGCAATGGCACGACCCGCGCCCGGCCGATGTAAGCCGCCGGGCCGAGCGCATCCGTATACACCACCCCGTGATAACTCGGGTCGGGCTGATTGAGCCGGCGGAAACGCTCCTTGTGCGCGGCCCACGGAAACGCTCCCGAATCGACGATCGCGCCGCCGATGCTCGTGCCGTGGCCGCCGAGATATTTCGTCAACGAGTGGACGACGATATCGGCGCCGTGCTTGAAGGGGCGGCATAGATACGGGGTCGGCACCGTGTTATCGACGATCAGCGGAACGCCGTGGCGGTGTGCGACCGCGGCGATGCGCTCGAAATCGGTGACGTTCCCCTGTGGATTGCCCAGCGACTCGACGAACAGCGCCTTCGTTTTCGCGTCGATCAGCGGTTCGAAACTCGCCGGATCACGGTAATCCGCGAAACGGGTCTCGATGCCGTATTGCGGCATCGTATGGGCGAACAAATTGTAGGTGCCGCCGTACAGCGCGCTCGATGCAACGATGTTGTCGCCGGCCTCCGCGATCGTCAGGATCGAATAGGTCACCGCCGCCTGGCCGGACGCGAGCGCCAGCGCACCGATGCCGCCCTCGAGCGCCGCCACGCGCTGCTCGAGCACATCCTGGGTCGGGTTCATGATGCGAGTGTAGATATTCCCGGGAACCTTCAAGTCGAACAGGTCGGCTCCGTGTTGCGCGCTGTCGAACGCGTAGGCGGCGGTCTGGTAGATCGGCACGGCGACCGAATGGGTGGTCGGCTCCGGGGAGTAGCCGCCATGCACCGCGATGGTGTCGAATTGCCAGTTGTCCCTGCCGTCTTTGTCCGCCATGAAAATCACCCTGGTCGTGTTGTGGTCCAGTCCCAAGCATATTCGATTCCGCCGACCCGTGGGTCCGGTCCGTCAACGGCTGAGCGCGGCCGCCTCGGCCTGCAGCGCGCGGAAAGACGCCTCCCAGGCTCCCGGATGCGGCTTGGTGCGGACCAGACGCAGCACGATCGATTCCAGGCGTCGGTTGCGCTCGAGCAGCGCCTCGTAATCGTCCGCCGTGACCACGCGGACGGGCCGGTCCTGGCAAATGCCGACGCAGGGACGATCGACGTCGATCTTGCCGCACCCGATGCACTGCCAGCCCGTGTAGATTTCCACCATCGTGCCGCCCTCCTTCGATCGCCGCTACCGCGCACCGGTGTCGTGAGCGGCCCGTACGCGGCTGGCCTCGACCACGGCGATCGCGATGGTGTTGACGATACGGCGCACCGTCGCCGCGGCGGTCAAGATATGGGCGGATCGCGCGCAGCCGAGCAGTATCGGGCCGATCGCTATGTTGTGCCCCGCGGCCGACTTGAGCAAGTTATAGGCGATGTTGGCGCTATCCAGATCCGGGCATACGAGCAGATTGGCGCTGCCGCGCAGCGTGCTGTCCGGGAGAATCGAGTTGCGCACCGCGGGATCGAGCGCGCAGTCCCCGTGCATTTCTCCATCGACCTCGAGATCCGGCAAGCGCGCGCGTAACAAGGCAAGCGTCGCACGCATTTTCAGCGCCGACGGGGCGTCGCTGCTGCCGAAATTCGAATGCGACAGCAGCGCGACCTTGGGAATCAATCCGAAGGTGTGCAGCTGTAAGGCCGCCATCTGCGTGATGTCGGCGAGTTGTTCGGCGCTCGGCGCGAGATTCACGTGCGTGTCGACGATGAACACCTGCCGCCCGGGCAGGATCAGGCCGCTCATCGCTCCATAGACGTTGACGCCCGGCCGTCGCCCGATGACCTGGTCGATGTAATGCAGATGCCGGGCGGTCGTGCTGATGGTGCCGCAGACCAAGCCGTCGGCCTCGCCCTTCTTCACCAACATCGCCGCGATCAGGGTCGTGCGACGCCGCATTTCCAGCTTGGCGTACTGCGCCGTCACGCCGCTGCGCATCGTCAGCCGATGATAGTCCTGCCAGTATTCGCGAAAGCGCTGGTCGTTCTCGGGATTGACGATGGTGAAGTCGACGTCCGGACGGATGCGCAGGCCGTAGCGCTTGATGCTGCGTTCGATGACGGCGGGCCGGCCGATCAAGATCGGCGAGACCAGCTTCTCGTCGACGGCGATCTGCACGGCGCGCAACACGCGCTCATCCTCGCCTTCGGCGAAGACCAGTCGATTGTGTCCCGGCGCCACCTTGCGCGCCGCCGAAAAGATCGGCTGCATCAAGGTGCCGCTGTGGTAGACGAACTGCTGCAGTCCTTGCGCGTACGTGTCGAAATCGGCGATTTGGCGCCGCGCGACGCCGGACTCCATCGCCGCCCTGGCGACCGCGGGCGCAATCTTCACGATCAAGCGCGGATCGAAAGGCTTCGGAATCAGGTAATCCGGGCCGAACGACAATTCCTCGATTCCCTCGTAGGCCGCCGCCACCTCCTCGCTCTGCTCCTGGCGCGCCAGATCGGCGATCGCGTGCACCGCGGCGATCTCCATCGGCCGGGTGATCGCCGTCGCACCGACATCGAGCGCACCGCGAAATATGAACGGAAAGCACAGGACGTTGTTGACCTGATTGGCGTAGTCGCTGCGTCCGGTCGCGATGATGGCATCATCCCGCACCGCGCGCGCTTCGGCGGGGAGGATTTCCGGCGTCGGATTCGCGAGCGCGAAAATAAGCGGCCTCGGCGCCATCCGCGCCACCATCTCCGGTTTCAGCACGCCGCCGGCCGACAAGCCCAGGAACACGTCGGCGTCCGCGATCACCTCGCTGAGACTGCGGGCCGCGGTCGGTTGCGCGAAGCGCGCCTTCTCCGGATCCATCAATTCCTGCCGGCCCGTGTAGACCACGCCGGCGAGATCGCTCAGCCACACGTTCTCCCGGGTCAGACCGAGGTCGAGCAACAGATCGACGCAGGCAAGCGCCGCCGCACCGGCGCCGCTCACGACGAGTTTGATGCGGTCGAGGGATTTGCCGACGACCTGCATGCCGTTCAGCATCGCCGCGGCGACGATGATCGCCGTTCCATGTTGATCGTCGTGGAACACCGGAATCTTCATGCGCTTGCGCAATTCCCGCTCGACGACGAAGCACTCGGGGGCCTTGATGTCCTCGAGATTGATGGCGCCGAACGTCGGTTCCAGCGCGGCGATCGTATCGACGAGCTTCATCGGATCGCGCTGTTCGAGCTCGATGTCGAAGACGTCGATGCCGGCGAACTTCTTGAACAGCACCGCCTTGCCCTCCATGACCGGCTTGGCCGCGAGCGGGCCGATCGCGCCGAGGCCGAGCACCGCGGTGCCGTTGGTGACTACGCCGACCAGGTTGCCGCGCCCGGTGAAGCGAAACGCGTTCAGCGGATCGGCGACGATCGCGTCGCAGGCGGCCGCGACCCCGGGAGAATAGGCGAGCGCGAGATCGTTCTGGTTGCTGAGCTGTTTCGTCGCGGTGATCGACAGCTTCCCGGGGGTCGGGAATTCGTGGTAGTCGAGCGCCGCCTTCGTGAGGTCCGCCTTCATCTCGTCTTGGGCCATTCGCGTATCCTTGAATTTTTCCACAACCGCCAAAGCCGTGCCGCGCGGTCCATGCAGGGGAACGCGCGGCCGGCCGGCGGCGTAGTCTATCGCGGAATTCGCGGGCTCGCGCCCCGGACGGCAAGCGGGCCGGCGGCACGAGCGCCGCCGGCCCCGCCTCCCGGGCGTCTAGGGCGCGTAGCGGACCGTGAAGAGGTAGTTGCGTCCGTCCTGGGGATAATAGAGCGCCGTCTGATAGCGCCGATCGGTGAGATTGCCGACCTTGGCCTGAAGCGTCCATTGCTTCGCGGGCGAGTATTGAATCAGCGCATCGAGCGTCGTGTAGCCGCCGAGCGGGCTCGTGTTGCCGGCGTCATCGTAGGACCGTCCGCTCGCGTTGATGCGCAGCGCGCTGCGCAGCGTCCAGGGCCATTGGCGCGCCAGCTCGAGCCGCCCCGTGACGCGCGGGCGCCGCGGCAGGAGCTTGCCGTAGTTCGGCGAGCCCGGCGTGCGATTGCGGGGATCCAGCCAGGTGCCGGTGAGATTCGCGCTCCATTGGCGCGAGTTCAGGTGCCCCTGCAGTTCGACGCCGCGGATGCGCGCGACATCCGTGTTCTCCGGGGTGAACTGCGGATTGTCGAAGCTGATCAGATCGTGCAGCCGCGTCTCATAGGCATGCAAGGACCAGCCGGCGGCCGCGGTGTCCTGCGCCAGGCCGACCTCGTAGGAATGCGAGGTCTCGGGCCGCAACGTCGGATTGCCGAACCCGGGGAAATACAGGTCGTTGAATGACGGCGCGTGGAAGCCCGTGCCGAGGGACGCGATGATGCGCAGGGTCTTGGTCAGGTGATAGCCCGCGGCGAGGCTGCCGGTCGATTCGCCGCCGAACTGGCTGTTGCGGTCGTGACGGCCGCTCAAGGTCAGTTCCGCCGGACCGAACATGCCCTGATATTCGGCGAACACGCCGGTGACGCTGCGCGCGGTCACCGGAAATACCGTGTCGCTGGCAATCTTGTCCTTCAGGTAGTCCGCGCCGGCGGTCAGAACCTGGTGCGGCTCCAGCGTCCAGTCGGCCTGCAGCGAGGCGCTGTTGCGGATGGTGTCGAACAGGTTCCCAGGCGGTTCGACGAAGTCGAGCGTGTCGATTTCGTCGTCCCGCGACTGGCCGGCCTGCGCCGTGACGCGCAATGCCGCGACCGGCGACCAATGACCGGCGAGGGACGCCACCTGCTCGACGAAGCTCTGATGATTGGTGTAGCCGCCGGCGTAGCGCGTGCCGCCCTGCGAGCGCATGAAGGTCGCCTCCGCGTCGGCGCCGGCCGAGAAACGGTAGCCGATGTGCGCCGATGCGGAGACGTCGTGGAAGCCCTCCGGCGACAGGTCGTACACGTAACAGCCGCCGCCCGGCGACGCCGGCGAGACGTAGGGGGCGCCGGTGCAATTGGCGTAGCCGTTGCTCGCGAGATTGCTCGCGGACAATCCATAATAGAGCGGCCCCGAGGAGACATCGACGCTGCCGCCGATCTTCGACGTCGAGTGCGAACCGGCCGAGGCGTCGGCCCGGATCGTCACGCCGTCCTTCTGCGGCGGCTTCGTGAAGATCTGGATCACGCCGCCCATCGCCTCCGATCCGTACAAACTCGAAAAGGGTCCGCGCGCGATCTCCACCCGGTCGATTTGATCCACCGGCAGATACTGGAACAGCGTCGTGCCGAGGGTCGCCGATCCCATGCGCACGCCGTCGACCATCACCAGCACTTGGTCGGCATTGGCGCCGCGGATGAACACCGACGAGGCCTTGCCGAGCCCGCCGTTGTTGCTCATCTCGATTCCGGCCTCGCCCTGGAACAGATCCTGCAGCGACAGGATCTGCCGCGATTCGATCTCCTTGCGGGAGATCACCGTCACCGATGCGAGCGAATCATCCAGCGGAACCGCGGTGCGCGTTGCCGTAACGATGATCTGCTGCAATCCGGAATCGTCGACGCTCGACGGCGAATCGGCGAGCGCGGCGCCACACGCGCCGAAAAGGAACGAAGCCGCGGCGCCGCCGGCGGCCAGAGAACGGTAAAAACCCACGAAACCACCTTTGCACCCACCGTGCATTTTCAAGGAGCCAAAAAATGGCTGGTCGTGGAGGGAATCGGTGCGGATGGCGCGTGCGTGCGCATGACCGCATCGCCGTCGCCCACCGCAACGCATGCCGTAACGTCCTCAGGCCGGTCTCCGGACTCGCGAGCGGGATTTCCCGGCCAGATCGTCTTCCCGCGCCGATGCGCAGTGACTCTCAGGATCTGGCTTGACTCGCTTACCGTTGCGGGGGCAGTACCGGGATGGCCTTGGCGGCGTCACCGATTTCCCGTTTCACCCGACGACGCGAACGCCGGCGGGCACCTGACAACGCGGCAAGTCTGCCGAATCGCGCCGGGCCTCGTCAAGCTCACGGCATCGCCGGCTCGGTCTCCGGCACGGTGCCTGAGCCGGGCAGCGGCGGTAGATGGTACAGCCGCCACGCGATCAACAAGCCCGCGCCCCACAGCGTGGCGACAAACGCGGCGACGCCACGCCAGCCGTGTGCGGCGTAGAAGAAACCGCCGGCCGTGCCGGCGATGCTGGAGCCGAGGTAGTACGAGAACAAATAGAGGGATGCCGCCTGCGCTTTGACGGCCCCGGCGCGTCGGCCGACCCAACTGCTCGTGATCGAGTGGCCGCCGAAGAATCCGAAGGTGCTGACGGCGATGCCGGCGATGATCAGCCAAAGCGATCCCGACAGCGTGAGTGCCACGCCGGCCAGCATCAGCATGAACATCGTCCACAGGACCCGGCGGCGTCCGAGCCGTCCGGCCAGATGACCGATCCAGGTCGAACTGAACGTGCCGACGACGTAGACGCTGAAAATCATGCCGACAGCCGACTGGCTCAGCCCGTACGGAGGGGCCATCAGGCGGTAACCGATGTAGTTGTAGACGGTGACGAAGCCGCCAAGCAGCAGGAAGCCTTCGATGATCAGCCACGGCAGTCCGCGATCGCGCCAGGGCGCGGCGTAACGGCGTAGGGAGCCCGCGAAGTGCAGCGGATGCGACACGAAGTGCGCCGCCGGCGGCAGGCTGCGCGTGAACACGGCACCGGCGGCGAGCCCGCAGGCGCCGATCGCCGCGATGCCGAAGCGCCAGCCGAAATGGTCCGCGAGCACGCCGACGAAGAGCCGTCCGCCCATGCCGCCGATGGCGCTGCCGCCGATGAACAGGCCCATCGCGAGTCCGATCGAATCAGGATGCATCTCTTCGCTTAGGTAGGTCATCGCGACCGCCGGCACGCCGCTCAACGTGAGGCCGAGCAACGTGCGCAGCATGACCATGCTGCGCCAGTCGGGTGCCGCCGCGCTCACAAGCACCAGCACGGCCGACGCCAGAATCGACAGCGCCATCACCGCCTTGCGGCCCCAGACGTCCGACAAGACGCCCGCGAACAGGATCGCGAGCGCCAGCACCCCGCTCGTCGAGGACAGGCTCAGGGAGCTGGCCGCGGCGCCGACGTGGAAGTAGCGGCTGAATTCCGGCAGCAGGGGCTGCACGCAATAAAGCAGACTGAATGTTGCGACGCCGGCGGCGAACAGCGCCAGATTGGCGCGGCGAAAGGCCGGCGTGCCGTGACGGATGAATTCTTCCACGCGCGCGCTACTGTCTTCGAAGCGCGCACTATAGCGAATCCCGGCCGCCCCGTTCGCGCTATCCCGCTACTTCCCCCCGCTACTTCCCGTAGAAGCGCAGCGCGACCGAGGATTTTGCCGCTTCATCGTAGGACAGCGGCCTTTCCCCGGCGGGATAGCCGTTCTGTTTCAGCAGGAAGGCCATGATCGCGACGTCCACGTCGGGCTTCAGGCTGCCCGGCGTCGCCGCGGGCATCAATTTGGCAACGAAATTGAATATGTCGCTGACGTGGAAATCGTAACTCGGATCGGCGAAGTCCGCGCCCTTCAAGGCCGGGCCGGAATAACCACCCTCCTGGCCGTTGAGCAGCGGTCCATGGCACATCGCGCAGTTTTGATAATACGCGAGGGCGCCGCGCGCGGCCTGCGACTCCGTGTACAAAGCCGGCGGTCCGGGCGGTGCAACCGCCGCCGCTTCCTGATACGGCTTGGTGAGCGCCGCCAGTCGCCCGTTCTTGCGCAGCGCGGCGACGCCGGCGTCGAACCAATCGGCGGCCGCCTTCGACTCCGGTGAGTACAGCGCAACCAGATTCCACAACATGTGCCGCCCGGGCAGGATGCGAACGTCGAACCGGGCTTCGTGATGCGCCCGGATATAGCGTTCGATCGACGGCTGCCACGCCAGCCCGGCGCTGATCCGCCGCGCCGCAAGCGCCGCAAGCATGTCCGTGTCCCGCGGATAGACATGCATGACGATATTGGGATGCTGGGCGTACAGGGTGCCCGCATAGGTGTCGAGCTGGGCGATGCCGACCTCGCTGCCGCCCGGCATCTTTCCGAGCGACACGTCCGGCGCGCCGGCCCGGCGCACCAGCACGAATCCGGTGCTCGCATAGGCGGCGGTCGCCGCGACGCGCGGCGGCAGGTGCGGATCGCTGACGTCGACCGGAAAGCCCATGATCAGCGCGCATCGGGACCCGGCCATCGTTGCGAAGCGGCCGATCGGAAAGCCGTCGCCGCCTTTGCCGTAGCCGGTGAATCGCACGAACCGCAGCGAGAGGCCTTGCGTCTTCGCCGCGGCCCGCGCAATGCGCATGTCCATCGGCATCGTCGGGTTCGCGCCATCGACACAGACCCGCACGGGCGCCGCGGCCGCGACGGCGCGGTGCGATAGCACCGCGCCGACGAGGCATGCTAGGACAAGCGCCTGACGCACCCGTCCGTCACAACGCGAAGACATAGAGATGTCCGCCACGGGGAATCGTCTTCACCGCGGGATCATTCGCCATGTCTCCGCCCCAGATCGGGCCCGCACCGCCCCATCCCGCCCAGACGGCGACATACTGCTTGCCGTCCACCCGGTAGGTCGTCGGCACGCCGATCACGCCGGAGCTCAACTGCGGGCTCGTCCACAGCACCTTGCCGGTTCTGGCATCGAACGCCATGAAGTGCCCGTCGGTGCTGCCGCTGAACATCAGGCCGCCCGCGGTCGCGAGCGTCGCCCCCGACCACGGCAGGTGCGTCGTGTGCTGCCAAACCTGCTTGCCGGTGTTGAGGTCGACGGCCTGCACCGATCCCCAGTCGCTGGTCGTCGGGTCATGCTTGACGGTGAAGGATTCATCGAGGAACGCAAGGCCCGCCTTGTAGGCGACCGGCGCCGCGCCCTTGATGTCCATGCACGCATGCTGGGTCGGGATGTAGGCCATCTGGGTCTGCGGATCGATCGAGATCGGCCACCAGTTCTTGCCGCCGAGGAAGCTCGGGCAGGTGAACACCTGCTTGTCCACCGTCGGCCGCATCGCCGGGTCGCTTTCGGCGACGCCGTTCTTCATGCCCGTGATCGATGTCGTATGCACGAACGGCTCGGCGTAGATCAGTTTGCCGTCGGTCCGGTCCACCGCGTAGAACCAACCGTTGCGATCGGCATGCACGAGCGCCTTGTACTCCTTGCCCTGATAATTGACGTTCGTCATCACCGTCTCGTTGGCACCGTCATAATCCCAGGTGTCGTTCGGCGTCCACTGGTAATACCACTTCAACTTGCCGGTGTTCGGATCGAGCGCCATCACCGAATCGGTGTAGAGATTCGCGCCCGGACGCAGTGTCGCGAGCCAGGGTCCCGGATTGCCCACGCCCCAGAACAGCGTGTTGGTCGCGTGGTCGTAGGTGCCGGTGATCCACGGGTTGCCGCCGCCGGTCTTGTACGCACCCTTCGGCCAGCTGTCGCCGCCCGGCGTGCCGGGTGCGGCCGTGGTGTAGGTCTTCCACTCGACCTTGCCGGTCATCGCGTTCATCGCTACGATGAAGCCGCGCGCGCCGTATTCACCCCCGCCGTCGCCGATGATGACCTTGCCGTTGACCACGAGGGGTGCGCCGGAGATGAAATATCCGACGCCGGGAGGCGCGAGCGCCGTGTCCCATTTGACCTTGCCGGTGCGCGCCTCGAGCGCGACGATGTGGTTGCCGAGCGTGCCCATGTAGACCAGGTCCCCGTACAACGCGACGCCGCGGTTGACCACGTCGCAGCAGACGGTCTTCAGCGCCTTCGGGTTGATCGGGTAATCGTACTTCCACAGCACCTTGCCGGTCGCCGCGTCCATCGCGATGAGGTGATCCATCGGCGTCGTGACGAACATGTAGCGGCCGTTGACGATCGGAGCCGCTTCATGCCCCTGCGACAACCCGCTCTCCATGTCGAAGGCGACCTTGAGTCCGGCGACGTTGCCGGCGTTGATTTGATCGAACGGGGCGTAGCCGGTGCTCTCGTAGTTACGCCGATACATCAGCCAGCCGTCGTCCTTTTGCGCGCTCAACAGGCGCGAAGCCGTCACCGCCGGATAGGCGGGTGCCGCGACTGTCGCCGTAAACGGCAGCAGCGTCGCCGCGGCGAGCGCCAACAAGCCTTTCCCCTTGATGTTCATGCAAGACTCCTTACTGTATTTGACCATCACACTCATCCCCGTCGCCTCCGCCGGGCTGCGCCGGGGCGCAGAGCGAAGAGCGGATCAAGAATCGCAATCCGAGAGGCGCCTCGAGCGAAAAGCTCGCCCCTCGGCCGGGGACGACATCGACCATCCATCGAGTATGCGCCCAACGCCGCGATTGCTCGCGATCCATCCAAAATCCGCAACCGGCGATCTCTCCGACCAGCTCGTCGATGCCGCCCAGCTTGAACTCCCCGACGCGAAAGCACATTGGTGCGCTGCCGTCGCAACAGCCGCCGGACAAGTGGAACATCAGCGGGCCGTGCTCGGCCTTGAGCTTCTCGATCAAGGCGCGCGCGTCCGCCGACACGCCGACGCGCCCGCCCTCCCCGTCCCCGTCCGCGCTCATCAAAAGAATCCGAGCGCCTTGGTGCTGTAACTGACCAGCACGTTCTTCGTCTGTTGATAGTGATCGAGCATCATCTTGTGCGTCTCGCGGCCGATGCCGGATTTCTTGTAGCCGCCGAATGCCGCGTGCGCCGGATAGGCGTGGTAGCAATTCGTCCACACACGGCCCGCCTTGATCCCGCGGCCGAAGCGGTAGGCGAGATTGACGTCGCGCGTCCACACCCCGGAGCCGAGGCCGTACAGCGTGTCGTTCGCGATCTCCAGGGCCTGCTCGGGCGTGTCGAACGAGGTCACGGAGACGACCGGTCCGAAGATCTCTTCCTGGAAGACGCGCATCTTGTTGTGCCCCTCGAAGATCGTGGGCTTGATGTAGTAGCCGCCCGCGTTTTCCCCCGGCAGCTTGTTCGCCGACCCGCCCGCGAGGACCTTTGCGCCCTCCTTGCGGCCGATGTCCAGATACGAGAGGATCTTCTCGTACTGATCGTTCGACGCCTGCGCGCCGATCTGCGTGCTCATGTCGAACGGATCGCCCTGACGGATCTTCTCGACGCGCTTGACGGCGCGCTCCATGAAGCGCTCATAGATCGACTTCTGCACGAGCGCGCGCGACGGGCAGGTGCAGACCTCGCCCTGGTTCAACGCGAACATCGCAAAGCCCTCGAGCGCCTTGTCGACGAAATCGTCCGCCTCGCGCATCACGTCTTCGAAGAAGATGTTCGGGGACTTCCCGCCGAGTTCCAGCGTGACCGGAATGATGTTCTCCGAGGCGTACTGCATGATCAGCCGGCCGGTGGTCGTCTCGCCGGTGAAGGCGATCTTGGCGATCCGGGGGTTCGACGCGAGCGGCTTGCCGGCCTCGAGCCCGAAGCCGTTGACAATGTTGAGCACGCCCGGCGGCAGGAGATCCTGGATCAGTTCTGCGAACACCAGCAGGGACATCGGCGTTTGCTCGGCCGGCTTGATGATCACCGCGTTGCCGGCGGCGAGAGCCGGCGCGAGCTTCCACGCGGCCATCAGGATCGGAAAATTCCATGGAATGATCTGACCGACGACGCCCAGGGGTTCGTGGAAATGATAGGCGACCGTGTCGTCGTCCAGTTCGCCGAGCGACCCCTCCTGCGCGCGTACGCAGCTGGCGAAGTAGCGGAAGTGATCGACCGCGAGCGGCAGGTCGGCGAGATTGGTCTCGCGGATCGGCTTGCCGTTGTCGTAAGTCTCCACGGCGGCCAGGAACGGCAGGTATTGCTCCATCCGATCGGCGATGCGGTTCAGCGCACGCGCCCGGTCCGCGACCGAGGTGCGGCCCCAGGCGCCAGCGGCGCCGTGGGCGGCGTCGAGCGCGAGTTCGATGTCCTCGGCCTGCGAGCGCGCGATTTGACAGATCACCGCGCCGGTCGTCGGCGAGACATCGTCGAAATAGGCGCCACCCCGCGGTGCGACCCACTTGCCGCCGATGAAATTCTCGTAGCGCGCGCGCAGCGGAAGCTTGCGCTCGAGCGTCTGCAGATGCGCGGCGAAGGAGGCGCTTTCACGCATCCCGGCCGGTTTCGTCGTGTTGCCAGCCTGAAGTACCTGGGCGGAACTCATGGTTCTCCACTCCTCTGTTCGATTTTCATGCCCGTGGGCCCGATGTTCGTGCCCCCCCATGGGGCATGAGCAAGCGCCGTGCCATGCGGCGGGAATCGGCCCAATCGCCGTGATATTCGGCCGGGGCCCGTCCGCAAATCGGGGGAGTGACAGTCCGTGGGGCATGTCATTTTCGTGACAGGAGAGGCCGAAGGCTTGACACGCCGGGGCCCTGGGAGTCTAAAGGACGACACACGCTCACCGGGAGTTGGGCCGAAGATGACTGAAACGAATGTCACTGTGCGCGACGCCATACCTGGCGCATCCGCAATGCCGCATGCCGACCTGGTCGAACGCGTCGCGGCAAACGAATCGGGCATCCCTGCCGTCGACGGGCAGGTCGTGCCCCTCGTCGATGTCTCATGGCGCCGTTGCCTCAACGATTTCAAGCTCGATCCGGCCCGGGATTACGAGCCGACGGTGCTCGATCAACAGCGTCTGCGCGAATTGCATGCCGAACACGACGATCTGGTCCAGATCGCGGGCGCCGAAATGGACTCGCTCTACGAACAGATCGCAGGCTCCGGTTACGCGTTGCTGCTCGCGGACACGGCGGGCGTGATCCTCTGCGAGAAGATCGATCCGACGCTGAAGCGGCTGTTCCTGCGCGCGGGCTTGGTCGTCGGGGCCGAATGGAGCGAACGGCGGGAAGGAACGAACGGCATCGGCACCTGCGCCGCGGAGGCGCGACCGATCACGATCCACGAGGCGGACCACTTCCGCGCGCGTCACGTGGGCCTGTCATGCTCCGCGGCGCCGATTCACGACAGCCGCGGGCGGCTCATCGCCGTGCTCGACGCCTCCTGCGTCAACAGCGGCGGCACCCGCGAATCGCAGATGCACACGGTCGCGCTGGTCAACAGCTCGGCGCGTCTGATCGAGAAATGCCTGTTCCTGCGCCGGCACCGGACCGACGCGATGCTGCGCTTCCACCATCGGCCGGAATTCGTCGATCTGCTGCATGACGGCGCCTTCGCCGTCGCCGCGGACGGCACGATCGTCGCCGCCGACACGACCAGCACCAAGCTGCTCGGGGCCGCCGACCGCAGCGATCTGGTGGGCTGTTCGATCGCGGAGATCTTCGACACCACCTACGATGAACTGCTCACGATCGCCGGCACCGGCCGGCGCGCGGTGTGGGAACTGCGCGACAATCGCTACGGTCGACGCTACTACGCGAGCCTCGCGGGCGCGGGCGACCGCGGCCATGGCGGCCCGGCGATCACCGTGACCCCGCGCGCGCTCGCGCGCGCACCCCGTGACGAAGCGCGCGGCGCGATGACTCTCGCCGATCTCGCCGGTACGGACCCGGTGATGCTGCGCAACCTGCGCAACGCGCGCCGCATCGCCGACAGCAACGTTTCGGTCGTGATCTTCGGTCCAACCGGTTCCGGCAAGGAGGCCTTCGCGAAAGCGCTGCATCTGGCGAGCGGCCGCGCCAAGCAGCCCTTCGTCGCGGTCAACTGCGCCGCGATACCGGAGACCCTGATCGAGAGCGAGCTGTTCGGCTACTCCGGCGGCGCGTTCACGGGCGCGAAGAAGGAGGGGATGCGGGGCCGCGTGGCGCAATCCTCCGGCGGCACGCTGTTCCTCGACGAGATCGGCGACATGCCGCTGCACGCGCAGACGCGGCTGCTGCGCGTTCTCGAAGAAATGGAAGTGACACCGCTCGGATCGGAGACCGCGATCAAGGTCAACCTGCGGGTGATGTGCGCCTCGCACCGGAATTTGCGCGAGATGATGAATCACGGCGAGTTTCGCGAGGATCTTTATTACCGACTGAACGGCATTTGCATGGAGCTGCCGCCGCTCTGCGAGCGCGCGGACAAGGAGTCCTTGATCCAGGATTGCATCGCGCGGGAGTCGACCGGCCCGCAGCCGGTCTCGATCGAGGCGTCGGCCTTGAAGCGCCTGCTGGCCTACCCCTGGCCCGGCAACATCCGCGAACTACGCAACGCCATCCGCACCGCCATCACGATTTGCGACAACCGCGTGATCCGCTTCTGCGATCTGCCGCTCGACGTGCGCCGGTACGCGGCGCCGTCCTGCGGTCCGGCCCAGGCCGGCCACGCGCGTCCGCCGGACGCCCTGCCGTCGATCTCGCTCGCGAGCGCCGAGCGCCAGGCGTTGATCCAGGTGATCGAACAGCATCACTGGAACATGACGCTGGTTGCGGCGCACCTGAAGATCAGCCGCAACACGCTCTATCGGAAGATCAAGCGCCACGCGATTCCGATCGCGCGCTCGGCCGGAGAGAATTGAGCCGCCGGCCGGGAACTCAGTCCTCGCGGAACACCGCGCGCCGTTCACGCCATAGCATCAGCGCACCGGACAGCATGATCAGCGAGGCGCCCGTCCACACCGCCGGGCGCGGCACGTCCCCGAACACCAGGTACCCCAGGATGAAGGCCCAGATCAGCGCGCTGTACTCCACAGTCGCCATGATCGCCGCCGGGGCGAATCGCGCGGCCTCGAACAGCAGGAATTGGCCGCAGCCGCCGAGCACCCCCACCGCGACCAACAAGGCCAGGTGTTTCGCGTCCGGACGGACCCAGGTCGCGATCGACAACAGTCCGGTCGCGGCCATGAAGAACAGGTTCTGCGCGAGCAGCTGGACCATCGAGGCCTCCAGCCGCGCGATCTTGCGCATCAGGATCACCGCATAGCCCCAGGTCACCGCCGCCGCCAGCACGAGCAGCGTCGCCCGCGATGCGTGCACGCCGCCCGGGGCGGCCGCCACCAGCACGCCGATGAAGCCGAGCAGCACGGACACCCAGCGTGAACCGGTGACGCGTTCCCCGAGCAGCGGGATCGCCAGCAGCGTCGTGATGATCGGAGCGCTGAAATACAGCGTCAACAGCTGCGCGAGCGGCAGCGTGCGCGCCGCCGAATAGTAGGCGAGCCAGGCGGTCAGGGTGAGCGCGGCGCGCGCCGCGAGCGGTCCGCGCAGCGGCGACGTCGCAACCCGCCGCAGCAGCGGCCCGCCGCCCACCGCGATGGCCCCCGTCACGATGACCGTGCTGCGAAAGAACAGGATCTGCCAGACCGGAATGGTCGCCACCAACCACTTGTTGGACGCGTCGTGCAGCGCGAAAAGGCTGTAGGCGAGCGCGCCGAATGCAATGCCGCGCCCGATATGATCGCCCTTCATCCAGGCGATCATACCCAAGACGCATATGCTTAGACTGAATGAATGCTTCATCCGGGAACCGCGCCTGTGTAAGGTTTCCGGTATGAACGGCAATGCTCAGGCAATACAGACCTTGGACCCGCCCCCCGCGGACCCCTGGGCCGCGGGCCCCCTGCCGGTCGCGCTCGCGGCGGAGATCCGCGGCCTCGTCGCCAAGCTCGACGAACGCCAGCGCGTCTGGTTGTCCGGCTATCTCGCCGGCAGTGTGAGCGCCGCGCAACCGGCCGCGGCCGCGCCGGCCGATTCGCCCGTCGTGACCGTGCTGTTCGGATCCCATACCGGCAATTCCGAGCGGCTCGCGCGCCGTATCGTCGACCGGCTCAACCAGGCCGGGATCCGCCACGCGCTGCTCGACATGATCGAGTGCCGCAAGGTTCATCTGCAGGAAGCGCGCAATCTGTTGGTCGTCGTCAGCACCCACGGCAACGGCGATCCGCCGGAGCGGGCGCTGCCGCTCGTCGAACTGTTGAACAGCCGCAAGGCGCCGCGGCTCGATCACCTGAAGTTTTCGGTGCTCGCACTCGGCGACTCGAGCTACGAGAAATTCTGCGAGACCGGCAGACAGTTCGACGCGCGGCTCGAGGCGCTCGGCGCGGCGCGGCTGCAGGCCCGCACCGACTGCGACGTCGACTTCGACGCCGCGGCGCAGGAATGGATCGAAAGCGTCGTAAAAACTCTGCGGCCCGACGCCCGGGCTCCGATCGAATCGGCCGACGGCGAGCGCCGCGCGGCGTCCGTGTCGAATGCCTACACCCGCAAGCAGCCGTTCCTCGCGGCGCTGCTCACCAATACGCGCCTCACGGCGGCGGGCTCGACGAAGGACGTCCGCCACGTCGAGTTGTCGATCGAGGGCGCGAATCTGCACTACGAACCGGGCGATGCGCTCGGCATCGTCGCGCAGAACCGCGCGGCCGACGTCGATGCCGTGCTCGCGCGCCTGCCGCTCGATCCGCAGACCCCGGTCGAGGTCGATGCGCAGTCGACGATGCCGCTGCGCCAGGCGCTCACGGAGCGCTGCGAGATCGGCCCGATCACGGCCGGTTTTCTCAAGGCCTATGCTCAGGCCGCCGCCAGCGATGCGCTGGCGGCGCGGCTCGGCGGCGATGCCGCCGAACTCGCCGGATACGTCCGCGCGCGACACCTGGTCGACGTGTTGACCGAACATCCGCCCGAGGGCCTCGGCGCGGCCGCACTCGTGAAGATCCTGCGGCCGATCGCGCCGCGGCTGTATTCGATCTCCTCGAGCCAGCGCGGCGCGGCCGATGAAGTTCACCTGACGGTCGCGGTGGTCGCCGACGACACGCTCGGACAGGCGCGGCGCGGGCTCGTGTCGGGACAGATCGCCGAATTGACCGGAGACGAAACCGCCCTGCCGGTGTATTTGCACCGCAATACCGGCTTCCGGCTGCCGACCGACCCGGCCGCGCCGATCGTGATGATCGGCGCGGGAACCGGGGTCGCGCCGTACCGCGCCTTCGTTGCCGAGCGCGCCGCCGTCGGCGCGACCGGACGCAACTGGCTGATATTCGGCGATCGCTCGTTCGAGACCGATTTCCTGTACCAGGCCGAATGGCTCGACTGGCGCAAGCGCCGCGTGCTCACGCAGCTCGACGTCGCCTTCTCCCGCGATCGGGCGGAGAAGACCTATGTACAGCACCGCATCGGCGAGCGAGGCGCCGAGCTGTGGCGCTGGATCGAGGAAGGCGCGCATCTGTATGTGTGCGGCGACGCCGAGCGCATGGCGCCGGACGTGCACGAGGCACTGATCGGCGTGATCGCCCGCCATGGCGCGCGCTCGGTGGACAATGCCCGTGAATTTCTGCTCGATCTGCAGCGCACGCGGCGCTACCAACGGGATGTCTATTGATGAAAGATGCGAATCGCCACGCCGATCTGTCGCGCCCGATCGAGGAGCTGCATCCCAACGAGCGGCTGAAATTCGAGAGCCGCTACCTGCGCGGCACACTCGAGGAAAGCCTCGCCGACGAGGCGACCGGCGCGGTTCGCGACGCCGACACGCAGTTGACGAAGTTCTTCGGCATCTACCAGCAGGACGACCGCGACCTGCGCGACGAACGGCGGCGCGCGAAGCTCGAGCCCCGCTTCCAGTTCATGGCGCGGGTGCGCATGCCGGGCGGCGTCTGCCGCACCGCGCAGTGGCTCGCGCTCGACGCGCTCGCCCGGGAAAGCGCCGACGGCACGCTGCGCCTGACCACGCGCCAGACGTTCCAGTTCCACGGCATCCGCAAGCGCAATCTCAAAAAGCACGTCGCCGCGATCGTCGCGACCGGCCTCGACACGCTCGCAGCCTGCGGCGACGTCAATCGCAACGTCATCAGCGCCGCCAATCCGCTGCACTCCCCCGCCCACGAGGCGGCGGGCGAGCTGGCCCGGCGGATCGGCACGCATTTATTGCCCGAGACCGGCGCCTATCGCGAAATCTTCCTCGGCGCGGAGCCGGCCGCGGCGGACGGCGATGAGGAACCGCTCTACGGGCGCACGTATCTGCCGAGAAAGTTCAAGATCGCACTCGCGGTGCCGCCGCACAACGACGTCGACGTGTTCGCGCATGATCTCGGCTTCATCGCGATCGTCGAGGACGGGCGCGTTCAGGGATACAACGTCACGGTCGGCGGCGGCATGGGCATGACGCACAATGCGCCGGCGACGTTTCCGCGAGTCGCCGACGTCGCCGGCTTCTGCGTTCCGGAGGACGTGCTGGCGGTCGCCGAGCACACGGTGCGGATCCAGCGGGACTATGGCGACCGCAAGGATCGCGCGCACGCGCGTTTCAAGTACACGATCGAGGACCGCGGCCTCGACTGGTTCCGCGCGGAACTCGAGCGGCGCGTCGGCAAGCCGCTGCAGCCGGCCCGGTCATACCGCTTCGAGTCCACCGGCGATGCAGCCGGCTGGCATCGCGGCGCGGACGGCCTGTGGCATCACACGGTGTTCGTCGAGGGCGGCCGCATCAAGGACATCCCCGGTCGCGCGATCATGTCCGGGCTCCGCGAAATAGCGCGGATCCACGCCGGCATCTTCGCGCTGACCACCAATCAAAACGTCATCGTCGCGGGTGTCGCGGCGGACGCGCGTCCCGCGATCGACGCACTGTTGCGCGAACACGGACTCGGCGACGGGACGCGCCTGACCGGACTGCGGCGTAATTCCCTGGCGTGCGTGGCGCTGCCCACCTGCGCGCTCGCGATGGCCGAGAGCGAG
>JAJXYR010000296.1 GCA_021780475.1 Pseudomonadota bacterium
TGCTCGGCGGTATCCGCATCCTCGACGAGGCGGAGATGCGCCGCGTCCTGGACCAGTTCCGAACGTACGGCAGCCAGGATGCGACGGACCCGGACTTGCACTTCGGTGGACCGCGGGTCGCCGACGGCGGCGCGGGATACTAGCGATGCCGGATCCCGCGCCCGCGTACCCGATTTTCGACGCCGACAGCTTGCGCGCATGGATCGGCGGCCTCTCGCCGGTGCGCGCGTCGCTGGGATCGACGCCGGGCGACTGGCGGATCCGCGAGGTCGGCGACGGCAATCTCAATCTCGTGTTCATCGTCGAGGGGCCGCAGGGCTCGGTGTGCGTCAAGCAGGCGCTGCCGTACGTGCGGGCGGCGGGGCCGTCCTGGCCGATGGCGCCGCGTCGCGCGTTCTTCGAGAACGCGTATTACAAGGCCGTGGCGCCGCACGTCGGAGCACGGATTCCGCGGATCCACCATTACGATGACGCGCTGTACTGCACGGTCATGGAACGGCTGTCGCCGCACATCATCCTGCGTCAGGGCCTGATCGAGGGGCGCCGCTACCCGGACGCGGCACGCGATGTCGGCGAGTACGTCGCCCACGCGGGTTTCTTCACGTCGGATTTTGCGCGCCCCTTCGAGGAGAAGCTCGCGGGGGTCGCGCTGTTCGCCGGAAACAAGGACTTGATCCGGATCAGCGTCGACCTGATTTTCACCGACCCGTTCCGGGAGAGCGTGCGCAATCGTCACACGTCGCCGCAGCTGGACGCGGTGGTGCGCGATCTGCGCCGCGACGGTCCGCTGAAAGTCGCCGCCGCGGACTGCGGGCGCCGGTTCCTGACCGACGCGCAGGCGCTGCTGCACGGCGATCTGCACTCCGGATCGGTCATGGTGACGGAACGGGACACCCGGGTGATCGACCCGGAGTTCGCCTGTTACGGCCCCATCGGCTTCGACCTCGGCGCCTATGTCGCGAACCTCCTGCTGAGTTGGTACTCGCAGCCCGGGCATGCGACTCCCGCGGACGACCGGTCGGCGCAACAGCGCTGGATCCTCACCGAGATCGAGACCTTCTGGGAGGCGTTCCGCGCGCGCTTCCTCGCCCTGTGGGCCGCGCACGGCCGGGGCGATGCCTTGCCGGCGGCGATGTTCGAAGGCGGCGAGGCCGATGCCGCGGCGCTGCAGGCCGCCCGCGTCGCGTTCGTGGAATCGCTGTTCGCGGACATGATCGGCTTCGGCGCCTGCAAGATGATCCGGCGGATCGTGGGCTTCGCGCACGTCGCCGACTTCGAGCGCATCGCGGATGCGGACATCCGTGCCCGCTGCGAGGCGCGCGCGCTCGCGTTCGCGCGTCTGCTGTTGACTCATCCTCGGCAGTTTCGCGCGATCGGCGACGTACTCGACGCGGTGCCGCGCGCCTAGAGCCGCCGCCAGCGATGCCGGCGCCGGCGTGTCCGCCACATGCGGATGCCGAGGTTGAGTGCCAGCCAGCCGGTCAGTGCGGCAATGGGCCAGGCGACCAGGCGCGGCCAGGCGAAGGCCACCACGGCGAGCACGAGCAGCGCGGCGGTCGTGAGCGCGAGCGGTGCGTCCGAGGCCCTGCCGAGCACGCGGCGGCTGCTCAAGGCGGCGCCGACGCTGTTGGCGATGCGCAGCGCACCGGCCGCGGCGCGGCTCGAACTGCCGCCCGCGCGGCGCACGCCGAGGGGCCGCACGGCGCTCGATTCGATGCGCTCGCTGCGGCGGAAGCGGCGCGGCGCGAGCACGATCTCGGTCGCACCGCCGAGGTCCTGTTCGTATTGACGGCCCATCGCCGCGGCGAAGCCCGCATCCTCGACGGCGAGGTCGATTTCGCGATTGCCGAGCCAGCTGGAAATGTTGAGATTCGACGACCCCACGCGCGACCACAGGCCGTCGACGACGGCCGTTTTCGCGTGCAGCATCGACCCGTTCCATTCGAACACGCGGATGCCGGCGCCGAGCAGCGGGCGGTAGCCGGAGCGGGACATGGCGGCGACCAGCGGCACGTCGCTGCCTCCCGGGACGAGCAGACGCACGTCGACACCGGCGCGCGCCGCCGTCATCAAGGCCTGCACGTACGGCGCGATGCCGACGAAATACGCGTCGGTGAGCCACAGCGTCCGGCGGGCCATCGCCGCGATCATTTGATCGAGCCGGTACATCTTCGCGCTCGCCGGTTGCGTCGCGATCACCCGCACGGCCACCGTGCCGGCCGGCGGCGGTGGCGGTGCCGGCGGCGACTGCAGCCAGTCGTCGTCGGCGGGCCGGATGCTGTTCCACGTATCGTAGAAGGCGAGTTCCAGTTCGGCCACCGCCGGGCCGCGCAGCGCGACGCCGGTGTCGCGCCAGGGCTCGAGCGCGCGCGCCGGCTCACCCAGCCATTTGGCGCTGATGCACACGCCGGACAAAAAGCCCTGAACACCATCGACGACGAGGAGTTTGCGGTGGTCGCGGCTGATCCAGCCCAAGGGCTCGCCGAAGCGAGGCGGATTGTAGATGCGCACCTGACCGCCCGCGGCGAGCAGCGGCGCCCAAAAGCGACGGCCGGATTGCCCCAGGCAGCCGAGCCAATCGACGACGACGGCGACATGCACGCCGGCACGCGCCCGGTCGGTCAGCGCGTCGCGAAAAGCGGTGCCGATCTCATCGTCGCGGACGATGTAATTCTCGAGCAGCACCCGCCGCTCGGCGCCGCGGATCGCGGCGAGCCACGCGGCGAAGTGCGCGGCGCCGTCGATCAACAGGTCGACGGCGTTGCCGGCGATCAACGGCGCGCCGGCGGTGCGGCTCAGCAATCGCCCGGCGAATTCGCGGTACACCGAGCCGTAGGGCTGTCGTGGCGTGGCCATCCACGCAGTTTAGCGCGCGCGCCACGCCGCGCGCGCCCGTGCCCGGATTCAGCCGGTCAGCCTGCCAGACTGGTAGTCGCCGATCGCGGCCTCGATTTCCGCGCGCGTGTTCATCACGAAGGGCCCGTACTGGACGACGGGCTCGCCCAGCGGTTTCGCCGCGAGGAGGATGAAGCGCGCGCCGGCTGCGCCCGCGCGCACCCGCACCGCGTCGCCCGCCATGCCGAGAATTCCGACCGCCTGGGTCGGCAGTTCTCGCGGCTCATCGGCGGCGACGACCGTGATTTCGCCTTCGTAGGCGTAGACGAAGCCGTTGTGTCCCGCCGGCAACGCTTGTTCGAAGACCGCGCCCGCCGGCAGCGTCACGTCGAGGTACAGCGGATCGGTCGTCAACCGCGCGCCGGCGCGGTTGATCGGGCCGTCGATGCGTGCATCGCCGACCTCGGCCGATCCCGCGATGACCTTGACGGTGCCCCCGCCGGGGAGCGGCGCGACGGGGATCTCTTCGGGACGTATATCGCGGTAGCTCGCCGGCTTCATCTTCTCCGCCGCCGGCAGGTTGATCCACAGCTGAAAGCCGCGCATGCGGCCACGATCCTGCTGCGGCATTTCGGAGTGGATCACGCCGCGCCCGGCGCTCATCCATTGCACGCCGCCGGGTCCTAGGTCGCCGACATTGCCCAGATGATCGCGATGCTGCATGCGCCCGTCGATCATGTACGTGACCGTCTCGAAGCCGCGATGCGGGTGCGGTGGAAACCCGGCGATGTAGTCATCCGGGTTCTCGGTGCCGAATTCATCCAGCATCAAGAACGGATCGAGCCTGAGGTTCTGCGTGCTGCCGAGGCTGCGGCGCAGCTTCACGCCGGCGCCGTCCGAGGCACTGATCGAGGGGATCACCCGCGCGAGCGGGCGGGTGACGGAATTTTTGACGTTCATGGTTCGGTCTCCGAAATTCCAGTGGGTTCAGCGATTCCGACGCGCATCGACGCTCCAGTCGCCGGCGCCGCGCGCGACCAGCAACAAGAAGCCGCCGGCGATCGAGATGTCCTTCAGCAGCATCAATTGCTGCGTCATGTCGGCCGTGTGGTGATGAAAGATCAGCGCCGCGATCAGCGTGAAGCCCGAGAGCAGGAACGCGACGAGGCGCGTGTGCCACCCGGCCAGGATCATCAAACCGCCGCCGAGTTCGGTCAAGATCACGAGCGGCAGCAGGAATCCCGGTACTCCGGCCGACTGCATGTAGGCCTGGGTGCCGGCATAGCCGCTGATTTTGCTCAGCGCCGCGAGCAGGAAAAGGATCACCAGCAGCGTCCGGCCGGCGAGATCCGCGGATTTTTCCAAGGTGTTCATACAAATTCTCCAGATAGTTGATGAATCGTGGCTTGCTTCCGACGTCTATTTAATCGTTTACAAAACTGATAAAAAAGTCGTATTTTCTCGCCATAACCATCAGATTATTTGATATGAATGGGCAGACCGGCCGCCTGAATCGCATATCGCTCGAACAGTGGCGCGCCCTGATCGCGGTCGTCGACGCTGGCGGGTATGCGCAGGCGGCCGCGCGGCTCCACAAGAGCCAGTCCGCGGTCACCTATGCCGTCAAGAAGCTCGAGCGGTTGCTCGGTGTGGATGCGTTCGAAATCCAGGGCCGCAAGGCGATTTTGACCGCGACCGGCCAGGTGCTCTACCGTCGCGCGCGCGCGCTGCTCGATGAGGCCGCGGCGCTCGAGGCGGCCGCGGGGACGCTGGCGGGTGGCTGGGAGCCGGAACTGCGGCTCGCCGCGGACATCGTCTTTCCGACCTGGCTGCTGCTCGAGGTG
>JAJXYR010000308.1 GCA_021780475.1 Pseudomonadota bacterium
CCGAGCGCGTTCTTGAGCGCGGCAAAGGTGGCCGGATCACGGTAGTCACCGGCGACGTAGCCCAGTCTGGACAACAGCCGGCGGAGCGCGGCCCGGTCGTCGATCCTGCCGGAGGCCTTGATGCTCGCCGTCGCATGCGCGCGCACCTGCGCCAGGCTCCAGGCGGACGAGGCGACGCCGACCACCGGCACATCGAGCACGCCCCGCTTCGCCATCGCATAGAGTGCCGGAAAGATCATCTTGTACGCGAGATCGCCGGTCACGCCGAAGAGGACCAGCGCGTCGGAGCGCGGCGTATTTTCTTTACCCGTCTTCACTTCGGGGCGCCGGCGGCCGGCGAACCCTTGTCCTCGGTCTTCGTGTCGAAATCTCCCGCCTCGTGCCGTTCGTGCAATTGTTCGCCGGGCTCTCCCCAGGTGCGATTGACCATGCGACCGCGCTGCACCGCGGGGCGGGCTGCGATGGCCGCGGCCCAGCGCTGTACGTTGGCGTAGCTCTGGACCTGCAGGAATTCCGCCGCCCCGTACAGCGAGCCCAGCGCAAGACCTCCGTACCATGGCCACACCGCGATGTCCGCGATCGAATATTCGGCGCCGGCGAGGAATTCACACTCCGCCAGCCGCCGATCGAGGACATCCAGTTGGCGCTTCGTCTCCATCGCGAAGCGATCGATCGCGTACTCGATCTTCACCGGCGCATAGGCGTAGAAATGCCCGAATCCGCCGCCGACATAGGGCGCACTGCCCATCTGCCAGAACAACCACGAGAGACATTCGGTGCGCGTCGCCGCATCGGCCGGGATGAAGGCCCCGAATTTCTCCGCCAGGTGGAGCAGGATCGCGCCCGACTCGAACACGCGGATCGGCTTCGGCCCGCTGCGGTCCAGCAGCGCCGGTATCTTCGAGTTCGGGTTGAGCGCGACGAAGCCGCTGCCGAACTGGTCGCCATCGCTGATCTGGATCGGCCACGCATCGTACTCGGCGCCGCGATGCCCGGCCGCGAGCAACTCCTCGAGCAGCACCGTGACCTTGACGCCGTTCGGGGTGGCGAGGGAATAGAGCTGCAGCGGATGGCGGCCGACGGGTAGAACCCGCTCGTGAGTCGCGCCCGCCACGGGGCGGTTGATGGACGCGAAACGGCCGCCGTTTTCCTTGTTCCACTCCCAGATCCGGGGGGGCGTGTAAGGCGAATCGCTCATTGGACGAATTCCGGGCTCAGTGTTGCAAACCGCGACGGCGCATCTTAACCCAGCGGCAGGCGGTGCGGCCGCACGAGCATGTGCCAGTCCTCGTGCTCCTCGAGCACGAGCCCGAGCGCCTCGGAGACGGCCGCCTTGACGCGCGCGGCGCCGTCGGGCGCCGCATTCTCCCGCAGCGTACCCCGTATCTCGGTGATCGCGCGTTCGAGGTCCGCGGCGAGACGCTCCGACGTCGTGCTGAGCCGATAAGCCTCGGACTGCGCGAGCGCGCCGTGGAGCGAGGCGCCAAGAGCCGGGAAGAACGTCGTCACGAGGGACAGCCACAAGGAGTGCACGAACAGGTGCGCCAGCGCGCAGGCAGCGGTCAGGCCGAACAAACCGGCGTTGATCGCATGCACCCGGTGCATCAGCGCGTGCTGGCGCCGTGCTACGCCGAGGTGGTAATGCCGCTGCCCCTCGAGCACGGACGCCGCCCAGTTCGCATACCCGGCGACGAATCCCGGATCCTGCCACGCGCCCGCGAGCGCGCGCCGCGCCGTGTCCGCGACGCGCGCGCACAGCGCGGCGATCTCGCCGCCGTCCGGTTGTTCCAGGTCGAACACATGCAGATACCAGTCGATCCGCCCCGGATTCCCCTCGAAGTCCACCAGCGGCGCGACCAGCGGCAGGTACCACGTGAGTTCCGCCGTCGTGCGCGCCTGGAGCCACTGGCCCTGCCAGTCGCGCCGGTGGCCGATCCAATAGATCGCGCTCACCGTCGCGATGACGGCCACCTCCGCAAGCGTCCACAATCGCGCCATCGGCCGCAAGTTCCCGAAACCTTCGTCCCAGCCGAGCGCGAGCGGCAGCACGGCGCACAGCACCGCAACCGCGCTCAATAGATAGATGCTCCAGAAGCCGCTGCGGTAGCGGTCGCCGAACGTGATCGCCCGCGCGTCGAAACGTCGATGATCCGCCGCCACCGCGTCGATCAACGGCAGCAGGCGCGCCGGCGGCTCGGGGTCCGGCGGAATCGGCGGCGCCTCGAGGCGCGCGCCGAGCAGCAAGACGCGCTGCACCAGCCGGTGGAATGCGCGCGGCGGGGCGCGGCTAACCGAGGATTTCATAGGTATCGGCAAACGCCGCGACGGAAACGATCCCGAGACTGCCGTCGCCGTAATCGACCAGCCAGTCGCCGGGCTTCCCCGAGAGCCGCGACACACCATCCGCGAGCCAGACCTCGAAGGGTTCACGCATCGGACGCGCGAGCACGCGGTACGGCCGGCTCGTGTACCCGCCGGACTCGCCGCGCACCGTGTCGGGTTGGGCGCGGTACTTGGCGTCGAACCGGGCGCGCGAGACCCGCCAGCGATCACCGCGCGTGCCGGTCACGATCGCGTCGCCGCTACGAACCTGCACGGCGCCCTCGTGCGTCTGGATCACGCCGGTCTGGTCCGCGAAGCGCACGTCGACGTCATGCTCGCGTTTGCGCGCGGCGACGGTGTCGGGGTGGGACTCGATCCCCGCGTCGAAGCCCGGCCGGCCGGACGAGCGGAATTCCAGCATCGGCGACGGGCTCACCGGCCGGCGGCGGCGCCGCGCCCGCCCGACTCCGCGGCGCGGATCCAGTCGCGCCACAGCCGTACGTCCCACGTGGCGCGCATCTCGGCGGGCACGCCCGCGACCAGCGCCCCCGCCTCGTGCAACAGCCGGCCGCGCCGGTCGGGAGTGACGAGCGCCTCGGTGTAGAGCGCCGCGGCGAGTTCGACGTGTTGCCATTCGTCGCCGCGGTTGCGCAACCCCAAGGACCGCTGAAATTTCGCGACCGGTTCGATCGTGGCGCGTGCGTCCGCCGCGCGCCCGTCGCGCGCGAGCGCAAGCGCGAGCCACGTGGAGATCCGCCCGAGATCGCGCTGGTCGTCGATGCTGGAATCACCGACCGACTTGCGCAGCACGAGCGCGTTGCGCAGCGAAGCTTCCGCGGCACGGAAGTCACCGTGCAGCACCTGCGCCTGGCCGAGCAGCAACGTGGAGACTCCCAGGCTCGAGTCATGGATCGATTGCTGTGTGCCCCCGGTGGGATGGGTCGCGCCCATTTTCGCCGACGCCGCCGCCGCGAGGCGGGCCGCCGCGGCGCTGTCGCCGCGCTCGAGCGCGATCTCGGCGTCGCCGACGGTCGGCGTGGCGAACGCGAGCGCCGCGGCGAAGCCGCCGTGGCGGGCCGCCCGGTCGAGCGCGGCGCGCTCCTCGGCGTTCGGCGCGAGGATCGCCTTCGCGCCCGCGAAATCGCCGATCTGCGCGTGGCGCATCGCCGCGGTGGAAGCGAACAAACGCTGCAGCAGCACGAACTGCGCGCCGCCCTTGATCGCGGCATTCAAGTCGGTGATCGTGCGGTCGTAATACGCGACCCCCGTCCGCAACCGGCCCATCGCCCAGTAGGCGTCGCCGAACCCCGAGTGCACGACGCCGAGATTGTTGCGCGTGATCGTGTTGCTCGGATCGAGGCGTACCATCGCCAGCGAGGTCGCCTCGGCGCGCGCCTGGAATCTCAGCGACTCCTGCGGCCGCAGCTCGGTCGTGAGCGAACTGCCCAGATTCGTGTCGATGACCTGGGTCGCATGCAGCGCGAGGCGGTAGCCGGGCCGCTGTTCGAGGAGCTTGTCCGCGACCGCGTCGGCGTCCTCGCCGGCGCGCAAGGCCTCCGCGTTGCGGCCGAGCGCGAGCAGATTTTCGACCTGCCACGCGGTCGCTTCGGCGTACTGCGCCGCCATGTCGACGTGCGCGAGCGTCCGCGCGCCGTCGGCGAGCGCGATCCGCTTGACCTCGTCCAAGGTCGCAAGCGCCAGCGTGTGGTGGAAATCGTTCGTTTGCTCGAAGCCGACGCGCACCAGCGCATCGACGTAGGCGCGCTGCGCGGCGAGCGAGGCCCGCGGACCCGTCGCGAGCGGCCTGAGGAGCGCCGCCGCACGCACCGAATACTGCGTCGCCCGGGGATCGAATTCGTTGTCGAGGACCATCGCCTGGACCGTGATGCCCTCGGCGAGTGCGATCGTGGTCGCGTCCGAGCGCTCGCCGCCGCGCCTTAAGCCCTCGAGGAGACCGACCGCCTCGTCGGCGCTCTTGCGCGCGGCGTCGAGGTGGCCGGCGAGCCGCTCGGCCTTCGCGTAGTAAATCATCGCGAGCGCGCCGTTGCGCACCGTCTCGGCATCCTTCAAATCGGGCGGCAGTTTGCGGAAATAATCGATCTGGCTCTGCGCGAAATCGGCGATCACCCCGAGCCGGCCGAAGCTCTCGAGTTCGCGCACGAAATTATCGGACAGATACCCGAGCAGGTGTTCGGCCTGGGCGCGAGCCTGCAGCGCGACCGCGCGCGTCTGCTGCGCATCGCGCTCGGCGCGCTCGGCGCGGCGCGTGCTGACGAAGCCGAAGATCGCGGCGCCGACCGCGCCGACCGCGAGAACGACGCAGATGGACGCGACCTGGCGCGCGC
>JAJXYR010000128.1:0-3840 GCA_021780475.1 Pseudomonadota bacterium
GAGAACGCGCGATGCAATGACTGCTTTGCTTTGGCAGCGCAGATCGAGGCTATGCGCGAGCACGGGACGCAGCAACGGCGCCACCGTGTCGGCGGGCTCGCACGAGCCCGGCGCCAGCCGCGCAGCGCGCCCGCGAACACGCGCCGCGCCGACGCTGGGTAACAGCAATGTCGCGCCAAGCGCGGCCGAAGCATGCACGAACTGTCGGCGATCGAGCGGTCGACCCCGGTGCGGCGTGCGCTTCACGACACCAGTCCTCCCTACATTCGGACGTCGACCGACAGGCCGACTTCACGCAAGGACTGCTGGCCGATCCAACCCGATACGCCGGCGACCGCGCCGTTGGGCAAGGCCGGATCCACCCCTGGCGGAACGAATGCCGGTCCGCCGAACAGGGTCAACGGCTCATGCGCGTTGGTGAGATCCCTGCCGAACAACGACACGCCCCAACGCCCGTCAGCGGCGCGGATTCCCACGCGCGCACCGACAATCCAGTGCGCCGGATAGACGAAGCGGGGGTCGGGGCTCGGTCCTTCGCGCAGGTCGGATTTGTAGACGGCGTCCGTACCGACGAATGCATTGACCGTCCCGAACGGAATCGAATAATCGGTCGAGAACGTGAGCTTGTTGCGCGGCGCACCAACCAGTTGCAGGCCGCCGAGCGGCAGCGAATTCGTCGGACCCGTCAACGCATTGGGGTTCTCGCCCATGTATCCGTTCGGATACACGGCTTTGTCGTACATGTATCCCCCGCTGAGGGACCAATGCGGCAGCGGCCTCGCGTGCACGCTTATTTCGACGCCTTTGCTGGTCACGTCGACTGAGTTCGGTACGCAGACGAGGGGTCCGAATGGAGCGAGCGCGCAGCTCTGCCCTTGATAGTTGTGATCTTTGGTGTCGAACAGCGCGGCGGAAAGCGCGAGCCGGCTGTTCCAGGTGATCGCCTTGACACCCAGTTCGTATGCCAGGGGGATCTCGGCGGGAATCAGCACCGCCGGCGTCGATGGAGTCGCGGCCTGCGCTTGCGGGCCTTTGTACCCTTTCGTCACGGTCGCATAGCTCGTCCAGGCCCGATTGATCCGGTACTGCACGCCGACCTTGCCGGATAAATTGTTCGTGCTCAGGCCCAGCGTGGCCGCCCCGGTGTTGTTGGCCGAACCCTGCGGCAGTCCGAGCGGCGAATCGTAGTCGGAGACCGTCTCGTGGGTATACCGGGCGCCGCCGATCAGGCCCAGTTGCTTCGTCACGTGATAGGTGACTTGACCGTACGCTGCGCTCGCTTTGACGCTGGTATCGGTGAGCGGAAACGTCGAACCCACTTCGAATGGCGGGAACGGAAACAACACATGGGAGAATCCGTACCCGGTGCTGTATCCCACGGTCCGGTAGTCGATGTAGTAAAGCCCGGCGGTGTAGGCGAGTGTCGCCCCTTTGTGCGACACGGCGCGCAGTTCCTCGGAAACCTGGTGGGCGGCCGTGAGCACGCCGACGTCCCAGAGCTGCGGAATTTCCTGCGGTACCGCCTGGATGTCCTGCGAGTTGGGGCCGCTCTCGTCGCGCCGGAAGGAACTGATGGAGCTCAAGGTGCCGGCCCCGAAATCATAATCGACCTCGGCGGACAAGCCGAAGTTCGTGTCGCTCGCGAGTTCCGGATGATTGGCGCAGCGATTCTGATTGCCGAATCCCGGCGTGATGCCGCAGGCGGCAAGCTCCGCGGTCAAGGCCGGATCCGCGTAGACATAGTTGAAGGAGGCAATTGCGCCGCCCTGCGCCCCATGCTGCAATGTGCGCTGCACGTCGCCGATGACGTTCAACGTGAGCTGCGGCGATATGTTCCACAGGTAACGCGCACGCAGCGCATAGTTGTCCGCCGTGTCGTCCGTATTGGTGTAACTGTTGTGCTGGATGCCCTGGTTGTCGTCCAAGCTGCCGGCGATCCGCAGTGCGGAATGACTGCTCAACGGCATGTTGACGGCACCCTGCAGTGTCTGCTGACCGAATTCCGACCCCGCCGTCCCCTTATGGGCGTAGTCGAAATGCAAGGTTGCTGCGAACCGATTGGGATCGGGCGGATTCGTCACGATGTTGATGACCCCGGCCGAGGAGGTCAGGCCGAACAGAGTTCCCTGCGGTCCTTCGAGCACCTCGATATGCTGTATGTCGAACAGGTCGCTGATGTTGACGTTCCCTTGCGCGACGCCATCGACGACGATGCCGACGGCACCTTCGGCGGAATTGGTGAACGATTGGGTGCCGAGACCGCGGATCTGCCCGCCGCCCCCGGGTCCGCCGAACGACTGGATCATCTCGAGCGACGGAGTGGTCTCGCTGAGAGCGGCAATGTTGTAGACGCGTTGGTCGGCGAGTTGCTTGCGACTGACGACTTGCACGGTCTCGGGAACGTTGATCCACTTCTCGGGACGCTTCTGCGCCGTAATGACGATCTCTTGCAACTCTCCTGCGCGCGATCTTCCGCTATCACCCGCCTCCTGCGCCTTGGATGTGCCCGCAATCGTCAGCACGGCAAGGCAACCCACGAGCAACGACGACTGAACAGGTTTCATCGCACCCCCCATTTGCGCCTCTCGCATCCGACATGGACGCGGGGTCGACGCTTATTCGATGGTGGAGGGTAGTTCCCGGAGACTTCGCTGAGAATCGATATTTTCGGACATGAGCATTCGGTCGCGCCGAATGATCGAGCCGTGTCGTGAATGTGCTACAGTAAATTCTGGTTCGCGGCGGTCGCTAAAAGGTCTCCGCGCCCGGGGAACGATCAGTGACGATCATCCGAGGACGGCACGCATCGCGCCGCGATCGTTTGGACACGCTACGGAAACTTGATCTCAATCTTCTGGTCGTGCTCGACGCGCTGCTCCGGGAACAAAGCATCACGGGCGCCGGCAAGCGTCTGCACCTCAGCCCCTCGGCGACCAGCGGGGCGCTGAGCCGGCTGCGCGAGTATTTCCAAGACGAGTTGCTCACCCAAATCGGCCGCCGAATGGTACCGACCCCGCTCGGCGAAGTCCTGCGACCGAATGTGCGCGACTGCCTGCTGCAGATCCAGGCGACCGTGGACTTGCGGCCGGGCTTCGACCCCGCCACCTCGAGCCGCAAGTTCACCCTGATGATGTCCGATTATGTGTCCACGGTGCTGATGTCCCCGGCCCTCGCCCGCCTGCAGCGCTTGGCGCCCGGCATCGGTATCGAGTTGCTGGTGAATGAGACACCCTGGGAGGCGCTCGAACGTGGCGAGATCGACCTGCTGATTCTGCCGAAGAATTTCGTCAGCCGCGAACATCCCTCCGAAGAGCTGTTTACGGATGACTTCGTGTGCATCTGTTGGAGCGGAAATTCCCTGATCGGCGACGCGTTGACGGCTGAACAATTCTTCGCGCTGAAACATGTGGTTGCAAGACCTGGCCGGCAGCGCCCGCCGACCATCGACACCTGGTTCTTCGAACGATTCGGTCACGCGCGACGCGTCGAGGCGGTGGCGATGAACTTCAGCTCCCTGCCGCACCTGCTCGTCGGTACCAGTCGCGTTGCCACGGTGCATCGGCGCCTTGCCGCGGTGTTCGCGGCCGCCCTGCCACTGCGTATTCTGGAGGTGCCGGTCCCGATGCCGCAATTGATCGAGGCGATCCAATGGCATCGATTTCGGGCGAACGATCCGGCCCGCATCTGGTTGCACGACCAGTTGCGGCGCGTGGTGGCCGATTGGAAAATCCCCGACTCGACCCCGTTGGGGAGTCCCGCTACAGCGCTACCCCGACAATCGACGGCGGCCTCTTGTGAAAGCGCCCGCCCTGCATGATGGCGAGGAGATTGGCACGATCC
>JAJXYR010000128.1:3850-4654 GCA_021780475.1 Pseudomonadota bacterium
TGAAGCAATGCAACATTCCGGGTCGGATCGCCTTTCACGAGGAGCAGGTCGGCAAGATACCCGGGCTTGATCTGACCTAGTGCATCGCCCATGCCCATGATTTGGCCGCCGAGCTTGGTGGCGGCGACCAGCGCCTCGACCGCCGTGAAGCCGAACAGCCGGACGAACAGCTCCATATCGCGGGCATTGCGGCCCAGCGGATTGAACGGAAACCCGTAATCACCGCCGGGCAAGACGCGCACGCCCCGCCGCTTGAGCTCCGGCACCAGGCGACATTGGTGCTCCAGCACAACCTCGGCGTCCGCCTTCATCGCACTCATATCGAATCCCGGCGGAGCCACGGCGTCGATCGTCGCCTGAACGATCCCGACGGACGGCGCAACGAATAGCTCGTCCCGATGAGCTGCCAACAGGTCGATTCCCTCCGCGTCAGCGTAGGTACAGTGATAGAGCACCCGAAAGCCGCTGAGCACCCCGAGCTTGACGGCTTTTGTTGCGTGCGCGTGACCGGTCAACCATATGCCGGACTCCCGGGCCTGTTCGCCCGCGGCGCGCAGTTCCTCTTCGCTGTACAGCAGTTTGTGCGATGCTCCAGGTTGCAACGCGCTCTCGCCCGAAATCAGAAACTTAACGGCCTTCGCGCCGAAACCCGCGCATTCGCGCACAAAAGCGCGGACCGCCTCCGGCCCCACCCCGTGATCGCTCTGCTTGCCGAGCGCAAGCACTCCGTCATCAGCCGGTGGTTCCCGCTCGATCGAGGAGGGAATCAATCGCGGCCCGGGCATCCCCCCGGAATCGATCTGT
>JAJXYR010000147.1 GCA_021780475.1 Pseudomonadota bacterium
GCTCTGAACTTCTTCAGCTGGGCGTACAAGAACGGCGATGCGATGGCCGCATCGCTGGATTACGTGCCGCTGCCGGCGTCCTTGAAGGCCGAGATCCAGAAGGGCTGGTCGGGCGAAATCACGGTCGGCGGCCGCCCGCTGTGGAATAACTGAGCCGCGGCCGGCGCCTGCGGCGTATCATCACGCCGTCGGGCGCAGGCCGATGTGTCATTGAAGACGGAGCGGAACGGACAACGTGGCGATCATCGACCCGAGGCACGCCGCAAAACAACTGATCTACGAGCGAATCTTCCGTGCGGCGACGCTGACGGCGGCGATTCTGGTGCTGTTGATCCTGGGCGGAGTGGTCTTGTCGCTGATCATCGGCGCCTGGCCCGCGCTGCGGCACTTCGGCTTCGGCTTCGTCACGCGGGAGGTGTGGAATCCGGTCACCGAGGAGTTCGGGGCCCGGTCCGCGATTTTCGGCACCGTCGTCACCTCGCTGATCGCGATGGTGCTCGCGGTGCCGACCGCATTCGGCATCGCGCTGTTCCTGACCCAGATGTGCCCGCCGCGTTTGAAGCGGCCCATCGGGGTGGCGGTCGAACTGCTCGCGGCGGTGCCGAGCATCATCTATGGTCTTTGGGGCCTGTTCGTTCTCGCACCGGTGTTGCAGCGGCACACGCAGCCGTGGCTGATCGCGCACGTCGGCGTGCTGCCGATCATCGGACCGCTGTTCCGGGGGCCGCCGTTCGGAATCGGCATCCTCACCGCCGGCATCGTGCTCGCGATCATGATCCTGCCGTTCATCGCCGCGACGATGCGTGACGTGTTCGACACGGTGCCGCCGATGCTGAAGGAGTCCGGCTACGGCCTGGGAGCCACGACCTGGGAGGTCATCTGGCGCGTCGTGGTGCCGCATTCGCGCGTCGGCATGGTCGGCGGCATCATGCTGGGGCTGGGCCGGGCGCTCGGCGAGACGATGGCGGTGACCTTCGTGATCGGCAACGCGCACCGCATCAGCGCCTCACTCCTCGCGCCCGGAACGACGATCTCCTCGGCGATCGCCAACGAGTTCACCGAGGCCGTCGGCAAATTGTACACCTCGTCGCTGATCGCGCTCGGGTTGCTGCTGTTCGTGATCACCTTCACCGTCATCGCCGCCGCCCAGGCGATGTTGCGGCGGCTCGAGCGGCGCGCGACCGCAGCCTTATGAAGCGACGGACGCTGCGCAAATTCCGCAACGGTGCGTTTCTCGCGTTGTCCGTGGTCGCGACCGCGATCGGCCTCGCCTGTCTCGCGGCGATACTCTGGACGCTGGTCTCCAACGGCGTTCGCGGTCTGTCCGCGGGTGTTTTCACGCAGATGACGCCGCCGCCGGGATCGGCCGGCGGCATGCTGAACGCGATCTACGGCAGCACCGTGATGACCGTGCTCGGCATTCTCATCGGATCGCCGGTGGGCATGCTCGCCGGAACGTATCTCGCCGAGTACGGCAGGTACTCGCGTCTGAGCGCGTTCGTGCGGTTCATCAACGACGTGCTGCTGAGCGCGCCGTCGATCATCATCGGCCTGTTCATCTATGAGATCGTCGTCGTTCCCGAGGGGCACTTCTCCGCGCTCGCGGGCGCGCTCGCGCTCGCGGTCATCGCGATTCCGGTGAGCCTGCGCACCACCGAGGACATGTTGAACCTCGTTCCCCAGGGATTGAAGGATTCATCCGCGGCGCTCGGCGCCTATCCGTGGCGGACCATACTGAGCGTCGTCTATCCGGCCGCTCGCAGCGGCATCGTCACCGGACTGCTGCTCGCGATCGCCCGGGTCAGCGGCGAGACCGCGCCGCTCCTGTTCACCGCGCTCAACAACCAGTTCTGGAGCGCCAAGCTCACCGAGCCGATGGCCAACCTGCCGGTCGTGATCTTTCAATTCGCGCTGAGTCCGTACGCGGACTGGCAGCGGCTGGCGTGGGCGGGCGCGCTGATCATCACCGTGACGATTCTCGCCCTCAGCATCACCGCGCGCGCGCTGCTGTCGCTGTTCCAGTCGAACCGGGGTGCGCGCTGATGATCGCGGGTTCCAAGCCGCCACGGCACCTGAAGATGCGGCTCGCTCCGCGCGCCGCCGCCGTCGATCCGGGTCCCCAGGCGACGCGCATCGAGATCCGGTCGCTGAACTTCTATTACGGCCGGATCCAGGCGCTGCACGACGTGAACCTGTCGATCGGGGACCGCGCGATCACCGCCTTCATCGGGCCTTCCGGCTGCGGCAAATCGACGCTGCTCCGGGTCATGAACCGCATGTATGCGCTCTACCCGCACCAGCGCGCGGAAGGGCAGGTGCGGATCGGCGGCGTCGACATCCTCGCCCCGTCCGTCGACGTCGCCGAATTGCGCTACCGCGTGGGCATGGTGTTCCAGAAGCCGACGCCGTTCCCGATGTCGGTGTTCGAAAACGTCGCCTTCGGCCTGCGTCTCGCGGGCGAGGTGCACGGCGCCGACCTGCACGAGCGCGTCGAGACCGCGCTGCGGGATGCGGCCTTGTGGGAGGAGGTCAAGGACAAATTGCACGCCGACGGCCGCAGCCTGTCGGGCGGACAACAACAGCGCCTGTGCATCGCGCGGGCGATCGCGGTGCGGCCCGAGGTGCTGTTGCTGGATGAGCCGACGGCGGCGCTCGACCCGATATCGACGTTGCGCATCGAGGAGTTGCTGCAGAATCTGCGCGAGCGTTATTGCATCGTCATGGTCACCCACAATCTCCAGCAGGCGGCGCGCGTCGCCAACGTCACCGGATTCATGTACCTGGGGGCTCTGGTCGAGGTCGGGCCGTCGAGCGAGATATTCACGTCGCCGAAGAACCGGCAGACCGACGATTACATCACCGGGCGGTTCGGATGATGGAGCGCGCGGCCGCGGCGCCGCAATTCCCGGATCCGCTGATGTCGGCCCGCGGCGTCAACGTGCATTACGGCGGGAAGCACGCGGTCAAGAACGTGAGCCTGGACATAGGCCGCAACCAGGTGCTCGCGATGATCGGCGCGTCCGGCTGCGGAAAATCCTCGTTTCTGCGGAGCCTGAACCGCATGAACGACACGATACCGGGCGCGCGCGTCACCGGCTCGATCACGCTCGACGGCCGGGACATCTACGACAAGCGCCAGGACGTCGCGCAACTGCGCGCGCGCGTCGGCATCGTGTTCCAGAAGCCGACGCCGTTTCCGCATTCGATCTACGCGAACGTCGCCTACGGCCCGCGCATCCACGGTCTCGCCGCGAGCCGCGCGGACATGGACGATCTGGTGCGCACCAGCCTCGAGCGCGCCGGGTTGTGGGACGAAGTCAAGGATCGCCTGGCCCAGCCCGGCACGAGCCTCTCCGGCGGCCAGCAGCAACGCCTGTGCATCGCGCGCACCATCGCCGTCGATCCGGAGGTGATTCTCATGGACGAACCGTGTTCCGCGCTCGATCCGATCGCGAGCGCCAAGATCGAGGATTTGATCGAGGAGCTGCGCGGCAACTACGCGATCGTCATCGTGACGCACAACATGCAGCAGGCCGCGCGCGTCTCGCAGGTGACCGCCTATTTCCATCTGGGCGAGCTGATCGAGACGGGACCGACCGACCGCATCTTCACGAACCCGGCGCAGAAGCTCACCGAGGATTACATCACCGGCCGTATCGGCTGAGCGCGTCAGTCGACGTTGCGCAGCAGTTCGTTGAGTCCGGTCTTGGCGCGCGTCCGGGCGTCGACGCGCTTGACGATGACGGCGCAGGAGAGCGCGTACTTCCCGTCCGCCGACGGCAGCGACCCCGGCACGACGACCGCGCCGGCGGGCACGCGTCCGTAGAGGATCCGGTCGTTTTCGCGATCGTAGATGCGCGTGCTTTGACCGATGAACACCCCCATCGAGATCACCGCCCCGGCCTCGACGATGACGCCCTCGACGATTTCCGAGCGCGCGCCGATGAAACAGTCGTCCTCGATGATCGTGGGGCCCGCCTGCAGGGGTTCGAGCACGCCGCCGATGCCGACGCCTCCCGACAAGTGCACGTTCCTGCCGATCTGCGCGCAGGAGCCGACCGTCGCCCAGGTGTCCACCATGGTGCCGCTGTCGACATATGCGCCGATGTTGACGTAGCTCGGCATCAGCACCACGTTGGCGGCGATGTAGGCGCCGCGGCGCACCGTCGCCGGCGGCACGACGCGCGCGCCGGCGGCGGCGAAGCGCGCCTCGTCCCAGCCGCTGAACTTCAGCGGTACCTTGTCGTAGAAGTCGAGGCCGCCGGCGTGCACGCGGGCGTTGTCGGCGATCCGGAACGACAACAGCACGGCTTTCTTGAGCCATTCGTTGACCCGCCAGGCGGCGCCGTCGCGTTCGGCGACGCGCGCCTCACCGCGGTCGAGCAGTTCTATGGCGTCGTGCACCGCCTCGCGCAACTCGGCGCCGGCGGAGGCGGGGCTCAGTCCGGCGCGCGACTCGAAGGCGCGCTCGATGCAGGCTTGCAGGTCCTGGTGCGGCATGGGGTCAGGCGCGCGCCGGTTCGCGCCGGTCCAGGGTTTGCATCATAAGTTCCTTCACGCGTTCGCAGGCGGCCTCGCCGAGCGGCAGTCCGTCCGCGTCGGCTATGTAGAATACGTCCTCGGCGCGCTCGCCGATCGTCATGATCTTCGCAC
>JAJXYR010000007.1 GCA_021780475.1 Pseudomonadota bacterium
TTCGCGGTCATCCGGCAACACGTCGAGGACGTGGTCACCGTCACCGATCCGGAACTGATCGCCTGCATGCGCTTCTTCGCGGAGCGTATGAAGCTTCTGGTCGAACCCACCGGATGCTTGAGTTTCGCCGGTGCCCGCAGGATCGTCGACCGCTTGCGAGGCGCGCGCGTCGGCATCCTGGTGAGCGGCGGCAACGTCGATGTGGCGCGCTACTGCGCTCTCACCCAGCCGGGGGGCGGTTCCGCCGATCAGGCGTCGAGGTCCCTCACCGCAACGTGACCCATCCGCGGCAACGACAAGGTCAACAGCGGTCCGGTCATCACCGTGGTGACGACCGCCATGATCACCAGCATCGTGAACACCCGTTGCGGCAGGAATCCAAGATCGTAGCCGATGTTCAACACGATCAATTCCATCAATGCGCGGGTGTTCATCAGGGCACCTAGTGTCCAGGACTCCGCCGAGCCGAAGCCCATGGCGCGTCCGGTCCAAAATACCGGGAGCATCTTGCTGACGATGGAGGCGGCCAGAATGGCGGCGAGCCACCAAAAATCCGAACCGCCGAGCCCCAGGACATTGGTGCGCAGGCCGGTATAGGTGAAGAATACCGGCAGGAAGAACACCGTGACGAACTGGCCGGCCTGATGGCGCCAGGCCCGCACGTACGCTTCGTGACGGTGGAAGAGGAGTCCCGCCGCGAATCCGCCGAAGATCGCGAAGATCCCGAGTTTGTACGTGCAGATCGCGACCGAGAAGCAGAGTGTGACGCTCGCGGCCATCAGGTTCGGTGGAATGGCCCCTTGGCGCGGGGGCATCACGCGCAGGAGCCAACTGACCAATGGGCGCAGCGCAAACCACAGCGCGGCGAGCAGCAGTCCGAGACCCGCGACCTGCCAGGCGATCCGGTCCAGCGAGAAGCGCGACGCGGCGAACGCGGAGACGCCCGCCAACAAGATCCATCCGGCCACGTCATTTACGGCGGCGGCGGTGATCGCGATCACGCCGATCCGCGTACGCGACAGGCCGTATTCACGCAGGATCCGGCCGAGGATCGGTACTGCGGTGATCGCCAGCCCCACGCCGACGAACAGGCCGTAGACCCAGGGGTCGATTCCGGGGGCGAGCGCATGCGCCGACGCGTGTCCGATGCCGAGTCCGGACGCGAAAGGCACGCTGATCGAGACGAGTGCGACCGCGATCGCGCCGCGAGCGTTGCGGCTGTCGCGCAGGTGCGCGAACTCGAAATCCATGCCGATCTGAAACATCAGGAGCACGAGGCCGATCTGGCTGATGATCGTGATCGGAATCGAGGCCTCGCCACCGAACAAAAACTGCGCGAATCGTGGAAAGAAATGGCCGAGAAGCGATGGTCCCAGCAACAGGCCGGCGATGATCTCACCGATCACGCCCGGCTGTCCGAAGCGCCGCAGCGCCGTGTTCATGATGCGTGCGGCGCCGATCATCACGATCAGTTCGATCAGGATCGACGACAGCAGGTCCTCGGTTTGATGGACGGTGTTGATCACGTCGCCGTCATCCCATTTCCTCGAGGCTCGCGATCGCGGCGCGCGGTACGCGGCCATCCGTCAGGGCGACTCCCTCCGCGCGCAGTCTGGCCGCCTGCTCCCGGTATTGCGGCGAGGTTCTGGCGAACACGATGCGTCCGCCCGCGCCGACGACGCGGTGCCACGGGAGATTCAGGTGCGGCGGCGCCATTCGCAGCGCGTAGCCGGTCAGGCGCGCGCGGCCCGGCAGGCCCGCGGCGTCGGCGACCGCGCCATAAGTGGATACCCGGCCTCGAGGTATGGCGCACACCACCTCCCAGATGGCTTGAAGCGATGGATTGCCGTCGACGTCGCCGGGTCGGTGCGCCACCCGGTGCGCAGGCCGCAGCGGCAGGAACTCGTCGGCCGGCGCACGGGGGCGCCGCGCCGCGCGCGCACGCCGGGCGGTCACTGCCGTGGTGCGAGAAAGCGCCAGCTCGCGCTCACGCTCGCCTCGACCCGGATGGCCTCGGGCGTGACCTGCGTGGGGACGACGGGCGACGGCATGGCCGCCGCCGCAATGAAGTTCCTGGCCATCGGCATCCGCGGAGCGGGCTGCGGCTGGGTGCTGAGTTCGAGCAGGGCGCCGAGAGTGCCGCCGGCGGCGTGCGCGGCCGTTCGCGCATCGGCGAGCGCATTGGCGACCGCCTGCGCGAGGGCTTTTTCCCGGGCCGCCGCATGATCCGATGCCGAGAAAGCCACCGGCGATACGGAGGTGGCGCCGGCGGCGAGCGCGGCATCCAAAAACTCGCCGAGTCGCGACAATGCGGTGGTTTCCACATCGATCGTGTGGGTCGCTTCGAAACCGGTGCGGCGCTGCCGATGGGTCGCTTCGTCGTAGACCCAGCGAGGGTAAACCGCAAGTTGTGAGGACCTGATCGCCGCCGACGGGAGTCCGGCCCGGCGCAGCCGTTCCAAGACCGCGTTGGTCAGGCGCGCATTGTCGGCGCCCGCGGCGGCACCGCTGGCCCCGTCGGTCACGATGCCGATCGAAAAGTCCGCCTCGTCCGGCGGGATGCTCACCGTGGCGGTTCCGCTCGCGCTGATGTGAGGCGGCTCCGTTCGCGTTTCCGCGCGGAGCGGCGCGGTGCACAGCACCGTGCCGAGCAGCGCGGCGATGCCGAGCGTGACAGGGAGCCGGCGTGGCGCTTGATGGGCGCGGGATTCGGGGTCGAGCATCGGTGCCTCCTTTGACGTAGTATATTGGTATTCAGCCCATGAAAAAGTTCAAACACGAAGCGGAACTATTCAAGGCGGCGTTGGCGGCCGGTTGTGCGTATGCGGAGAGCCGCAAGGCCGTGGTATTCGAGGCGACCGACTCGGCGAGCGACAAAGCGATGTACGTGTACCGCCTCCTGGTTCACGACAAACTGATCGCGCCGATGCCCGAAGATCAAGTCGCCGACAAGACGATCAGACACCGCCTGGCCGCCTGGCACGCGCATCAACTGCCGGCGGGTCATCCCTTGTTGGAATGAACGCGGGTCCCGCCGTCCTTCACGAGTACCAAACCATGCCGTTATCTCTCTACACCGCCACGATTCCGTCGTATCTGCAGATCCTCAGGGCGGTTTCTGGCCTCCTCGACAAGGCCGGCACTTTTTGCGCCGAGAGGGGCATCGCCGCGGCCGACCTCATCGAGGCGCGGCTCGCCGAGGACATGCTGCCGTTCGCCTACCAGGTTAAGTCGACCGTCGTTCACTCCCAAGGCGCCGTCGAGGCGGTGCATCGAGGCGTGTTCTCGCCGGACACCTCGGCGCCCCCGGGGGACTTTGCGGCTCTAAAGGCGCGTGTTGTCGCGGCGATTGCCGCGCTCGAGGCGGTCGCGCCGGACACCATAGACGCCTTGATCGGCCGCGACATGCGCTTCGAGTTCGGCGAGCGCCGGATCGAGTACACGGCCGAGGAGTTTCTGTTGTCGTTTTCGCAGCCGAACTTCTACTTCCACGCGGCAACCGCGTACGACATCCTGCGCTGGAAGGGCTTGCCGATCGGAAAGCGGGATTTCATCGGCAGGACCCGCTCGAGGCGGTAGTCGCGGTCCCGGCCGGCGGCAGGACGCCGGTCGGGAGGTCGCTGTTCGTTGCCGCCACGGTGGTTTACGCTCGTCGGTTATGCGCGGCCCGGGCCGGCCGCGCCACGGGAGGCGCATGACGGACTGGTTCCATTTGATTGACGATCCGAAGGCTCTTGTCGACCTGGCGCTGCCGTATGCGATGCGGCTGGTCGCGGCGGTGCTCATTTTTCTCATCGGTCGATGGGTCATGCGCGCCATTGTGCGGCTGCTCGACCGCATGATGGTGCGGGCGAATGCCGAACCGACCTTGATCGGCTTCGTGACTCGCGTCGTGTTCATCGTCGGCATGGTGCTGGTGGCCGTTTCGGCCCTGTCGCGCCTCGGCGTCGATACGACTTCCGCGGCGGCAGTGCTCGGCGGAGCCGCGATCGCCGTCGGGCTTTCGCTGCAGAATCAGCTGGCCTCGTTCGCCGCCGGCGTGCTGTTGATCCTATTCCGGCCGCTGCGTGTCGGCGAGTGGGTGGACATCGGCGGCAAATCGGGCACCGTGACCGAGATCAATATCTTTTTCACCACCTTGACCAGCTTCGGCAATCAAATGGTGGTGATCCCCAACAGCCAGGTGTGGAGCGGCTCGATCATCAACTACGATCGAAATTCGTGGCGACGGGTCGACCTGACCGTCGCGATCGCGTATGACGCCGATCTGCGCAAGGCGAAGACGATACTTCAGGACATCCTGGCCGCCGACCCGCGCATCCGCGCCGAGCCCGCGGCGAGCGTGGCGCTTAAGACGCTGGGCGACAACTCGGTCGACTTCGCCGTGCGTTTCTGCGCCGACAACAAGGACTGGTGGGACCTGCAGTGCGAGACGCTCGAGCGCATCAAGCTGCGGTTCGACGCCGAAGGAATCGATATTCCCTTTCCGCAGATGGATCTGCACGTCAAAACGCCGGCGCGGCTCGAGTCGGGCGCCGCCGGCTGAATCCGCGATCCCCCCCCCTCAGCGGGCGAAAAGCTGGCCAAGGTCTGCGAAGGCCTT
>JAJXYR010000186.1 GCA_021780475.1 Pseudomonadota bacterium
AATGTCCTGGCTTCTGAGTCAACGAACTGATCCATATGTGGAAATCCCCGGTTTGACGGGCCGGTCGGACCGGCCCCGGTGGCCCTTGTAGCGCATAGAACCCCGCTGCGCGCAATAAGTTGCATGGCCGTTGCAAACCGAGCGGCGAAGCGGGCCGTGGTACCTGCCCGCCCGTGAATGGGCTTATCATTCACCCGGACGATTCGGCCATCGAGGCAGCATGCAACCTACCGATACCGCGAATCCGGACTATTTCCATCGTGTCGTGGACTGCCAATGGGCTTGTCCGGCGCATACCGATGTCCCCGAGTACATCCGCTTGATCGCCCAGGGCGAGTTCACCCGCGCCTATCTGGTGAATCGCGAATCGAACGTGTTTCCCGGAATCCTCGGCCGGGTCTGCGACCGGCCCTGTGAGCCGGCGTGTCGGCGCAGCCGCATCGAAGCGAAGCCGGTGGCCATTTGCCGCTTGAAGCGCGTCGCGGCCGATCATCGGGACGATGTGGCCGCGCTGCTGCCGCGCGCGCCGCAGCGGAGAAACGGCAAGCGTGTCGCGTGCATCGGCGCCGGCCCCGCGTCGCTCACCGTCGCGAACGATCTGCTGCCGCTCGGCTACGCGGTCACGATCTTCGAGAGAAGCTCCGTTCCCGGGGGGCTGATGCGCACCAATATTCCGGGGTTCCGCCTGCCGGCGCAGGTGCTGGACGAGGAAATCGGCTATATCATCGACATGGGCGCGGATCTGCGCCTGAACACGCCCGTCGACAGTATGAAATCCTTGCTGGCGTCCCGGGAATTCGACGCGGTATTCGTGGGCTCCGGCGCGCCGAAAGGCAAGGAGCTCGACCTCCCCGGGCGGCACGACACCGACCGCGTCCACGTCGGCATCGCGTGGCTGGAATCCGTCGCGTTCCGGCACGTCGACAAGATCGGCGCGCGCGTGCTGATCATCGGGGTCGGCAACACGGCGATGGATTGTTGCCGCACGTCGCTGCGTCTCGGCGCGACCGAGGTGAAGGTGATGGCGCGCAAGCCGCGCCGCTTCTTCAAGGCCTCGGAATGGGAACTCGAGGACGCGGAGCAGGAGCGGGTGCAGATCGTCGTCAACCGGGCGCCGAAATCATTCGTCGTCGAGGGCGGGCGTCTGCTGGGAATGATGTTCGATCATCTCGAATATGAGATGCGTGACGGAGAAATCAGTGCGACGCGCGTCGTCGGAGAGGAATTCCATCCCTGCGACGATGTGATCCTCGCGATCGGCCAGGAAAACGCCTTTCCGTGGATCGAGCGCGACTCCGGCATCGAACTCGACAAATGGAGCGTTCCCAAGGTGGATGCGCTCAGCTTCCAATCCACGCGCCCGGGGGTGTTCTTCGGCGGCGATGCGGCGTTCGGCCCGAAGAACATCATCTGGTCGGTCGAACACGGCCATCAAGCCGCGATTTCGATCCACCGGTTCTGCCACGGCGAACCGGTCACGGTGCGCGCGCCGCGCACCGTGACCTTGAAAAGCCGCAAGATGGGCATGCACGAATGGTCGTACAAGAATGAGTACAACGGTGCCGAGCGGCGGCTCGTCCCGCACGTCAGCCTGGTCGAGCGCTTCAAGAAGGTCGACGTCGAAGTTGAATTGGGCTTCACCGCCGAACAGGCCGCGCTCGAGGCGCAGCGGTGCCTCAACTGCGACGTGCAAACGGTGTTCACCGCGAAGCTGTGCATCGAATGCGACGCCTGCATCGACATCTGTCCCGTGGACTGTCTCACGATCGCGCCGAACGGGGATGCGGCGGAATTGCGTGCGCGGCTCAAGGCGCCGGCGACGAACGCCTCGCAGGCGCTGTACGTGTCGGCTGCGCTGCCGCAAACCGGGCGCGTCATGCTGAAGGACGAGGACGTGTGCATCCATTGCGGATTCTGCGCGGAGCGCTGTCCGACCGCCGCGTGGGACATGCAGAAATCGACGATTGCCATTCCGCATGCGGCGGATGAGGGTGTCCCATGCCGAATCTAGCCGGCCCGCCGAAACGGGTGAACGACTTCGTCGTCAAGTTCGCGAACGTCAACGGAACCGGATCCGCGAGCGCGAATTCGCTGATCATGAAGGCGATCTTCCGCATGGGGGTTCCGGTCACCGGCAAGAACTACTTCCCGTCGAACATCCAGGGTCTGCCGACCTGGTACGAGATTCGCGTCACGCGCGCGGGCCATGCCGCCCGCGCCGGCCACGTCGACATCATGGTGGCGATGAACGCCGAGACCTATTCCCGGGACGTGCGCGAGGTCGTCTCCGGCGGCTATTTGATCTACGACTCGACCTGGCCGCGCAGCACCCTCCTGCAGCGCAGCGACATCACCGTGATCGGCGTGCCATTGGCCGGAATCGTCGCAGAGCACTTCGACGGCGTGCGCAACCGCATACTTCTGAAGAACATCGCCTATGCGGGCGTGCTCGCCGCCCTGCTGGACCTCGACCTGGATGTGGTCGGCGGCCTGATGAGCGAGAGCTACGGCCGGAAGCCGAAACTCCTGGAATCCAACAACAAGGCCCTGCGGCTCGGCTACGATCACGCGAAGCGGAACCTGCCCTGTCCGCTTCCGTTGCGCGTCGAGCACATGGACAAGACTCGCGGCCACATCATGATCGACGGCAACACCGCCGCGGGTCTCGGCTGTGTATACGCGGGCGCGACGGTCGGTGCCTGGTATCCGATCACGCCGTCGACGTCGCTTATGGATGCCTACAAGGGCTTTTGTGAGCGCTACCGCGTCGATCCGGACACCGGGGCGCGAAATTTCGCGGTGATCCAGGCCGAGGACGAGCTCGCCGCGATCGGCATGGTTCTCGGTGCGTCCTGGAACGGCGCGCGCGCCTTCACGCCGACGAGCGGACCCGGCATATCGTTGATGAACGAGTTCGTCGGGCTCGCCTACTACGCGGAAATTCCCTGCGTGATTTTCGACGTTCAGCGGGTGGGCCCGTCGACCGGCATGCCGACCCGCACGCAGCAATCGGACATCATGCTGTGCGCCTATGCGTCGCACGGCGACACCCGCCACGTGCTGCTGTTTCCGGCGAACCCGGAGGAGTGTTTCTACATGGCCGTCCAGGCCTTCGATCTGGCGGAGCGCCTGCAGACGCCGGTCTTCGTGCTGTCGGACCTGGACATCGGCATGAACGACTGGATGTGCCGCGAGTTCAAATGGGACGAGGCCTACCGTCCGGACCGCGGCAAGGTGCTGTCGGCCGAGGAGATTGCCGGCCTGGAGAAGTTCCATCGTTACGTCGACCGCGACGACGATGCGATCCCGTATCGCACGCTGCCCGGCGTGAGCCCGAAGGCCGCCTATTTCACGCGCGGATCCGGCCACAATCAGTATGGCGGCTACACCGAGGACTCGGCCGAGTACCAGGTGGTGCTCGACCGGCTGCGGCGCAAATTCACGACGGCGGCGAAGTACGTGCCCAAGGCCGAATCGACCGGCTCCGGCGACAACGCGCTCGGCATCCTCAGCATCGGCAGCTGCGACGGGGCCGTGCGCGAGGCGATTCACGTGCTCGCCCGGGAGAAGATCAAGGTCGACTACCTGCGCGTCAAGGCATTTCCGTTCGGGCTCGAGGTCGAGGCGTTCCTGAATGCGCACGCCTCGATCGTCGTCGTGGAGCAGAACCGCGACGCGCAGCTGCGTTCGCTGCTGACGCTGGAAACCACCGTCGAGAAATCCAAGCTGCATTCGATACTGAGCTACAGCGGCTTTCCGATGACCTGTCAGCCGATCGTCGACGGCGTGCGCGCGGTGCTCGCCGAGTCGCCGCGGCTCACCGTCGTGCCGCGGGTCTGAAGCGTCCGTCACGGGGAAATCATGTCGTTCATCAACAAGCCGAAAGTCTCCCATCCCTCGCTGCCGGCCAACGGGCTCGGACTCACGCGCCGCCAGTACGAGGGCGCGATGTCCACGCTGTGCGCCGGATGCGGCCACGATTCGGTGACTGCGGCCGTGATCGAGGCTTGCTGGGGTCTCGACATGCGCCCCGAGCAGCTCGTCAAGCTTTCCGGAATCGGTTGTTCCTCGAAGACGACCGCCTACTTCGTCAGCGGCGCGCACGGTTTCAATGCGGTGCATGGACGCATGCCCTCGATCGCGAGCGGCGCCAATGCGGCGAACCGGGACCTGACCTACATCGGCATATCCGGCGACGGCGATTCCCTGTCGATCGGCCTCGGCCAGTTGGCCCACGCCATCCGGCGCAACGTGAACATGCTGTATTTGATCGAGAACAACGGCGTCTACGGCCTGACCAAGGGCCAGTTTTCCGCGTCGGCCGACATCGGCAGCCACGCGAAGCGGGGCGCGGTCAACCAATCGCCGCCGATCGATCCGGTGATGCTCGCGCTGACGCTCGGCGTCACGTTCGTCGCCCGGAGCTTCTCCGGCGACAAGGCGCAGCTCGTGCCGTTGATCCAGGCGGGCATGCGTCATCGCGGCTTCGCGTTGATCGACGTGCTGTCCCCCTGCGTCACGTTCAATGACCACGAGGGCTCGACGAAGAGCTACGCCTACACGCGCGAGCATTACCACGCCGCACTGGAGGCGGACTTCGTGCAGCCCGCCGAGCAGATCGCCGTCGACTATGAAGACGGCGCGTCGATGCCGGTGCGGCTGCACGACGGCAGCCGCGTCGTGTTGCGCAAGCTCGACGCCGCCTACGATCCCACGGATCGGGCCGCGGCGCAGCGCTTCATCGCCGAGAAACTTTCCCAAGGCGAATACGTCACCGGCCTCGTCCACATCGACGAACGGGACGGCACGGAGTTCCACGAGCTGAACCGGACGAGCGCGACGCCGCTGAACCGCATTCCCTACGAAAAGCTCAACCCCGGCGGCGCGGCGCTCGATGCGCTGATGCGTCAGTACCGCTGAACCCATCCGATCGATGACGATGCGCCGTCCGCCAGGCGGCGCGTCGATGCAAGTGGGGAAACACTTTAGTTCGGCGGGCGGCCGCGTCGCGGCCTTTGCGACGGGTGCGCCCTTACCTGGATGCCGCGTCGCTGTTACCATGAACCCACTCACCGTCTCGCCGGATCGTCCGCGAAGGCATCGCGCGCGGTCTCCGGCTTCCGGTCGTGGTCAAAGACGATATCAAACGCGATGATCGCTCGAAAATAACGAGGGGAAAATCATGGGACGATATTCTGCTTCCAGGGACCAGCTCACTCGAAAGAAACCACATCGCCCCGGTGCGGGCACGCTGATTCTCGCCGCCGGTCTCGCGCTGGGCGCCTCATGGCAGGTCTCGCACGCGCAATCCGCGCTTGCGGTCCAGCAGACGAGAATGCCGCTCAAGGTGATCGGTTCGGTCGTGATCCATGGCGGTCCGGTCAGTTCCGGCGCGGTGTCGACGGCCGAGATCATGCCGCTCGATCAGCAGGGGAGCGTCAAGAGCCAGGCCGCGGGCGTCTCCTCGCCGACCGCGGGGTCGTCGTCGTCGGCTGCCGCGGGCGCGCCGGCACCATTCTTCGGTATGCACGGGTTGCGCATTCCCGAGAAAGAGGACGGACGCCGCGGTGTGATGAACGCCGCCACCGCCGGATTCGCCGCGGGCACGAGATGGAGTGCAGCGCTGCCGCCGCCGCCGACCGCGGTGCCGAATCCGCGCGGCAGTCGCGTCATCGATTCCTCGAGCGGCGTGTTCGGCTTCAATGGCCTGAGCCAACTTGATCAACGCGTGGCCGGCACCGGCGTCTTTACCAACACGCAGTTCTCGCTCGAACCCCCCGATCAGGGCCTGTGCGCGGGCAACGGCTTCGTCGTCGAGGCGGTCAACAATGCGATCGCGGTCTACGACCGATCCGGGAACCTGCTCGCCGGGCCGGAAGCGCTCAGCCAGTTCTGGGGATTGAGTCCGGAAGTGATCCGGACGGCCAATCCGCCGGTTTTCGGCCAGTTCATCAGCGATCCGAAGTGCGCGTACGACGCCGCCAGCGGCCGTTGGTTCATCAGCGAACTGATGCAGGACAGCGGCGACGGCGGCAGCGGCCGCAATTTCAACTTGATCGCGGTCAGCCAGTCGTCCGACCCGCGTGGCGGCTTTCTCAGTTTGTCGTACGACGTGACCGACGACGGCCTGAACGGCACGCCGAATGATCCGGGATGCCCGTGCTTCGGCGATCAACCGCTGCTCGGCTTCGATCAAAACGGCGTATATCAAACGACCAACGAGTTCGGCGCGGCGACGTTCAACGGAGCGCATGTTTATGCGATCCCGAAGCAGGGCTTGATCGCGGCGGCCAATGGTGACTTCTCCCACCTATATCTCGTCGCGCTCGATGTCTCCCAGGCACTCGTTCCCTACGGCGGCCTTTCATATTCGGTCCAGCCGGCCGTGAGCGCCGGCGGTGAGGACAACGGGGGCCGCGACGGCGGCGGGGTCGAATACTTCCTCAGCGCACTGCAGTTCGGCGCGCCTCCCTACCAGTTGCTCGACAACCGCCTCGCGGTCTGGGCGCTCGGAAACACCCAATCGTTGCGGACCTCGACGCCGAACTTGACGGTGTCCATGCAAGTCGTCGGCTCCGAGACCTATGGCCAGCCGAATCCGGCCGAGCAGCGGCCGGGGCCGACTCCGCTCGGAGATGCGGTGGGCAATTCGCTGGAACTCATCAACACCAACGACGACCGCATGAATCAAGTCGTCTATGCCAACGGCGTGCTATACGGCAGCGTGAACACGATAATCGGCGACGGCACGCGCACCGGTATCGCTTGGTTCGGCATTGCGCCGCATTACGGCCGCGGTACTTTGTCTGGCCGGGTCGTGCAACAGGGCTATGTCGCCGTGAACGGCGACAACGTGATCTTCCCGTCGATCGCGTTCACCGCCGACGGGGCGGGCGCCATGGCCTTCACGCTGGTCGGCGCGGATTACTTTCCGAGCGCGGCCTACGTGCGTCTCGGCGACGGCGAGGCCTCGCCCGTGCAGATCGCCGCCGACGGCGCCGCCCCCGACGATGGCTTCACGGGTTATCCGGCCTTGAACGGCGGTACCGGCAATGTCGGGCGCTGGGGCGATTACTCCGCCGCGGTTGCCGACGGCGGAGCCTTGTGGTTCGCGACCGAGTACGTCCCGAACGCGCCGCGCAGCGCGTACGCGAACTGGGGCACGTTCGTCGGGAAACTTTCGCATTGATCGGCGACCGGTCCTCCTCGGGCGTGCCCGAGGGGGACCGGATCAGGGCGCGGCGGCGCGAGGAGCGGCGCTTCAGACGGGCGCCGGCGGCACCAGCACGATCTTGCCCACGTGGCGCTTCTCGAGGAACTCGCGCTGGGCGTCGACGATCCGCGTGAGCGGGAAGATCGCCGCGATGAGCGGTCGAATCTCGCCTCGCTCGATGTAGCCGACGAGATTGGCGAACACCACGCTGTCCAGCACCGTGCAACCGAACAGCCGAAGGTCCTTGAGGTACAGGGTCCGCAAGTCCAGTTCGACCACCGGCCCCGCGATCGCACCGGCCACCGCATACCGCCCGCCGCGCGCGAGAACCTCGAGCAGCCCCGGAAATCCACGCCCGCCGACCACGTCGATGACGGCGTCGACGGATTCCCGGCCGAGCGCGGCCACGGGATCCGCATCGCGCGCGAGCAGACGCGCGGCGCCGAGTTGCGCGAGCGCCGTCGCCTTTGCCGCGTCCGCAACGGCGATCACGGTCGCGCCGCGCCGGCGCGCGAGCTGAACCGCCGCGCTGCCGACCCCGCCCGATGCGCCGGTGACGAGAACGGTCTCGCCCGCTTTCAACGCAACGCGCGTCAACATGTTCTCGGCGGCCGAGTACGCGCATGGAAAGGACGCCAGTTCCGCATCGGCGAGTTCGCTCACGATGGGGTGGGCATGCCGGGCCGGCACTCTGGCGTATTCCGCGAAGGCGCCGTCGCACTCGGAACCGAAATAGATTGCATCGCGCGGCGCCGGCGATCCCGGCGGCCGGAACACCGGTTCCACGAGCACGCGTTCGCCGATCCGCGACGCATCGACACCCTCGCCGACCGCGCAAATCCGCCCGCAGGCATCCGCACCCTGAATGCGCGGGAAAGCGAGCGGTGTGCCGGTCCAGCCCGAATCCACCGCGCTCGCGCCGTCGAAGCCGGCGGCGGCCGCGGCCGTGGTCGTGCCTTCGGTGACCGCGCGCGAATACCACGCCGCGCGGGTATTGATGTCGGTGTTGTTGACGCCGGCGGCCCCGATGCGGATCAGAACCTCGCCCGCGCGCGGTTCCGGCACCGGTACGTCCTCGCGCCACTCCAGGCGGTCGAATCCGCCATGCCCCGTGAGCAGGATCGCGAACATCGTTGATCGTTTCATCGCCCGATCATACCCAGATTCCACGAACGGCGACGCCACAACGCGAGCGCGGCGCGGATCAACGCCGGCGTGACGGGTTGCGCACCAGGATGCGGCCGCCGCCGATCGCGCGGATGTGCGGCAAGTTCAGGATGCGCTCGGATTTGTGCTCTTCATCGACATCCCGCAGACGGGCTTCGAGCACCTGGTCCATGGCCATCACGCTCAGCACCTTGCCGGCATCGCCGCGATCCACGATCGGCACGCTCGAGACCTGATGTTGGGCCATCAGATTCGCGAGTTCGCGCAGCGTCATGTCCGCATAACCGACCACCGGCTCCCGCACCAGAAGCTCGTCCACGACGGCGTGCGGCTGCGAGCCGGAATGCAGCGTCGATCCGAGCAGCAGGTGCCGCGTGAGCAGTCCGGCCAGACGGCCCGCGTCATCGAGGACCGGATACAGCCGCTGGCTGTGGGCGAGCTTGCGGGCCCCGGTGCCGGGGGCGGCGCCCGCGGCCTCCTTGACCGCGGTTTCGAGGCGTGTTCCGAGGCGAAAGCACAGGAAGCTCTGGGGCATGATCTCGCCGACCAGAAAGACCTCGAGAGGATCCACCGAATACTCGCGCGTCAGATGCGTGCCCTTGCGCGCGACTTTCTCGGTCAGCACCGAACGCTTCAGGATCAGCACCGACAACAGAAATGCGACCGTGGATGCCACGACCAGCGGCATGACCGCATCCCACTGGTGGGTCAACTCCATCGCGAACACGACGCCGGTCAGGGGGCTGCGCATGACGCCGCCGACGACGGCTGCGAGGCACATCAACGCCCAGAAGCCCGGCGCCACGGGTGGAAACACATGGGCGAGCAACGAGCCGAGCGCCGCCCCGATCATGAATACCGGCGCGAGCACGCCGCCCGAGGTGCCGGAGCCGAGCGAGAGGCTCCAGATCAGCGTCTTGACCACCAGGATTCCGGCGATCAGCGTCAACGTAGCGCGGCCGGCGAGCAGCGTGCCGATCACGTCGTATCCCACGCCGAGTGCCCGCGGTTCGAACAGCCCGCCGATACCGATGATGAGTCCGCCGATGGCCGGCCACCACATCCAGTGGATCGGCAGTCTGCGAAAGGCGTCTTCGGAGAGATATACGAGCGACGTGGCGATCCACGCGATGAATCCGCCCACCACACCGGCCGCCGCGCACAGGCAGAGGATCGCGAATCCGAGCGTCGGCAGCACGTGATCGGTGGGAAATATCGGCGCGGTGCCGAGCAGCGGCCAGCGCAGCGCCGTCGCGACCATCACGGCGGCGCAAACCGGCACGAACGACCGGGGCCGGAACTCGAACAGCAACAACTCGACCGCCAGCAGGATCGACGCCAGCGGGGCGTTGAAGGTCGCCGCCATGCCGGCGGCGGCGCCCGCAACCAACAGGGTCTTGCGCTCGTCGGCGGTCAGCGACAGCGTCTGAGCCATCAGCGAACCGAAGGCGCCTCCGGTCATGATGATCGGACCTTCGGCGCCGAACGGCCCGCCGGTTCCGATCGCGACCGCCGCCGACAGGGGCTTGAGCAGCGCGACCCGCGGCCTGATCTTGCTGCCGTTGCGCAAGATCGCCTCGATCGCCTCCGGCATGCCGTGGCCGCGGATCGCCTCGGAGCCGTAGCGCGCCATGATGCCGACGATCAGACCGCCGAGGACGGGTGCGCCGACGATCAACCACCAGGCGTGCGCGCCGGCACCGGGCGCGATGAGGCCGGTCGCGATGCGCTGGTAGAAGACCAGATTCGTGATCAGCCCGATCAGTTTCAACAGGGCGTCCGCAACCACAGCAGATACCCCGCCGACCGCCAACGCCAGCGCCGCGATCAGCAGGATCCGCGGACTCGCCGAGTAGTCGCCGAGACGCGGGGGGACGCGCAGGCGGGGATGAACGATGTGTGGTTTCATGTGACTCCTGCCGGTAATCGTGAAACAATATCACAACATGATATTTATTCTGAGAGCATCCGGACGAATCCACACCGGTGCGGCAATGGAGCGGCAATGGCGCGGCGCGCGGCGGGCAGGAGATTGACGAAACGCGACTTCGAGGCGATCTCGGAGTTGCGCTACCAGATCCGGCGCTTCCTGCGCTTCAGCGAGCGGGCGGTCCGAGAAGCCGGGATCACGCCGCTTCAGTACGCGCTGCTGCTGCACGTGCGCGGCTTTCCGGGGCCCGACCGGCCCACCATCGCCGGGCTTGCGGAACGACTGCAGGCGCAGCACCACGGCGTCGTCGCGCTGGTGTCGCGCTGCGAGGCGCTCGGCCTCGTGGTCAAACGACCCGGGCGCGTCGACCGGCGCGAGGTGCGCGTGCGGCTGGCGGCCAAGGGCGAGCGGTATCTGCAGCGACTCGCGCTCTTGCACCGCGCCGAATTGCGGGCCCTGAGCCGCGCGTTTGGAGTCGCGAGGCTGGCGACGTTCAACGACGAGGATCGCCGGCGCGGGAATTAGCGCGCACCAGGCGTGCCCCCGGCCCCGCGGTGGTTTAAGCTTGCGCACCGGCGGTGGCGGAAAAAGCGGCAATCGATGATCAGGACGGCGATGACTGAAGCCCCCGACGTGCGGGCATGAAGCGGCGCGCGCGCGTCGTCGCGCTGGCGCTGTCGCTGGCGCTTGCGGCTCTGGTGTCCGGCCGCCACGGGCTGTTTGCGCATGCGCACGGATCCGGCGGCGCGATGTCCCCGGCCGCCGCGACGGTTCCGCACGATCGCCTCGGCACGCTGGACTTCACGCCCTGCGAGCTGAAGCAACCGTCGTCCGGCGAGACCACAGCCGCCTGGTGCGCTCCGTTCGAAGTTCCGGAGAATCCGGCCGCACCGGCCGGCCGTCGGATCGCATTACGGCTCGCACTGATCCGCAGCCGGGCCGCGCGACCCGAACCGGACCCCGTGGTGTTCATCGCCGGCGGTCCGGGCCAGTCGGCGGTCGACAGCTATCCCCAGGTGGCGCAGGCGCTCGCCCCGTTACGTCAGCATCGCAACCTCCTCCTGCTCGACCAGCGCGGTACCGGGGGATCCGCCGCGCTCGGCTGCCCCCGCGCCGAGAAGGCGGCGGAGGGGCGCGCGCCGCAGAGCGGATTCGACGCGGCTCAAGTCAAGGCCGACACCGAGGCCTGCCTGGCCGAGGTCGAGCAGCACGCCGATCCGCGCTTCTACACGACCACCGACGCCGTATCCGACCTGATCGCGCTGCGCAAGGCGCTGGGCGCGCCAAAATTCGACCTCGTCGGCGTTTCCTACGGCACGCGCGTCGCGCAACAGTACGCGCTGCGCGATCCGGACGGCGTGCGCAGCCTCGTGCTGGACAGTGTGGTGCCCAACACGCTCGTGCTCGGCCAGGATTTCGCGCGCAATCTCGACGAGGCGCTCCGGAGCGACTTCGCGCTGTGCGGCGGCACGCCGGAGTGCGCCAAGGCGTTCGGTGATCCGTGGACGAACCTGCTGCGCCTGCGCGACCGGCTGAAGGCGTCGGCGCCGATGGTGAGCTTCCCGGATCCGGCGACGTTCGCGCCGACGACGCGCGCACTGACGACCGGGCGGCTGCTGGACACGGTGCGCCTGTTCGCCTACTCGCCGATGACCGCCGCCCTGCTGCCGACGACGATCCACGCCGCGCTGGCCGGTGATTACGCGCCGTTGATGGGGCAAAGCGCGCTGATCCAGCGTCAACTCGGCGATGCGATCGACGACGTGATGGGAATGTCGGTGGTGTGCAGCGAGGATGCGGGGCTGCTCGAGACCGACCCGCGTGACGCCGCAACCTTGCTCGGCGCGATATTCCAGCAACAGACCGCCGCGCAATGCGCGGTCTGGCCGCACGGCGCGCTGCCGGCCGATTTTCACGCGCCGCTGAAGTCGGCGCTGCCGGTGCTGATCCTCGAGGGCCAGTACGACCCGGTTACGCCGCCGCGCTATGGCTACGAAATGCTGAAGACGCTGTCCGACGGCCGCCTGCTGATCGCGAAAGGGCAGGGGCACAACGTCGTCGGCGCCGGCTGCATGCCGCGCCTGGTCGCCCGCTTCGTCAAGGACCTCGAGCCGAAGACGCTCGATGCGCGCTGCCTGGATTCGCTGGGCCCGACGCCGCCGTTCGTGAACTTCAACGGAGCCGCGCCATGATCGAGGTGCGGAATCTGCACAAGAGTTTCGGCGCGGTCAAGGCGGTCGAGGACGTCAGTTTCTGCGCGCGCGACGGGGAGATCACCGGCCTTCTGGGACCGAACGGCGCCGGCAAGACCACGACGCTGCGCATGCTCTACACCTTGATGAAACCCGAGCGGGGGCGCGTGCTCGTCGATGGTCTCGACGCGGCCGCCGATCCGCTCGGCGTGCGCCGCGCGCTCGGCGTGCTGCCCGACGCTCGCGGCCTGTACAAACGCCTGACCGCGCGCGAAAACATCGAATATTTCGGCCGCCTGCACTGCCTCGACGAAGGCGCGCTGCGGCGGCGCTGCGACGCGCTGATGGCGGCGCTGGACATGGCGGGCATCGCCGGCCGCCGCGCGGAAGGCTTCTCGCAGGGCGAGCGCGTCAAGACCGCGATCGCGCGCGCGCTGGTCCACGACCCGAAGAACCTGATTCTCGACGAGCCGACCAACGGCCTCGACGTGATGGCCACGCGCGCGATGCGCGAATTCCTGTTCGGTCTGCGCGCCGAGGGCCGCTGCGTGCTGTTCTCCAGCCACATCATGCAGGAGGTGGTGGCGCTGTGCGATCGCGTGGTGGTGATCGCGCACGGGCGCGTGGTCGCGGACGCCGCGCCGGAGGCGCTGCGCCTGCAAGCGGGCGCGGCAAGCCTCGAGGATGCCTTCGTGCGGATCATCAGCCGGAGCAGCGCATGCACGCCGCCCTGACCGTGTTCCTGAAGGAGGTGCGCGAAAATCTGCGCGACCGGCGCACCTTGGTAAACGCTTTGCTGACCGGGCCGCTGCTCGCGCCGGTGATGTTCGTCGTATTGATCAATGCGCAGCTGCACGTCGAACTGGGGAAGGCCGAGAAGCCGCTGTCGGTACCCGTGGTCGGCGCCGCCAACGCGCCCAATCTGGTCGCGGCGCTTCGGCGGATGGGGATGGTGGTCGAGCCCGCGCCGCGGGATCCGGAGGCGGCGGTGCGCAGCCAGAAGGCCGACGTCGTGCTGCGCATCCCGGCGGGCTACGGCGCGCATTGGCGCAAGGGGGAGACGGCCCAGGTGGAACTGATCTACGACTCCTCGCATCGCGACACCCAGGCGCAAATCGCCAGGCTGCGCGACATGGTCGATGGCTATGCGAAAGTCACCGGCGCGCAGCGTCTGCTCGCGCGCGGCCTGTCGCCGGCGCTCGCATCGCCGCTCGTCGCCGCGAACCGCGATCAGGCGACGCCGCAGGCGCGCGGCGCGTTGATCTTCTCGATGCTGCCGTATTTCTTCGTGCTGACCGCGTTTCTCGGCGGCATGTACCTGGCGATCGACACCACCGCCGGCGAGCGCGAGCGGCAGTCGCTCGAGCCGCTGTTCGCCACCCCGGTGGCGCGCCGGGACATTCTGATCGGCAAGCTCGGGGCGACGACGGCCTTTGCGCTGGCCAGCCTGGCGTTGAGCATCACGGCGTTCGCCGTCGCGGGGCGTTTCGTCGACACCAGCCGGCTCGACATGGTTCTGAGCCTGGGCGCGCATTTCGCGGTCTTCGTGATGCTGTTGATGCTGCCGCTGGTGGTGCTGCTCGCGGCGCTGCAGACCCTGGTCGCGGCCTTCGCCAGGAGCTACCGCGAGGCGCAGACCTATTTGTCGCTGCTCATGCTCGTGCCGCTGCTGCCGTCGGTCCTGCTGATCGTGGTGCCGGTCAAGGCGCGGCTGTGGATGTACGCCGTGCCGCTCCTCGGCCAGCAAGTCGGCATCATGCAGCTCGAGCGCGGCGATGCGCTCGGCGCACTGCCGGTCGCCGCTTGTCTCGCCGGCACCGCGCTCGCGGCGCTGCTCGCGATCCTGGTCACGATGCGCGTCTATGCCTCGGAGCGGCTGGCGATTTCCGGCTGAAACCGGCCGGAACGGGCGGCTGTCCGCCGCACCGCGGGGCCCCGGGGTAGGTGCTATCCCCTATTCAATTGCGGCTCGGGGCGCCTTAGTCTTGACTCCGGCCCCTCGGTGGGATATCCGCATTCACTAATCAATGAGGCCGACAATGCGCGTCCAATCCGGCGAGCGAGGCATCCAGTCATGATCAATGGAACGGTGGTTGACCTCTCGCGCACGCAGTTCGCGGCGACGGCGCTGTATCATTACTTGTTCGTGCCGCTGACGCTCGGATTGAGCTTTCTGCTGGCGGCGATGGAGACGGTGTACGTCACCACGGGCAAGCCGATCTACAAGGACATGGCCCGCTTCTGGGGCAAGTTGTTCATGATCAATTTCGCGCTCGGCGTGGCGACCGGCCTGACCATGGAATTCCAGTTCGGCACCAACTGGTCGTTCTACTCGAGCTTCGTCGGCGACATCTTCGGCGCGCCGCTCGCCATCGAAGGCCTGATGGCGTTCTTCATGGAGTCGACCTTCGTCGGCCTGATGGTGTTCGGTTGGGACCGGCTGTCGCGCGGGCAGCATCTGGCGGTGACCTGGTTGGTGGCGCTCGGCTCGAACCTGTCGGCGCTGTGGATCCTGATCGCCAACAGCTTCATGCAGGATCCGAGCGGCGCGGCGTTCAATCCGGTCACCATGCGCATGGAACTGACGAGCTTCCAGGAGTTGATATTCAATTCCGACGCCCAGTCCAAGTTCGTGCACACCAGCATCGCGGGCTATGTCACCGCGGCGATCTTCGTCGCCGGCGTCAGCGCCTGGTACATGCTGCGCAACCGCCACATGGAATTGGCGAAGCGCTCCTTCCGCATGGCGGCGCTGTACGGCGTGCTCGCCACGGTCGGCGTGATCACGCTCGGCGATGCCCTCGGTTTCGTGGCGGCCCATGCACAGCCGACCAAGCTCGCGGCGATGGAGGGCCAATGGAAGTCGGAACCGGCTCCGATGCCGTTCAATCTCATCGCCTTCCCGGACCAGGCCCGGCAGGAAAATCACTACGCGATCCAGGTTCCGGCGTTGTTGTCGCTGCTGGTCACGCACTCACTCGACGGCACCGTGCCGGGCATCGATGCGCTCCAGCGGCGGGCGGCGCTGCGGGTGGAGAACGGCATTCCGGCGGTCGAGGCGCTCAAAGTGCTGTCCAAGGATCCCGCAAATGCCGCGGCGCTGGCGGGGTTCAATGCGCACCGGCAGGATCTGGGCTACGGCTTCCTCGCACAACGCTACGAAGCCGATCCAGGCAAGGCGACCGCCGGCGAGATCGCGCAGGCCGCCCGGGACAGCATCCCGCCGGTCGCGTCCGTGTTCTGGGCGTTCCGCCTGATGGTCGGCTTGGGCCTGCTGATGCTGGCGTTTTTCGTGCTGGCGCTTCTGTACACCCTGCCGAATGTCGTGCACCGGAAGACCTGGTTCCTGAAGGTCGCGGTGTGGATGATCCCGGTGCCGTTCCTCGCCAATGAGTTCGGCTGGCTCACCGCGGAATTGGGACGGCAGCCATGGACCGTTTACGGGGTGCTGCCGACTTGGATGAGCGCATCGACGCACAGCGTCGCCTACATGGCATTCTCGTTGATCGGATTCGTGGCGCTGTACACGGCCTTCATCAGCGTCGAGATGTACCTGATGATGCGCGCGGTCCGCCAAGGCCCGGAGGAGAACTGGAGGATCGAGTCATGAATCCGTACGCGATGCTGCAAGTGACCTGGTGGCTGCTGCTCGGCGTGTTGCTGATCGGCCTGGCGGTGATGGTGGGCATGGACATGGGCGTCGGCACCATCCTGCGGTACGTGGGCCGCAGCGATATCGAGCGGCGGGTCGCGCTCAACATCATCGGTCCGCACTGGGATGGGAACCAGGTGTGGTTCATCCTCGGCGGCGGTGCGATCTTCGCGGCCTTCCCGCTGATCTATGCCACCGCATTCTCCGGATTCTACGTGGTGATGCTGTTGTTGCTGTGGACGATGATCGTGCGCCCGCTGGGATTCGAGTACCGCAGCAAGATCCCGTCGAGCGCCTGGCGCAACGCCTGGGACTGGTCGCTGCTGGTCAGCGGCGCGGTGCCGATGATCGTGTTCGGCGCCGCCTTCGGCAATCTGTTTCACGGCGTGCCCTTCCACTTCGAATGGAACCTCACTTCCGTGTACACGGGCAGCTTCCTGGGGCTGCTCAACCCGTTCGCGATCCTTTGCGGCCTGCTGTCCCTGGCATTGTCGGTGATGATGGGCGGATTGACCGTGATGAACGGCGCCGAGGGCCCGATGCATGGGCGGGCGCGCACCGTCGTTCAGGTCGGCGCCGCGGCCGCCGTCGTGCTGTTCGCCGCGGGCGGCGCATGGGTGCATGCGATTCCCGGCTTCAGCATCGTCAGCGGGCCGGGCGCCGGCGTGGCGCAGACGCCGCTGCGGCAGTTGGTCGAGGCGGTGCCGGGTGCCTGGCAGGGGAACTTCAGCGCCCGGCCGAGCCTGTGGCTGTTGCCGGCGATCGGCTTCGCCGGCATGGCGGGAGCGCTGCTCGCCGCGCGCGCGGGGCGCTCCCACCTGGGGTGGTGGTTCGGCGCGCTCGCGTGGATCGGGGTCATCGGCACCGCGGGCGCCGCGCTGTTCCCGTTTCTGCTCCCCTCCAGCGAGGACCCTTCGATGAGCCTGACCGTCTGGAACTCGAGTTCCAGCCAGCTGACGCTGACCTGGATGCTGGTGATGGCCGTGGTCTTCGTGCCGCTGGTCCTGTGGTATACGAGCTGGGCGTTCTACGTGATGCGCGGCAAGGTGCGCGCCGAGCGGGTCGCCCACGACGAACACGCGTATTGAGGAGCCTCGAGTGAAAACATTCGCTTTCTTCGTGTTGTACATGCTGCTCGCCGTCGTGGTGATCCTGCTCGCGGTGCTCCTGGGCGCCGATGGGGCCTGGTATTTCGCGTGGCTGGTCGGCACGGCGATGATCGTGTTGATCGCCGCGGCCGGCGCCGCCATGCTCGACGCGCAGGAAGAACAGGCGGCCGGGCGCGTCGCCGGCAAACCGGAACCGCGAACCTGAGCGTTCGCAGCGCGCGCGGCTGAACATGCAGGCGGCCGACTGGCTGCGCCGGGAGGCGCGGCAATTGCGCCGGCCCTTGCGAACCAGCGCCGCGCTGACCGCGCTGCAGGCCTTGTTGCTGGTGGCGCAGGCCTGGCTGCTCGCGGGCATTCTCGACGAATCGCTGATGCGCCGGGCGCCGCTCGCGGCGCTGTGGCGGCCTTGGCTCGGTCTGCTGCTGCTCGCGCCGCTGCGGGTGCTGCTGCTGGTGCGGGCGCGGCGTCTGGCATTCGATGCCAGCCAGCATTTGGGATCGCATTTGCGTGCGCAGTTGCTGAAGCGCATCCAAGCCCTCGGCGTCCTGGGGTTGCGCGCGCAGGCTGGCGGCGACCTGATCACCCGCCTGGTCGAGGGCGTGGACGCGCTGTTGCCGTATTTCGCGCGGTATCTGCCGGGCGCTGCCACGGCGGTGCTGCTGCCGCCGCTGCTGGCCGCGTTCGTGCTGCCGGCCGACTGGATATCCGGGCTGGTGCTGCTGCTGACCGCGCCCCTGATCCCGGTGTTCATGGTGCTCGTCGGCGGCGCGGCGGAGCGCGCCAGCCTGAAGCGCTTCACCCAGCTGCGCCGACTCGGCAGCGCCTTCATCGACGCCCTCGGCGGCCTCGCGACGCTGCGTCAGCTGGGTGCGGCGGAGCGGGTCGCCGCCGAGCTCGAGACCGAGGGCGAGGAGTACCGCCGGCTGACGATGCAGCTGCTGCGGGTGGCTTTTCTGTCGGCCTTGGTGCTGGAGTTCTTCGCGATGGTGAGCATCGCCGTCGTGGCCGTGTTGATCGGCTTCCGACTCCTATGGCACCAGCTGGAGTTTCGCGACGGCATGTTCGTGCTGCTGCTGGCTCCGGAGTTCTACCTGCCGATGCGGGCCTTGGGTGCGCTGCGGCATGCGCGCATGGATGCGCTGGCGGCGGCGAGGGACATGCTCGTGCTGGAAGAGGCGGCGCCGTCCCCGACGCCGGACCGGCCGGGGACGGCGC
>JAJXYR010000103.1 GCA_021780475.1 Pseudomonadota bacterium
CGCCGGCTACTTTCTGATCGTCGCCGACTTCATCCGCTGGGCGCGGCTGTCCGGCGTGCCGGTCGGACCCGGGCGCGGTTCGGGCGCCGGCTCTCTGGTCGCCTACGCGCTCGGCATCACCGACCTCGACCCGATCGAACACGATCTCCTGTTCGAGCGGTTCTTGAACCCCGAACGCGTGTCGATGCCGGACTTCGACGTCGATTTCTGCATGGAGGGGCGCGACCGGGTCATCGATTACGTGGCCCAGAAATACGGCCGCGAGCGCGTATCGCAGATCATCACCTACGGCACGCTGGCGGCGAAGGCGGTGGTGCGCGACGTCGGCCGCATCATGGGGCACAACTACGGCTATGTCGACAAGATCGCGAAGCTGATCCCGTTCGAGATCGGCATCACGCTCGACAAGGCGCTCGAACAGGAGGACGAACTCGCGCGCCTGTATGCGGACGACGGCGAGGTGCGCGAGCTGATCGACCTCGCGCGCGCGCTCGAAGGGCTCGTGCGCAACGCCGGCACGCACGCCGGCGGCGTCGTCATCGCCCCGTCGGTTCTGACGGATTTCACGCCGCTGTATTGCGAAGAGGGAGGAAGCACCCCGGTCACGCAGTTCGACAAGGACGATGTCGAAGCGGCCGGGCTCGTGAAGTTCGACTTCCTCGGGCTGCGCACGCTGACGATCATCGATTGGGCGGTGCGCGACATCAACCGCGAACGCGCCGATGCCGGCGAGCCGCCGCTCGACATCGGCACGCTGCCGATGGACGATGCCCCGACCTACCAGCTTCTCAAGAGCTGCCGCACGACCGCGGTATTCCAGCTCGAATCGCGGGGCATGAAGGATTTGATCCGCCGGCTTCAGCCGGACCGCTTCGGCGACATCGTCGCGCTGGTCGCGCTGTTCCGGCCCGGGCCGCTGCAGTCCGGCATGGTCGACGACTTCATCGCGCGAAAACACGACAACACCGGCGCGACCATCGATTACCTGCATCCGGACCTGGAGCCCGCGCTCGCCGCGACCTACGGCGTGATCCTCTACCAGGAACAGGTCATGCAGATCGCCCAGGTTCTCGCCGGCTACACGCTGGGCGGAGCCGACCTGTTGCGCCGCGCCATGGGCAAGAAAAAGCCCGAGGAAATGGCCAAGCAGCGCTCCATATTCGTCGACGGCGCGGTGGCGCGCGGCGTGCGCGAGACGCAGGCGACGCATATTTTCGACTTGATGGAGAAGTTCGCCGGCTACGGCTTCAACAAGTCGCACTCGGCGGCCTATGCGCTGCTTTCGTACCAGACCGCCTGGCTCAAGGCGCATCACCCGTCGGCATTCATGGCCGCGGTGCTCTCCGCCGACATGGACCGCACCGACAAGGTCGTCACCTTGATCGACGAGTGCGCCAGCATGCGCCTCGAGGTCCTGCCGCCCGACGTCAACGAGTCGATCTACAAATTCAAGGTGGCCGGCTCGGCCGCGATCCGGTACGGCCTCGGCGCCGTGAAAGGGGTCGGCGCGTCGGCGGTCGATGCGATCGTCGAGGAGCGCACGCAGCGCGGCCCGTTCGTGGATCTGCCGGACCTGTGCCGGCGCATCGACCTGCAGCGGGTGAACCGACGCGTGCTGGAAGCCTTGATCCGTTCGGGCTCGCTCGATGCGCTCGGACCCAACCGCGCGACGCTCGCCGCCCAGCTCGACCAGGCGATGCATCTCGGCGAACAGAACTCGCGCGCCCGCAGCACCGGCCAGGTGGATTTGTTCGGCCTGTCCTCGGCCGCCGACGCCGCCTTGCCGGACTGGAGCGAGTCGGTGCGGCTCGCCGGCGAACGCGAGACGCTCGGTCTTTTTCTGAGCGGACACCCGATCACCGCGTACGAGCCGGACTTGAAATTCCTCGTCAGCGCGCGGCTCGCCGACATCGGCGGGCCGAAGCCGCCGCCGGTGGAGGGCGGGCGCGCCTGGTCGGCGGCCAAGCCCGTGACGGTGGCGGGGCTCGTCCTCGAAGTGCGGCGGCGGCCGAATCGCGTCACGCTGGTCCTCGACGATCGCAGCGGCCGCCTCGAGGTCAGCCTGTACGAGGAGCTGTTCCAGAAGCACCGCGACCTCATCGTCAAGGACGCGATCCTGGTCATCGACGGGGCGCTGCGCTTCGATGATTTCATCGAGGATTGGCGTTTACAGGCAAAATCCCTGATCGACATCGACCGGGCGCGCGAACGCTACGCGCGGCGGCTGTGGATCCGCTGGCCGGCCGAATTCGACGGGCCGGCGGCGATGAACCGCTTCGAGGCCCTGCTGAAGCCGCATTTGCGCGGCCCCTGCGGGGTGAGTGTCGCGGTGGTTCGTCCGGAGTATTCCGGCCGCCTCAACCTGGCCGACGCTTGGTGCGTGCGGCCGACGCGGGCGCTGCTCGATGAGCTCACGGCCTTGGTGGGGCGCGATGGCTGGTATTTGGTGTATGGTCCGCGGACCGACGTCCGCGATGAGGAAACATCTACATGGCGATGAATTTCTTGGATTTCGAGCAGCCCATCGCGGAGCTCGAGGCGAAGATCGAGGAGCTGAAGTTCCTGGGCGCGGACTCGAGCGTCAACATCTCCGAGGAGATCAAGCGGCTCCAGTCGAAGAGCCGGGCACTGACCAGTAATATTTTCCAGAATTTGACGCCGTGGCAGATCACGCAGCTCGCCCGCCATCCGCAGCGTCCCTACACGCTCGACTATGTGTCGATGATCTTCACCGACTGGCAGGAACTGCACGGGGATCGCATGTACGGCGACGATCTGGCGATCGTCGGCGGCCTCGCGCGGATCGAGGGAATCCCGGTCGTGCTGATCGGCCACCAAAAAGGGCGCGACACGAAGGAGCGGGTGCGGCGGAATTACGGGATGCCGAAGCCGGAGGGCTATCGCAAGGCGCTGCGCCTGATGGCGATGGCGGAACGATTCCGGCTGCCGGTGGTCACGCTGATCGACACGCCGGGCGCCTATCCCGGGATCGGTTCGGAGGAGCGCGGTCAGAGCGAGGCGATCGCGCGCAACCTGTTCGAGATGTCCCACCTGGCCGCGCCGATCCTGTCGGTCGTCATCGGCGAGGGGGGCTCGGGCGGCGCGCTCGCGATCGGCGTGTGCGACCGCTTGGTGATGCTGCAATTCGCCGTCTATTCGGTGATATCCCCGGAGAGCTGCGCGTCGATCTTGTGGAAGAGCACCGACAAGAAGGAGATCGCCGCCGATGCGATGGGCGGCACGGCCGAACGCCTGAAGAAACTCGGTCTGGTCGACGAAGTGCTGAAGGAACCGCATGGCGCGGCGCATCGCGATCCGCAGGCCATGGCCGAGTCGGTCAAGACCTCGATCCTGCGCCACCTGGGGGAACTCCGGGCGATGCCGATCACGAAGCTGCTCGACGCCCGTCAGGCGCGGCTGCGTTCGTTCGGCGCATTCGGCGAAGCCTGACGTGAGATGAGCTTTTCGGCGGCCGCGCTCGCGCGAGTACTCGAAGACGAGCTGCCGCCCGGTGCCACCGGCCTCGTCGTGGCCTTGAGCGGCGGCGCCGATTCGGGCTGCCTCGCCGCGGCCGTCGCCGCACTGGCCCGCGACGGCGGACTGCCGCCGGTGCGCGCCGTGCACGTCGATCACGGCTTGCAGGCGGCGGCGGCCGAGTTCCGCGCCGTCTGCGAGCGGCTGTGCTCGGCGATTTCGCTGCCGCTCACCATCGTGAAGCCGCCGCCGATCGCGGCGGGGCCGGGCGTGTCGCTGGAGGCGGCGGCGCGCGACGCGCGCTACGCCGTGCTCGCGCGCGACCTGCGCGCGGGAGAGTGCCTGCTGACGGCGCATCACGCCGAGGATCAGGCGGAAACTCTGCTGCTGCAGGCGCTGCGCGGCTCGGGTCTCGCCGGTCTCGCGAGCATGCCGCGTCGCCGCCGGCTCGGGCCCGGATGGCATCTGCGGCCGCTGCTGGCCTGGTCGCGCGCCGATCTCGAGCGCTGTGCCGCCGCATTCGATGTCGCGACGATGTGCGATCCGATGAACGAGGACCTGCGCTTCGACCGGGTCTACCTGCGGCGGCGCGTCTGGCCGCGGTTGGCGGCGCGCTGGCCGGGCGCGGCGGCGACCCTGACGCGAACCGCGCAGCATGCGGCCGAGGCGCAAGACCTGCTGAACGAGGTCGCCGCCGACGATCTGGGCTGTCTGCGCGACGGGGACGGTTTGTCCATTCCGCATCTGCGGCGCCTCGCGCCCGCGCGGCGGGTCAATGCGGTGCGCGCGTGGATCGCCGCACAGGGGCCGCCGCCGCCGACGGCGCGGCTCACGGAGGCGCTGCGACAGATTTTGCACGCGCGTTCCGATCAGTCGCCCGCGGTCGTCTGGGGCATGCACGCGCTGCGCCGTTACCGGGAGCGCTTGTTCGTCACCGCGGCGACACCGGTTCGCTTGAGCGCCGAGTTATCCTGGGATCCGCGCGCGCAGCCGACGCTCGAGCTGGGTTGCGGCCTTGGCCGGCTGCGGGCCGCGCCGGGGCCGGGCGGCTTCGCGTCGAACCGGCTGCCCGCCCTGCTCACGGTGCGCGGCCGCC
>JAJXYR010000131.1 GCA_021780475.1 Pseudomonadota bacterium
GGCGCTGGGCCGCCCGCGTCCCGGGAACGCGGCAGGAACTCGGGCTCGATGCTGAGGGCGACGATTTTGAACCCCAGGGGATTCCACAGCCGAAGCTTCGCGTCGGCCGACGGCGCCGCATACGTGTAGCGAATCGTCGCTATGAAATTCTCGACGGCGCGGTTGGCGCCGTCCGCCTGACGCGTGAGCGTCCGGTAGCGCACCTGCGCGAGGCGCTGCGCTCCGTCCACCGGCGTGAGGAAACTGATCGACTCGACGTCCGCCCGCACGGTGCGGCCATCCTTGTAGCGGTTCAACGGCGACGCGGGATTCGAACGGCTCCAAAGCGCATACCAGGCCTGATTCTCCCGTGGCGTCTGGAACGCGCCGCATTCGGCGTAGTCGCTCTCGGCGGTCGAAAAATTGAAGCGCTCGCACGTGGTGATGTAATGATCGAGAAAGTACCGGGTCACCGCCTGCGGCTGCGTGGCACTGCCGGCATAGATGGGGACCGTATCGACGACCCCGGTGCTGCGATCCACGCGGATCAGAAACGGCTCCACGCGTTTCAGCGGCACGAGCAGCGCGAGCGAGGCGCCGCTCATCATCGCGCAGGCCCAGCCGGCGGCGGCGACGCGCCATGCGACGCGGCTGCCGCGCTCGGCGGTCGCGACGCGGTCGCGCTCCCAGGACTGCGCCTCCTCGAAGTAGCGTTCGAGCGCCGCATCGTTCATCGCGGCCTCCCGCCGCTCGCCGCGGCCGCAGTCGCGGTCGCGTGCGCGTGCGCGTGCGCGTGCACCAGGGACGCCGTCAGGTTGATCGGCGAGAGGCGCGTGTCGCAACGCACCGCGCGCGACGCGCAGGCCGCGAGCAGCAGCGTCGCCAACAGGATCAGAGGAATTTTCATCGGTTCTCCATGACGCTGGTGACTCCGTTCAGTCGCGGCTCCTGAGCCAACGCCGGCGCACCGCCCCGCCGACCGCGCGCATCGCGCCGTGCGCGGCGCCCGCCGCCGGAACGGCCGCACGGCCGGCACCGCGCAGGCCCCAGGAGACGGCCCGCGACACCAGACCCTGGGAGCTCAGCGCAATGCCGCCGGCGAGTCCCGACGCGATCGGCATCACCTGTCGCAGGACCAGGAACACGAGCGCCGCGACCAACACCATGTCGAGGGCATCGACGGTGAGGATCGCCGCGCCGCGCGCGGCCGTCTGCGCCGCGTAGGACTGCACGATCCGCAGCAACAAGGCGCCGACCATGACCGTCAGGATCGTGATCAGCCCGTAGGTTGCGAGCTGCGCGAGCCAGGCCGTGAACAGCCGGCGGGTTGCATCGAACAGCGCCAGCGCGACGAACAGCGGCCCCAGGGCGAGCAACACCGCGAGCGCGATCGACGACAAGGCGATCAAGAACATCGCGTAGACACAAAGCAGCCCGATCAAGCACCAAACGACCGCGCCCGCGAGGTAGAAGCCGAAATCCCCGCTCATGATGCCGCCCTTGTCCCAGAGATTGCCGGCGACGGCTCCGCCGCCGGTCCAGATGGCGTCGATCGCGCCGACCGGATCGGTTGAGCCGACCACCGCTGCGGCAAGCTGGGCCGGTGCTCGATAGAACGTGTCGACGAGCAAGGTGTCGTACAGCCACAGGTGCAGGCCGAGCCCGAGCACCGCGGCGAGCAGCGCGATGCGCTTCAATCCGTCGACGAACGGCTCTTCGATCTTCCCGGTCAGATGCAGATAGCCCCAGGCCATCACGTACACGGTGGCGATCGTGACGATCGCGGGCTCCAGCACGTTCGCGAGTTTCGCGGTGTTGTCGCCGATGTAGAGGGCGAGTTGCGCGTTCAGCCAGTTCCAGAATGTCGCGAAGAACCCCATGACCCGGCCTCCGGCTGCCGCTCACGGCGCCGGTCGAAAGCGCGTTTCGAACCGGCCCTGGCCGGCGGCTATGCCCTCGCGCTGCTGTTGGCGCGCGACGGCCGCCTCGGCCCGCAGCGCCTGCGCCAGGACGAGCAGTTTGGTCTGCTCGTTCTGCAGCATCCCGCTTTCGGCGCCGATGCGCGCCTGCAGGTCGAGAATACCCTTCTGATCGGTGGCGGCCGGAATCGCATCGATCAATGACTGCAATGCCGCGAAGCGCGAACTCGCGTTGCGGAGCGCGCTCTGGAACAGGGCCTGTTCAATCGCGATGCGCGCGCGTGTCCCGACCAGCCGGCGCTGCTCGTCCGGAGGGAGCAGCGCGACGGCAGCCGCCGGCAGGACCGCGTTCGCGCCGACGAGGCCTTGCACGCTTGCCGCGAGGCCGCCGTAGGCGCCGCCGCCGGTCCCGAGGGCGGCCACCTGGCCCCAGTCGGACGGCAGGTAGTTGCGCACGGTGCCGGCAAGCAACCGCTCCATGCCGCGCGTGCCGCTCATCGTCTGCAGTGTCTGGCGCGCCTGTTGGAGTTCGGATTGCGCGGTCGCGAGCGATTGCTGCAAGGTCTGCGCCTCCTCGGCAAGGCGGGCCACCGCCTGCACGTCGATCACCGCCCATTGGGCGTGCGCAGCCGGAGCCCCGGCGAGAACGGCGGCGGCGAGCGGCAACACGAGACGACGGAACACGTTCACGCTTCACTCCCTGGGGCGCGCGGCCCGGATTGCATGAATTCCGCGAGCCAACCGGCCGGATCGGCGCCGCGTGCCGCGATGAGTTCCCGCATGCGCCGCAGATGCGCGGCCCGGCCCGAGATCACCGCGAGTTCCGGGCCGAAGCCCTCGAGGTCGAGCTCGCAAACCACGCCCTGGTGCGATTGTTTGACCAAGAAGCGGCGTGAGCCCGGCTCGATCTGCGTCTTGATCATCTGGAACTCGCGTTCGCTGAGCCCGAGTCCCTCGGTGTATTCGCGCAGGTCCGCGTCGGCGTTCGGAAAGAAGATCTTGGTCGGCGTCTGCTCGATCAGCGTCCGGCTGATCGAACTCGACAAAACGTCGCTCGCGCTCTGGGTCGCGAGACACAGAACCGCATTCAATTTGCGCCACGTCTTGGGAGCGTCCTTCGCGAAGTCCTCGAACGCCGGATCGGCCACCAGCCGCCAAAATTCGTCCATCCAGCAGACGAGGCGCCGCCCATCGAGCAGCGAGCGCACCAGGTGGAACAGGTACAGCGTGATCGGCGCGCGAATGGCGTCATTGCCGAGAAACTCCGTGACGTCGAAGCCGATCACGGAACGCCCCGACAGACGCGGCACGATCGTATCCTGGGGGTTGTCGAACACCCACGCGTACTCGCCGCCCGCCACGCCGGACCAACGGCCGAGACGCGCGTGCAAACCTTCCGGGTCCGTCGGATCCAGGAATTCGACCAGTCGCGACAGGCGCCGCAGCGGCGCCTCCAAGGCCAGGGTCCCACGCAGCGCGCGATCGAGATCGCCGATTTCGCGCACCGACAGCGCCGCGGCCGGTGCGCCGCGGCGCTGTGTGGCCAGATGGTGCAGCCAGGATTTCAGGAACTCGACGTTCGCCGGGGTCGCCGGCAACTGCAGCGGATTGAATCCGGTGGGCGCGCCGTTCGCGAGCGGCAGGTATTCGCCCCCCAGCGCACGCACCAGAATCTCGAGCCCATGATCCTTGTCGAAGATCACCTGCGTCGCGGCCTGCCGGTGCAACATCGCCACCAGAAAGCCGATGAACACCGTCTTTCCGGAACCGGTCGGCCCGCAGATCAAGGTGTGGCCAGTGTCGCGGCGCGCGGCGCCGGCGCCGTCCGCCGGATCGCTCGCGTGCAGCGAAAAGTGAAAGGGCGTCCGCGCCGTGGTCTTAAGCAAGGTGAGCGCTTCACCCCAGTGATTGCCGCTGGCGCGGCCGCCGGGGTAATTGTGAAACGGCGCCATCGCCGCGAAATTCCGCGACGTGATCGGCGCCTTGCGCGGGCGCAGCGCGGCATTCCCCGGCAACTGCGCCCAGAACGCGGCTTCCAGCGCCAGATCCTCGCGGGCGACCAGCATGCCGGTGTCCGCGAGCAGGCTTCGCGCGATCGCGACCCGGTCGTTGAGCGGCTTGAGCCGATCCGCCGCGGTCGTCGCGCCGCCGTCGTCCGCGTCCGCAAGCACCTGGAGCGAGAAATGATGATCACCCATCACGAACTCGTTGCTGGTCAGGGCGTCGAGCGCGTCCTTCAGTTCCTCGGCTTGCGAAACCGCGAAGTCGCCGGCGTTCGCCATGCGGTTGAACTGTCGCTGAAGCAGCGCCTGGGCGGCGCTCTTGGTGAGGAAGGCGAACGATTGCGTCGCAATGAGCGGAAAAGGGGCCGACAACAGTTTGTCGAACATCCCGACGTAACAGGGCGTCGGATATTCCTTGATCCCGAGCATCGCACCGACCCGCGTGCGGGCCGCGGCCCGGTACTCGATCGCCTCGTGACCGAACAGCAGCCGGTTGCCGACCAGCGCATCGGCGATCGGGCCGCGCGGCAGCGGCATGCGCTGCCATTCGCCGTTCACGAGCAACGCCAGGTATTCGAGCAGGGAGGAACACCACCTGCCGCCCTCGCGGTAAGCCCCGAGCGGCACGGGTTCATAACGGGCGAGCGACGCGCGCACCTCCAAACC
>JAJXYR010000304.1 GCA_021780475.1 Pseudomonadota bacterium
TACGACGGGTGCGCCGGGACGCACGATCTGGGCGAGCGTGAGTCCCGCGAGCGCCTCGGCGTGCGCGAGCGTCAAGGCGCCGGCGATCGTCACCGGGGCCATCGCGCCGGCGAGCGTGAACGGCGTGATGATCAACACCTGCCCGGCGGTCGCGAAGTCGATGATGCCGTCGGCCATCGGGATGTCGAGCTGCAGCGGCGAGTTGGTGTTGATGATCGTGTACGTGTACGGCCGCGAGCGGAACTCCTCGGGCGAGACGCGGTGCGCGATGCGCAGCAGCTCCAGGCTGTCGGCGACCTGGCCATGGCCGCGCGAAAACACCAGCGGCACCTTGTCGCTCAGCATCAGTTGCGAACGCATGAACTCCAGGTGCCGCACGTGCACCGCCAGGTCCTGCGGTTCGGTCGCGCCGCCCAGCACATGGATCACATCGAAGCTCTGGCAGAGCTTGATCAGGTTGCGAAAGTCCTCGAGCGTGCCCGGGCGCCGTCCGCCGGCCGCATCCATGATGTTCGGCGGCCCCGAGGTCGGCGCGAACGCGACATGCCCGTCGCCGAGCGGCGCGTGCCGCTCCGGGTCGAGCGCGTGCAGCGTGATCTGCTTCGGCGCCGTCGCGAGCGCGGCGGCGACGAGGCCGCGGTCGATGCGCACGATCAAGCTTGCCTCATCGACCAGCGCACCGGCCTTGCGATACCGTTCGCGGGCATCGGCCGACAGCACTTTCATCCCCTGGCGCTCGAGCATCCCGAGCGCGGCGTCGTGCATCGCGGCAACCTGGTCGTCGGAGAACACCCGCAATGGCGTGAACGGATTGCGCAGGTGCCGATAGAACCGGGTCCGGTCGTAGATGGCGTGATTGTCGACGGCGGCCGCGGGCCGCCTGCGGCCGCGACGCGCCGCGGGAATTTCTCGTTCACTCATCGAACATGCGCTCCTGGTGCCTCGTGCGCGAGGTGGCGCGATTGTACGCCTCGGTTTCCCGCCGGCAGCCGCCGAGTCGATGCCGTTTTTAGATTCGGCGATGCCAATTTGGCGCATTACAAACCCTTAATCCGGGAACTCCGACGCCGCCTGTCGGTCTTTCGCGACTATCGACCGCGGTGCCATCAACCATTCGGGGGGCGGAGCACGATGATCCAGCTGAGCAATCTGAGCCGGCGCTACGGCGAGTCGCTCGCCGTCGACGACGTGAGCTTCACGATCGAACGCGGCGAGGTCATCGGCCTCCTCGGCCACAACGGCGCCGGCAAGACGACGATCATGAAAATGTTGACCGGATTCCTCGAGCCGACCTCGGGCACCATCCGCATCGACGATCTGCAGATCGGGCGCGACACGCCGGCCATTCAGCGGCGCATCGGCTATCTGCCGGAGAACTGCCCCGTCTGGCCCGAGATGGCCGTCATCGAATTCCTCGAATATCAGGCCGCGCTGCACGACGTGCCGCGCGAGCGCCGCGGCCGCGCGATCGCCGACGCGATACGCCGCACCGACCTCGCCGGCAAGGCGACCCAGTCGATCCAGACGCTGTCGCGCGGCTACCGGCAGCGGGTCGGCGTCGCGCAGGCGATATTGCACCAGCCCGACATCGTGATCCTGGACGAACCGACGAACGGGCTCGATCCGACGCAGATCCTGCACATGCGCGCGCTGATCGGCGAACTCGCCCGGACGGCGACGGTCATCGTGTCGACCCACATCCTGCAGGAAGTCCAGGCGGTGTGCGCGCGCGTGATCATCCTGCGCAGCGGCCGCAAGGTGATCGACGCGCGGCTCGACGAACTGCAGGGCGAGGCGCGCCTGCTGGTGACGACGGACCGCGACGAGAGCGCCGCGCGACCGGTGCTCGCGGCGGTCGACGGCGTCCGCTCGGTCACCCTGCTGGACACCGCCGGCGGACAGTTCCGCTACGCGCTCGGCGCCGGGCCGGAACTCGCGCCGGCGGTGGGCGCGGCGCTCTGCGGCGCGGGATTCGCGCTGCACGAACTGGTGCGCGAGCGGCGCACGCTCGAGGCCGTGTTCGCCGAGGTGAACGCCGCATCCCGGCCGGAGGTTCGCCATGCTGCGTAAGGCTTCGCTGATCGCCGCGCGGGAACTGCGCGGATTCTTCTCCTCGCTCGCCGCGCTGCTCTTCCTCGGCGCCTTTCTCGGCGTCACGCTGTTCGTGTTCTTCTGGGTCGCGACGTTCTTCGCGCGCAACATCGCCGACGTGCGGCCGCTGTTCGACTGGATGCCGATCCTGTTGATCTTCCTGGTCTCGGCGCTGACGATGCGCGCCTGGGCGGAGGAGCGCCGCGCGGGCACGGTGGAGCTGCTGCTGACTTCGCCGACGGGGCTCACCGAGCACGTCGCCGGCAAATTCCTCGGGATCATGGGCCTCGTGCTGATCGCGCTCGCCTTGACGCTGCCCTTGCCGATCACGGTGTCGTTCATGGGTTCGCTCGACTGGGGTCCGGTCGTCGGCGGCTACGTCGCGGCGATCGTGCTCGCCTCGGCGTATGTCTCGATCGGCCTGTGGGTCTCCTCGCGCACCGACAACCAGGTGGTCAGCCTGATCATCACGGCGGCGATCGCCGGCGCGTTCTATCTGATCGGCTCGAGCGCCTTGACGTCGCTCGCCGGCTATCGCGCCGGCGAATGGCTGGACCTGCTCGGCGCAGGATCCCGCTTCGCCTCGATCACCCGCGGCGTGCTCGACCTGCGGGATATCTATTACTACCTGTCGATCACGGCGGTGTTCCTCGCGTTGAACCGCCTGAGCCTGGAAAAATTGCGCTGGGCGGACAACGCGCCGCTCCCCGGCCATCGGCGCTGGTATCTGGCGACGCTGCTGCTCGCCGCCAACGCGCTGGCCGCGAACCTCTGGCTCGGCCAGATCGCCTGGGCGCGGGTCGACCTCACGCAGGATCATCTTTACACGCTGTCGCCGGCGACGAAGAACTACCTGTCGCAATTGCGCGAACCACTGTTGATCCGCGGCTACTTCAGCGCGGCCACGCATCCGCTGCTCGCCCCGCTGGTGCCGCAGCTGCGCGATCTTCTGGAGGAATACGCGGCCGCCGGCGGCGGGCGCGTGCACGTCGAATTCGTCGATCCGCACCTGCATCCGAAAATGGAGGCCGAGGCCGGCAATCGCTACGGCATCCGCCCGACCCCGTTCCAGGTCGCGAGCAAGTATCGAACCTCGGTCGTGAATTCCTATTTCGACGTGCTCGTCGCCTACGGCGACCAATACAAGGTCCTGAATTTCCGCGACCTGATCGACGTCAAGGAGCGCTCGGAATCGGACATCCGCGTCGTGCTGAAGAACCCCGAGTATGCGATCACCGGCGCGATACGCAAGGTGCTGGTCAGCTACCAGGCGGGCGGCGGCTTGTTCGACACGCTGCATCGGCCGCTCACGCTGCACGGCTACCTCTCCGCGGACGCGCAGCTGCCCGGCGCGCTGCAAAAGGCGCGGGCCGCGCTCGGCGCGGCGCTCGGCGACATCCAGAAGGAATCGGACGGCAAGTTCAAGGTCTCGATGCAGGATCCGGACGACGATCCCGCGCTCGCGGCGAGCTTGACCCGCAAGTACGGCTTCCGGCCGATGGTCGCGAGCCTCGTCGACGAAAAGCCGTTCTGGTTCTACCTGGCGCTCGACGACGGCAAGCGCAGCGAGCCGGTGCCGCTGCCCGCGGCGTTCGACCAGACGAGCTGGAAGAACGCCGTCGAGGCCGCGGTCAAGCGCTTCTCCCCCGGATTCCTGAAGACGGTCGCGGTGTACGCGCCGCAAAACGGCCGCGACTACTCGATGCTGCGCACGATGCTCGGAACCGGCGTGCGCTGGGAGGACGCGGATCTGAGCGATGGTCGTGTACCGGCCGACGCGGACATGCTGATGGTGCTCGATCCGCAGTCGCTCGCGCCGAAGCAAGTGTTCGCGATCGATCAATTCCTGATGGAGGGCGGCACCGTGATGGTCGCCGCCTCCTCCGAGGAGGTCTCGCTGCAACAGGGCATCGTCGGCACGCCCGCCCACAGCGGCCTCGAGGATTGGCTCAAGGGCTACGGCCTGTCCTTGAGCAAGCGCCTCGTGCTGGACTCGGCGAGCGGCGCGCTGCCGATTCCCGAGGAACGCAACTTAGGCGGCATCGTGCTCAACGAGATTCAGCTGGTCAAGTATCCGTACATTCTGGACGTCCGCGGGTCCGGCCTGAACGAGCGGTCGCCGATCACCAGCAACCTCGGCCAGGTCTACGCGCCGTGGGCGGCCGCGGTGCGGGTCGACGACAAATTGAACGCCGGCCGGCAGGTCACCCCGCTGCTGCATTCCTCGGCGACCAGCTGGCTCGCCGACGGATCATCGTTGATGCCGGATTTTGGGCGCTATCCGACGCTGGGCTTCGCCGCCGGCAGCCCCCGCGGACCGCAGCCGCTCGCGGTCATGGTGCAGGGCCGCTTCGTGTCGGCGTTCAAGGGCAAGCCCTCGCCGCTCGCCTCGGCGCCGGCGGCCGCGCCGGCCGCCGCAGGCCCGGCGGCGGCGCC
>JAJXYR010000025.1 GCA_021780475.1 Pseudomonadota bacterium
GACCTCTTCGTCGGCGCCCGCGACCGCCGGCGTCGCGCCCGGGATCACGGTGACCGGCACCTTGCGGCGCGGCGGCGGCTTGCGGCCGCGCGGGGCCTGGGACTGCGGACGGCGTGCCGCACCGCGTCGCTTCGGGTTCCCCTCCTCGTCCAGTTCGACGAACTCATCCTCGCCGACCGGGACATCGGGCAGGGAGGACTTGCCTTCGAGCACCGCCTCGGCCATACCGCCGGTGTACAGCAGAATGGCGCGCATCGCGTCGTCGTTGCCGGGGATCACGTAGTCGATTCCCTCCGGCGAGCAATTCGTGTCGACGACCGCAACCACGGGAATTCCGAGCTTGCGCGCCTCGTGAATCGCGATCTCCTCATGGCCGACGTCGATCACGAACAGCGCGTCGGGCAGCGCGGTCATGTCGCGGATGCCGCCGAGGCTGCGCAGCAACTTGTCCATTTCGCGGCGCAGCATCTGCGCCTCTTTCTTGCCGCGCCGGTCGAGCGCACCGCTCTGCGCCATGTCGTCGAGTTCGTTCAGGCGCTTGATCGATTGGCGGATGGTCTTGAAATTGGTCAACATCCCACCCAACCAGCGCTGGTTGACGTAGGGCATGTTGCAGCGGATCGCCTCTTTTTGGACCGAATCGCGCGCCGAGCGCTTCGTGCCGACGAACAGCACCTTGCCGCCGTCGGCGGCGACCCCTTTGATGAAGCCCGCGGCTTCCTGGTAGAGGGGCTGGGTCTTCTCGAGGTTGATGATGTGAATCTTGTTTCGTTCGCCGAAAATGAAGGGGGCCATTTTCGGGTTCCAGAAGCGGGTTTGGTGCCCAAAGTGCACGCCCGCCTCCAGCATCTGTCGCATGGACACGCTGGTCATCGTCATATACTCCTTGTCGGGTTGAGCCTCCGCGTATCCCAATCGGCAACCCGGCGGCCATCCGCCGGGCACCCGGCCGATTGTGACGACACGCGTGCGGGGTTGTTAAAAAAAGCCGCTCTTTATACCATGATCCTCCAGTCGAAACAAAGCCCGAGCCCGCCGCCATGAACGTGACCATCAAGTCCCCGCAGGAACAAGAGAAAATGCGTGAGGCCGGCCGCTTGGCGGCGAGCGTGCTCGACATGATCGAGCCGTTCGTCACGCCTGGGGTCACGACCGAGGAACTCGACCGGCGCTGCCGCGAATTCATCGTCGATGAGCTCGATTCGATCCCGGCGAACCTGAATTACCGTGGTTTCCCGAAGACGATCTGCACGTCGGTCAACCACGTCGTCTGTCACGGCATCCCCGGGGAGAAGGCGCTGAAGGCGGGGGACATCGTCAACATCGACGTCACCGTGATCCGCGACGGCTTCCACGGCGACACCAGCCGCATGTATTTCGCCGGCGAGCCGTCGATTCTGGCGAAGCGCCTGGCCTCGACCTGCCACGAGGCGATGTGGCGCGCCATCCGCATCGTCAGGCCCGGCGCCCGTCTGGGCGACATCGGCCACGCGATCCAGACATTCACGGAAGCCAACCGCTTCTCCGTCGTGCGGGAATATTGCGGCCACGGGATCGGCCGGATCTACCATGAGGACCCGCAGGTCCTTCACTACGGTCAGCCCGGCACCGGGCTGCTGCTGGAGGCGGGCATGACGTTCACGATCGAACCGATGATCAACGCCGGCAAGCGCGACGTGCGCCTGCTCGACGACGGCTGGACCGTGGTGACGAAGGACCGGTCGCTGTCGGCGCAGTGGGAACACACGGTGTTGGTGACCGAGACCGGGTTCGAGGTACTGACGCTCGGCGCCGCGGCGCGGGCGGCCGCCGCCGCACCGCGCACCGCGGCCGCCTCTTGAGCGCCGCCGGCGCCGAGCGCGACCCCGGCTCCGAGTGGGCGTATCTCGGCGTAGCCGCCGCGGAACTCGAGCGCGAGGAATTCTCACCCGCGGCCTTCCGCCAGGTGCTCGACCACGGGGGCGAGCTGCTGCGCGAGCGCTTCGGCGCGGACGAAGACGTCGCCGGGCTGGTGCGCGACCGCGCGCGGCTCGTCGACGGCGTACTGCGCGCCGCGTGGACGCGCCTCGCCGGCCGGTCCGCCACGGACCTTGCGCTGGTGGCCGTCGGCGGCTACGGCCGCGGCGAGCTGCACCCGTGCTCCGACATCGACATCATGATCCTGCTGCCGAAAAGCGATTCGGCGGACTGGCAGCCGGACATCGAGAAATACCTCACCTCGCTGTGGGACATGGGCCTCGAGGTCGGCCACAGCGTCCGCTCGATCGACGACTGTCAGCGCGAGAGCCTGGCCGACATCAGCGTCGCGACGACGCTGTTCGAGGCGCGGCTGCTAGCGGGGCCGGAGGCGCTGTTCGCCGGAATGCGGCGCGCGCTCGCCGCCGACCGCCTGTGGCCGTCCGCGGATTTCTTCGAGGCGAAGGTCAAGGAACAGACCGAACGCCACCACCGCTATTTCGACACCGCCTACAACCTCGAACCGAACGTCAAGTCGAGTCCGGGCGGGCTGCGCGACATCCAGACGATCGGCTGGGTCGCGAAGCGCCACTTCGGCACCGACACCCTGGATGAGCTGGTCGCGCACGGATTTCTGACGCGCGAGGAACTGCGCAAACTCATCGCCGGGCAGAACTTCCTGTGGAAGGTGCGCTTCGGCCTGCACATGCTGACGGGGCGGCGCGAGGACCGGCTGCTGTTCGACCATCAGATCAAGCTCGCCCGCCTCTTCGGCTACGAGGACGCCACGTTCACGCTCGCGGTCGAGCAGTTGATGCAGAAATACTACCGCACCGTGATGGACGTGAGCCTGCTGAACGAGATGCTGCTCCAGCTGTTCCGCGAGGCGATCCTCACCCAGAGCGCGCCGCCGGTGCCGATCAATGCGCGCTTCCGCATCCGCAACGACTATCTGGAGGCGGCGAATCCGGACGTGTTCGCGCGCCACCCGTCCGCGTTGTTGGAGCTTTTCGCGCTGCTGCAACAGCACCCGCAGGTGCGCGGCGTGCGCGCCGAGACGATCCGCCTGATCGGCATGCACACGGGCCTGATCGACGAGGAGTTCCGCCAGAACCCGCGTCACCACCGCCTGTTCATGGACATCCTGTGCGCGCCCCGCGGCGTCACGCACGAGCTGCGGCGCATGAACCTGTACGGCGTGCTGGGACGCTACATCCCGGCATTCGGGCGCATCGTCGGGCGCATGCAATACGACCTGTTCCACACGTACACGGTCGACGCGCACACGCTGTTCGTGGTCAGCAACCTGCGCCGGCTGGCGATTCCGGCGTACGACGACGAACTCCCCGCGCTCAGCCAGATCATGCAGTCATTGCCCCGCCAGGAGCTCGCGTATCTGGCGGCCTTGTTCCACGACATCGCCAAGGGGCGCGGCGGCGACCATTCGGAACTCGGCGCCGTCGACGCCGAGGCGTTCTGCCTGGAACAGGGTCTCGGCCGCTACGAAGCGCGGCTCGTCGCCTGGCTCGTCAAGCACCATCTGATCCTGTCGATCACCGCGCAGAAGAAGGACATCAGCGACCCCGACGTGATCCACGAATTCGCGACCCGCGTCGGCGACCAGGCCCATCTGGATTACCTGTACGTGCTGTCGGTCTCGGACGTGCGCGGCACGAACCCGAAACTCTGGAACGCCTGGAAGGCGCGGCTGTTCGAGGAGATCTACGAGCGCACGAAGCAGGCGTTGCGCCGCGGGCTCGAATCCCCGGTCGACCAGGAGGAACTGATCCGCGAGACGCAAGGAGCGGCGCGCGAGAAGCTCGCCGGCCTCGATGCGGCCGGAATCGACACGGTCTGGGCGCAATGGACCGAGGCTTACTTCCTGCGCTTCACGCCGGAGGAGATCGCCTGGCACACCGAACTGCTGATCGGCCGTCATCCGCTCGAGGATTCCCCGCTCGTCGCGATCCGCCAGCTGGTCGAGCGCGGCGGCACCGCGGTGCTCACGTACACGCCGCGCCGGCTGCATAGTTTCGCGCGCACCACCGCGGTGCTCGATCAGATGGGGCTCAACGTCGTCGACGCGCGGCTGATCCTGAGCGCGAACGGCTTCAGCCTGGAAACCTACGTCGTGCTCGAGGACAGCGGCGAGGTGATCACCGACCCGCAGCGCATCGGCGAGATCGAGGCCGGCCTGTGGCGGACGCTGCGCCAGCCGCAGGACTCGGCCGTCATGGTGACCCGGCGCGCGCCGCGCCAGGTGCGCATGTTCTCGACCCCGACGCAGGTGAACTTCAGCCTGGACAAGCGCAACAACCGCACGATCCTGGAACTGGTCGCGGGCGACCGCCCGGGTCTGTTGTCCGACGTCGGCAAGGTGTTCAAAGCCGAGCGCATCGCGATCGATGGTGCGAAGATCATGACGATCGGCGAGCGCGCCGAGGACGTATTCTACATAGCCGACGCGGACGGACTGCCGCTCGGCGAGGCCGCCTGCGAACGCGTGAAGGAACTTATGATGCAAACCCTGGACCAGATC
>JAJXYR010000056.1 GCA_021780475.1 Pseudomonadota bacterium
GTCCGCGAGCGCGGCCGCCTGCGCACGCGCGCGCCGCGCACAGGCGGCGGTGCCGCCGCCCGCGCCCAGATCCTCGAGTTGCGTCGCCGCGGCGCCGAGCACCGCCTCGAGATCGGACAATTCATCGAGGAAGGCATCGTCGACCTGTGCCCAATCGACGCGCTGCGCCGCACCCGGGAATCCGCGGCGCAGCGCCGTCAGATGCGCGTCGATCGCATCGAGGGAGGCGGTGAGAACCGCGGACTGCGCACCCGTCGCCGCGACTTCGGCGCGCGCGTCGCGGGTGACGGACTCGACCTGGCGCGCCGACCAGGTTCGCCCGAAGAATTGCGCGGCGATGTCCGGCACTTGATGCGCCTCGTCGAGGATCAGCCCGTCTGCGCCCGGCAGCAGATCGCCGAATCCCTCGTCCTTCAGAGCCAGGTCCGCGAGCAGCAGGTGATGATTGACGATCAGGACGTCCGCGGCCTGTGCCGCGCGGCGCGCCTCGAGCACATGACAGCGCGCGTGGTGCGCGCATTCCTGGCCGAGGCAATTGTCGCGCGTCGAGGTGACCTGCGGCCAGAGCGTCGAGCGCTCCGGCAGGTCCGCGAGTTCCGACAGGTCTCCGGACTTCGTGGTCGCGGCCCAGGACTCGATGCGCGCCAGCATCCGCGGCGCGGCCGGGTCGGGATCCAGCCAGGAGCGCTGCCGCGCCGCGAGTTCCAGGCGATGCAGGCACAGGTAGTTCGCCCGGCCTTTCAACAGGACGACGTTCGCCGGCATCCCGAGCGCGCGCGCCAGCATCGGCAGGTCGCGCCGATAGAGTTGATCCTGGAGCGTGCGGGTGCCGGTGGAGATGATCACCCGGCCGCCGGACAGCAGCGCCGGCACGAGGTAGGCGAATGTCTTGCCGGTGCCGGTGCCAGCCTCGACCAGCAAGGGCTCGGCCGCGGCGAGCGCGCGCGCGACCGCATCGGCCATTGCCGCCTGTTCGGGGCGGAATGCGTAGCCCGGCAGCGCCCGCGCGAGCGGTCCCGCGGCGCCGAACAATCCGGTGATTTCGGTCCTCGACATAGGGGCGCTAGACTACGGGCTTGCGCGCGCGAGTCGAGTCCTTTTTCACCGCAATACCGCGCGAAAGCGCACGAACGCGACCGATCCGGCCTGCAACTGGTCCTGCAGCAGCCAGCGGATGTTGGTGTAGTCCGCGGCGTCGGCCGCGCGCGGCTTGCCGTCGCGCCCGAGCACGGTGAGTTTCGCCGGCGCATCGTACGTGCGGCCGCCGTCGACGGAAAAACTCGCCCGCGCGCCGGGACCAGCCGCGGAGCCGGCGAGGTAGCGCATGCGCGGCGGGATGGGTGTCGTCACGACGACCGCGGCGGCGGGAGCGGCTCCCACGTTGCGCACCGCGAGCGTATAGACCACCGGATCGCCGGCCACGACCCGGTCCGCGGGCACCAGAGTGACGCGCGGCTTGCCGTCGATGCGCAGCTGACGCAGGACTTGGGCGGTCGTGCGCACATCGATTTGCGGCTGGGCGCCGGCCGCGCCGGCGAGCGCGGCCGCAACGAGTCCGGCGGCGATCATTTTCTGCATGGGGTCATCCTCGGCAAGTCCATGATCCGTATGTCTTTTATACGTATGCTAATATACTCCCTGCGGCACTCGCGCCGGATCACGAACGTAAGAGGATCGACATGGCAACGGTTCCGGACCGGCTCGACGATTTGGCGTCCATCAGCAGAGAGGTGGCCGCGTGGGTCGCCGAGGTGGCGCGATTGACCTTACCCGATCGCATCCATTGGTGCGACGGCAGCGAGCCGGAATTTCAGGAGATGCAGCGCCAACTGGCGGCCGACGGCGAGTTGATCCCGCTCAACGAGGCCACCCATCCGGGTTGTTATCTATACCGTTCCGATCCCAGCGACGTCGCGCGCGTCGAGCACGTGACCTATGTGTGCACGAAGGAGCGCGAAGACGCCGGCCCGAACAACCACTGGATGGCGCCGGCGCAGGCCCACCGCCAGATGGACGACCTGTTCCGCGGCTGCATGCGCGGCCGCACGCTGTACGTCGTGCCTTACTGCATGGGGCCGATCGACTCGCCCTTGTCGCGCTGCGGCGTCGAGATCACCGACAGCGCGTACGTCGTGCTCAACATGCGCCTGATGACGCGCATGGGGCGGCCGGCGCTCGAACGCATCGGGCGCGAAGGCGTGTTCGTCAAGGGCCTGCACTCGACCGGGGATTTGAATCCCGAGCGCCGTTTCATCATGCATTTTCCGGAATCCTTGACGATCAAGAGTTTCGGCTCGGGCTACGGCGGCAACGCGCTGCTCGGCAAGAAGTGCCATGCCTTGCGCATCGCCAGCTGGCAGGCGCGCGACGAAGGCTGGCTCGCCGAGCACATGTTGATCGTCGGCATCGAAAACCCGCGCGGCGAGACGCATTACCTGGCCTGCGCATTTCCGTCGGCCTGCGGCAAGACCAACCTCGCGATGCTGATCCCGCCGGCAAGCTACCAGGGTTGGAAGATCTGGACCGTCGGCGACGACATCGCCTGGCTGCACCCGGGCGCCGACGGGCGCTTGTACGCGATCAATCCGGAGTCCGGCTACTTCGGCGTGGTTCCGGGCACGAACCAGAAGACCAACCGCAACGCGTTCGAAACGATCCGCCGGGACACGATCTTCACGAACGTCGCCGTGACCACGGACGGACGGCCCTGGTGGGAGGGACTGCCGGACGGCGAACCCGCCTACGATTGGCAGGGACGGGCATATGATCCGGCGAACGGCCCCGCCGCGCATCCGAACTCGCGCTTCACCGTCGCGGCGACCCGCAACCCCAGCTACTCCCGCGCCTCCGAGGCGCCGGGCGGGGTACCGATCTCGGCGATCGTGTTCGGCGGCCGCCGGCGCACCGTCGCGCCCCTCGTCTATCAAGCCCGCAACTGGACGCATGGCGTGCTGGTCGGCGCGGGCGTCGCGTCGGAAACCACGGCCGCCGCCACCGGCGCCGTCGGCGTCGTGCGCCGCGACCCGATGGCGATGAAACCGTTCGCCGGCTACAACTTCGCCGACTATTGGAGCCACTGGATCAAGCTCGGCTCGAAGCTCGAGCGCGCGCCGCGCATCTTTCACGTCAACTGGTTCCGCCAGAATGAGCGCGGTCAGTTCCTCTGGCCCGGATTCGGCGAGAACATGCGGGTGCTGCGCTGGATCATCGAACGCTGCGAGGGAACCGCCGGGGCCGTGGATACCGCGATCGGGCATCTGCCGGGTCCTCGGGACCTCGACATCCAGGGGCTGGATCTGGCCCGCGGCGCGCTCGAGGAATTGCTCGCGGTCGATCCGGCGACCTGGGGCGAGGAGTTCGATGCGATCGCCGCCTATCTGGACGAGTACGGCGACCGGCTCCCTCAGGGACTGCGCCGCGAGCTCGCCGACGCGCGCAACCGCCTTGCGGCGACCTGAGTACCCTCACTCCTCGCAGGTGTAGCGGATGACCTGCGAGGAGTTGCTGTCGGGCGCCTTGCCGAGCCCGATCAGCCCCTCGCCGCGAATCTGCATGGAATCGCGCCGCACGAAGGCTTCTTCGCCGTCCTTGCCGAGCACGAAGGTTCCGTTCGTGCTCTGATCGACGAGCATGAATTTGTTGCGGCTGATCTCGACGCGCGCATGCAGCCTCGAGATCAAGTTGCCCTTGACGACGAGGTCGTTCTCCTCGGCGCGGCCGATGGTGATGTTGGCGCGGCCGTCGTTGACGAAGATCTCCTGGCCCTGGTAGCGCAGCCGCAGGCGCTGAGCCTTGGCGGCGCGGTCGCGCGAGGCGATCGCCGGCACCATGCTGGTGACGTCCTCCGGCTGCCACAAAACCTCGAACAGGGCCACTTCGCTGCTGCGCCCCTTCAAGGTGGCGATGTCGATCTGGCGCACCGAGGCGCGCCAATCCGGCGACAGCTGCTCGACCATCGTCGAGGTGGTCATCACCTGGCCGGCCTTGGCCTGGCTGGTCATGCGGTTGGCCGTGTGCACCGCCGAACCGAAGATGTCGCGATTCTCGACGACGACGGGACCGAAATTACAGCCGATGCGGATCGCGACCGCGTGCTCGTCGACCTTCAGCGCGGGGTGCGTGCTGATCTGTTTTTGCATCTGCGCCGCGGCATTCAGCGCATCGTCGGCGGTGGTGAAGGTCGCCATGACCTCGTCGCCCATCGTCTTGATCACGTTCCCGCCGTTCTGTTCGGTGGCCGTGCGCATCACCTCGATGCAGATGCCGACCATCTCGCGCGCACGCGCGTCGCCGAGCTGTTCGTAGAGCTTGGTGCTGCCCACGACGTCGGCAAACAGGATCGCGACTTCGACTTCATTTCCCATAGGTCGGGGTCAATTATACTTAACCTGGCGCTCCTGTGCTGATCGGCCGGTGACGAGCGGCAGCGCCGCACTCAGAATTCCGGCCTCGGCGTCCGGCATCGCCGCGATTTCGGACAGGAAGCGCCGCCAGGCCCGCGCGCCGTCCGCGCCGGCGAGCAGCCCGTGCAGGTGGCGCGTGATCGAGTGCAGCCGCGTGCCTTTGGCGCTCTCACGCCGCGCGTATTCCTGGATGCGCTCGAGCACCGCCTCCGGCCGCGGCGCGATCCAATCCGGATCGCTGAACTCCCGCTCCAGCTCCGAAAGCAGCGCCGGACGGTGATAGGCGGCGCGACCCAGCATCACGCCGTCGACCCCCTCGGCGAAATGGGTGCGAACGGCCAAGGCGTCCGCGACACCGCCGTTCAGCACGATCGTCGCGGCCGGGCGCTCGCGCTTCAGCCGATAGACGTAATCGTAGCGCAGCGGCGGGATCTCCCGGTTTTCCTTCGGCGACAAGCCGCTCAATATGGCCGCGCGCGCGTGCACGATCAAGGCGTCGATGCCGGCGTCGAGCTGCGCGGCGGCGAAGGCATCGAAAAACTCGTAGCTGTCGCGATCGTCGATGCCGATCCGGCACTTCACCGTGACCGGTATGGACACCGCGGCGCGCATTCCGGCGACACAGGCCGCCACCAACTTAGGATCCGCCATCAGGCAGGCTCCGAAGGAGCCGGTCTTGACCCGGTCGCTCGGACAGCCGACGTTCAAGTTGATCTCGACGTAGCCGGCCGCCGCGCCGAATGCGGCCGCTTCGGCGAGTTCGCCGGGATCGCAGCCGCCCAATTGGAGCGCCACGGGCCCCTCGGCCGGGTCGAAATCCAACAGCCGCGCGCGGTCGCCCCGCAGGATCGCCTTGGCGACGATCATCTCCGTATAGAGCAGCGCATGCGGGGCGAGCAGCCGGTGGAAGTAACGGCAATGCCGGTCGGTCCAGTCCATCATCGGCGCGACCGAGATCTTTCTCGAGAACAATCGAGGCCGCCCATCGACGATCCTTCCGTCGCGGTCCGCGCCCGGGACGCGCGGATCGCCGAAGTCCGCTGAATTTGGAAGGACCGGGCGATGTGGCGAAAAGTAGCTCATACGTAGCGGCTCGACAGGCGCCGGCGCGGGGGCGGGCTAGAGTATTTCGAGGCGCGCGAAATCCGCGTCGGCATGTTCCAACGCGACTTGGTGGTGCCGCGCGCACGCGGCGATCAAGATATCGGTTGCCGGGACCGAAACGCCGGCGGAGCGCGCGCGCCGCGCCAAATCAAAGGCGCCGCTCCACACCGCATCGTCGATGCCGAGCTCCGGCAGAAGCCGGTCGAAATCCCTCAGCACCCTCCGGTCGCGATCACCGCCCGCGCCGTTCCACAATTCCAAGCGGATGATGGGGCACCAACAGGCATCACCGGCGTCGAGTACGCGCATCACCCGGTCCCTGACGCTCGCGTCGCCATTCGGACGCAGCATGTGAATCCAAGACGAGGAGTCGATCAAGATCAAAGCGAATCAGTCCTTGCGACGCCGCCGCAAGAGTTCCTCCACGCTCATCAGGTCCTTGCAGGTTCCGGCGTGCCTGGTGAGCTCGGCCATGCGCTTGCGCCGGTTGAACTCCTGGATGGCGGTGACGATCGCCGCACGCTTGGTTTTCGCCTTGGTGAAGCGAATAGCATCCGTGAGGTCACCATCTGGAATATCAACAGTGGTCTTCATGATTCCATTTTCTCGTATCTCATATTCCCCGTCAATCACGACGCTCCGCCGCGCGCCTGCGTGCCGCGGGAGTAAACGCGGTCGTCGGCCAGGATGGTGCCGATGCCGATGTCCGGCAGGCGCGCCAATTGCGCGTACAGCGGCGCGAAATCCGGTTCCAGCGTCTGCCGCAACAGGTCCGCGAAGCTGTCGATGACGAAGTAATTGCGCTGATAGTCGTCGATGCGGTAAGGCGTGCGCATCACGCGCGCGAGGTCGAACCCCAGGCGGTGCGGCGAGGCATCGTCGAGCGCGAACACCGACTCGCCGTACGAGGAGACGATGCCGGCCCCGTACAGCCGCAGGCCGCCGGGGGTGCGGATCAGGCCGAATTCGACCGTGTACCAGTACAGCCGCGCCAGCCGCTCGAGCGCGTCGTGGGCGAGCGCCCGCAACCCGCCCTCGCCATAGGCCTGCATGTAGTCCGCGAACACCGGATCGGCGAGCAGCGGCACATGGCCGAACACATCGTGGAAAACGTCCGGCTCGCGCAGGTAATCGCTCTGCTCGGGCTTGCGGATGAAGCGGCCGGCGACGAAGCGGCGGTGCGCCAGGTGATCGAAGAACACAGCCTCCGGCACGAGGCCTGGAACGGCGACGACGGTCCACCCGGTCAGGCGCGACAGGCGTTCGGACAAGGCGTCGAATCGCGGGATCCCGGGACTCCCCAGACGCAGCACGTCCAGGCCGCGCAGGAATTCTCCGGCCGCCCGGCCGGGCAGCATCGCCGACTGGCGTGCGAACAGACGGTCCCAGGTCGCATGTTCGACCGGGTCGTAGTCATCCCAGCGCTGCGGGACCGTCCAATCGTTCATCGCGCCAGGATGGTACTAGCTTTCGATCGAGTAGGGGAACTCGCTGATCGATCGCGGCGATGCGATATGGAAGCCCTGGGCGAAGCCGATTCCGAGGCGCGCGAGCTCGGCCAGGACCTCGTGGGATTCGACCCGCTCGGCGATCGTATGGATGCCCATCGCCCTGCCCACCTGGCTGATCGCCTCGACCATGCTGCGATCGATGGGATCCCGGGTCACGTTCTCGATGAACTGGCCGTCGATCTTCAGGTAATCGACGGGGAGGGTCTTCAGGTACATGAACGACGACAGGCCGCTGCCGAAATCGTCGAGCGCGAACCGGCAGCCGCGCGCCTTCAGCTCGCGCATGAAGTAGACGACGTTGCCGAGATTGGCGATCGCGGCGGTTTCGGTGATCTCGAAGCAGATCGCCCCGGCGGTCAGGTTCGCGTTGCCCAGCAGCCCGATCAGATATTCGAGGAAGCGTTCATCGTTCAGCGAGTTGCCCGACAGGTTCACCGCGATCGTGTAGGGTTTGACGCCCGTCCCGTTGCGGTGCGCGACCCGGTCGAGCGCGGTCTTGACGACCCAGCGGTCGACCGCGGGCATCACGTTGTAGCGCTCGGCGGCCGGGATGAACTCCGCGGGCAGGATCAGCTTCCCCGACTCGTCGTGCATCCGGAGCATCAATTCGAAGTGTTCGCGGTCATGCACCGTCGAACCGATCGGCACGATGGGCTGGAAGTACAGGTCGAAGCGGCTTTCGTCGCAGGCGCGCGTGAGCTTCGACACCCAGTGCATCTCCTTGTGCCGCTCCGGCACGTTGTCCGGCGTGTATAGATGCAGCCGGTTGCGGCCGAGGTCCTTCGCCGAATAACAAGCGACATCGGCGGCGCTCATCACGTTCGCGACGGTCGGCGTCTCCTTGGTGATTTCGACGATGCCGATGCTGACGCCGACGCCCAAGACCCCGTCCTGCCACACGAAGCGATAGTCGCGAATCGCCTGCCGCAGCGTCTCGGCGACGCGCAGCGCCTGATCGAGCGTGCAGTCCTGCAGCAGGATCCCGAACTCATCGCCCCCCAGGCGCGCGAGGGTGTCGCCGCTGCGCACCCGCGACTGCAGCACGCCCGTGATCTGTTTCAGCAGCTGATCGCCGGCCGGGTGGCCGCAGGTGTCGTTGACCAGCTTGAACTGGTCGAGATCCAGGTACAGCAGGGCGTGGCGGATGTCGCCGTCCTGTCGCACGCTCTCGACCGCGGCCGTCAGCCGGTTCTCGAATTCGCGGCGGTTGATCAGTCCGGTCAGCGTGTCGTGGCTCGCCTGGTAGTAGAGCGCACGATGCAGCCGGCGCTCCTTGCTGACGTCGTGGAACACCATGACCGCACCGATCATGTTGCCCTCGCGGTCGCGTATCGGCGCCGCCGAGTCCTGGATCGCGATTTCCTTGCTGCGCCGGTTCACGAGCACGGTGTGTTCGGCGAGTCCGAGCACGCGCCCCTCGCGCAGGCAGCGCATCACCGGGCAATCGCTGATCTCGCGCGAGGCCTCGTCGACGACGGTGAGGACCTCGCTGATCAGCCTGCCTTGCGCCTCGCGGCTCTCCCAGCCGGTCAGGCTCTCGGCCACCGGATTCATGTAATCGATGCGGCCGACCGAGTCGGTCGTGATCACCGCGTCGCCGATCGACTGCAGCGTGACCTGGGCGCGCTCCTTGGCCTGGAACACGGCGGTCTCGGCGTGCTTGCGCTCGGTGATGTCCGCGATCGTGCCTTCGTAACCGGTGACCCGGCCCTGCTTGTCGCGCACCACGCGGCTGTTGTCGACGGCCACGAGCATGCCGCCGTCCTTGCGGCGCAGCATGAGTTCGACGTTGCGCACCTCGCCCTCGTTCTCCATGCGGCGCGCATAGGCCTCGCGGTCGCCGGGATTCCAGTAGAGCGCCGTCACCGGCAGCGCGTAGATTTCCTCCGGCGTGTCGTAGCCCAACATCTGCACGAACGCCGGGTTGACCGCGAGCACCCGGCCGTCGCGGGTGGACTGGTACACACCCTCCATGACGCTCTCGAACAGCCCGCGGAACTTCGCCTCGCTCTTGCGCAGCGCGTCCTCGGCCCCGCGCCGCTCGATCGCGATGCCGGCGATCTGCGCCATGCGCAGCGCAAGCTCCAAGTCGCGTTCGTCGGGAGCGCCGGCCTCGCGCCGATAAATCGCGACGGTACCGACCACGGTGCCGTCCGCGGCGAGAATCGGCGCCGACCAGGCCGCACGCAGTCCCGCGTACGCGGCCGCCTCGCGCCGCCATTCCCAGGCGGCGTCGGTCTCGATGTCGGCGACCACGACGGCGCGTCCGCCGTCGACGCAGGCGGCGCAGGATCCGAAATGCCGGCCTACCGGCACACCGTCCATCGCCATCACGAATTCGCGCGCCAGGCTCGGCGCCACGGAGAACGTCAAGGTGCGGCGCTCGCCGTCCAGCAGCATGATCGCGCAATGGCTCGACGGCATCACGCGCTCGATGACCTCGGCGATCGACTCCAGCACCGATTGCAGCGGCGCGTTCGCGGCGATGTGCTCGAACACCCGGCGTTCGCCGGCGGCGATGCCCTCGGCGCGCTTGCGCTCGGTGATGTCGGTGATGCTCGCGCGGATCAGCCGGCGATTCGAGCTCGGCAGGCGCACGAAGCGCACCTCGCAGGGCATCGTCCGGCCGTTCGAGTCGCAGTGCGTCCATTCGAACACCGGCGTGCCGCCGGCGAGCGCGCCGGCGATGTGGCCGCGCTCGACGCCGAACGAGGGCGTGCCGTCCGCCTGCGTCGGCGGACTCAATGGCACCGGCCCGCTCGACAGGATCGTCTGCCGGTCCATCTTGAAGAAGCGGCAGGCGTTGTCGTTGACGTCGACGAAGCGGCCGAGATCGACGTCGAACACGACGATGACTTCGGGCGCGTTCTCGACGAGGGTCCGGTACCGGGCCTCGCTCTCGCGCATCAACTGCTCGGCCATGTGCCGTTCGCTGATGTCGCGGATGCACACGATGTAGCCGTCGCGGCGGCTCAAGGTCGCGCGGCTGACGGCGACCTCGACGGCCAGGCGCGCGCCGTCCTTGGATGCTCCCCAGACCTGTTGCGCGGCGAGGTCGACGTGGGTGTCGTCGATCTTGGTCGCGAGGCGCTCGAGGAACTTGCCGGCGCCGTGTTCGCTCAGTTCGGGAAGCACGAAGTCGAGCGTGCGCCCGAGGATCTCCGCCTGGGAATAGCCGAAGATCCGCTCACCGGTCGGATTGCAGCTCTCGATGTGGCCGGCCTCGTCGACCGTGATGATCGCGTCCTTGACGTTGTCGAGGATCGCCTGGAGATGGGAGGCGGTCTCCTCGCGGATCTCGCGGGTCAGCGCCTGCGCCTCGTCCGACATGATCTGCATCGAACGCACGACGCCGCGCCGCTCGGCGTCGGCGCGGTCGTAATGCACGCTCACGATGCGCAGCAGCTCGCCCAAGTCGACGTCGCCGTTGCGGCGGCGCGCCTCCTGCAACTGCCGCGTCAGCAGGCGATTGAGATTTTCCGACGGCAGCGGTGCTTGGGTCCGAACTGCCGCCGCGATGTCGCGTGCCAAATCCTTTGATCTCCCCGGACGATCGACGGCAACCCTGCCGTCAGACTACCGCTCGAATGTTAGGGAGATCCCGCAATGGCGACGTGATGGATTTCTCGTTTCACCCAATAATCGGTTAAGTCCTCAGCCCGCCACGTCCTGGTCGACCGACTCCCGGCCCGAGCGCTTGCGATCGACCTCGCGCAGGTGGCGTTTGCGCAGGCGGATCGAGCCCGGCGTGATCTCGATCAGCTCATCGTCGTCGATGAACTCCATCGCCTGTTCCAGCGAGAAGCGGATCGGCGGCGTCAACACGACGTTCTCGTCCTTGCCGGCGGCCCGCATGTTGGTGAGTTTCTTGCCCTTCAAGGGATTGACGACCAGGTCGTTTTCGCGGTTATGGAGGCCGATGATCATGCCCTCGTAGACCTCCTCGCCTGGCGCAACGCACAAACGGCCGCGTTCCTGCAGGCTGAACAGGGAGTATGCGAGCGCGACCCCCTTGCCGTTCGCGATCAACACGCCCTGCGGACGCTGGCCGAGCTCGCGCTGCACCATCGGGCCGTAATGATCGAAGACGTGGTGCAGCAAGCCGGTGCCGCGCGTCATGGTGCGAAATTCCGTCTGGAAACCGATCAAGCCGCGCGACGGGATCATGTAGTCGAGGCGCACCCGGCCACGACCGTCCGAGATCATGTCCTTGAGTTCGGCGCCGCGGCTGCCGAGCGCGGTCATGATGTCGCCCTGGGCGTCGCTGTCGACGTCGACGGTGACCTGTTCGTAGGGTTCGTGCGGCCGGCCGTCGATCTCCTTGATGACCACGCGCGGCCGCGACACGGCCAACTCGTAGCCTTCGCGGCGCATGTTCTCGAGGAGCACGCCGAGATGCAGCTCGCCGCGGCCGAAGACGATGAACTTGTCCGGATCGATGGTCGGCTCGACCCGCAGCGCGACATTGTGAATCGACTCGCGCTCGAGGCGCTCGCGGATCTGCCGGCTGGTCACGAACTTCCCTTCGCGACCGAGGAACGGCGAGGTGTTGACCTCGAACGTCATGCTGATCGTCGGTTCATCGACCGTGAGGTTGGGCAGAGGCTCCACCAGCGCCGGATCGCAGATCGTCTCCGACACCTTCGGTTCGCCGATGCCCGCGAAGGCGACGATGTCGCCGGCCGACGCGCTTTCGACCTCCACCCGGGTCAGGCCGTGGAACCCCAGGATCTGGGTGATTTTCTCGGAGCGCTGCCGCCCATCGCGGCCGACGACGGTGACCGGCATCGCGCGGCGCAGCGTGCCGCGCTTGATGCGGCCGATGCCGATCGCGCCGACGTAGCTGGAGTAATCGAGCAGCGTGACCTGGAGCTGCAACGCGCCCGCGGCATCGACGTCCGGCGGCGGACAATTGGCGACGATCGTCTCGAACAGCGGCTGCATGTCGCCGGACCGAACCTGCGCGTCGAGGCCGGAGAAGCCGCGCAGCGCCGACGCGTAAACGACCGGGAAGTCCAGCTGCTCATCGGTCGCGCCGAGACGGTCGAACAGATCGAAGGTCTGGTCGAGCACCCAGCTCGGACGGGCTTCGTCGCGGTCGATCTTGTTGATGACGACGATAGGACGCAGTCCGTGCGCGAAGGCCTTCTGGGTCACGAAACGCGTCTGCGGCATCGGGCCGTCGACGGCGTCGACCAGCAACAGCACGCTGTCGACCATCGCGAGCACGCGCTCGACCTCGCCGCCGAAGTCGGCGTGACCCGGCGTGTCGACGATGTTGATCCGGTAATCGCCCCAGGTGATCGCGGTGTTCTTCGCGAGGATCGTGATGCCGCGCTCCTTCTCGATCGCGTTCGAATCCATCACGCGCTCTTCGATGTCCTTGCGCGCGTCGAGCGTGCCGGATTGACGCAGCAACTGGTCGACGAGGGTCGTCTTCCCGTGGTCCACGTGGGCGATGATGGCGATGTTGCGGAGTTTCTGCGTCACAAATGAGGCCCCTGGAGGAAACCCACCATTATAGGCCGATCGTCCGACGTCTATGCGGTTATTTGGCCGTGGCGACTATTGCGCCGCGCCCACGATCACCGGCAGCGAGAAGCCGCGGGTTTCCGTGATGCCGTCGTGCCGCAGGCTCACCGCGACATCGAGTTCCTCGACTCCCGGGGTGGCCGGCGTCACCGTGACCTGGTGATGGTAGGCCTTGGTCGGATCGACCGGCGCCCAGGTCGCGGTGCGCTCAGCGCCGGCGACGCTGAATGCCGGCGACGGCGACACGCTGAGCGTCGCCGCGTCGGCGCTGATCCGCGGAATCACCGCCAAATCGATCGACAGCGGCGTGCCGACCACGGGGGCTCGTGCGAGCGCGAATTTCAGCGACACCTGCACCGTCGATTTGTGGCTGCCGGGCGCCTCGACCATGCCGACCGTCTGCGCGGCGATCGTCGGTCCGGCAGGCGCGGCATGCGGCTTCGGTGCGCCCGAGATCCCGGCGCCGGCGGACGGATGCGAGCCTCCATGGCAGGCTGGAGCCGCGCAGACGAGGCACAGGGCCAGGACGCGGGGTTTGAACATGCGCCTATGATCCCCAATTGCGGCGCCGTTCACAACTCGAGCGGCGGTTCGACCACCGCGGCCAGTTGTTCGTCGAGCGCCCGGTAGTGTTCCTCCCAATAGCGCGGCTCGGCGAACCAGGGGAAGGCCAGCGGAAATGCCGGATCGTGCCAGCGACGCGCGATCCAAGCCGCGTAATGGATCATGCGCAAGGCCCGCAGCGGCTCGATCAGCCCGAGTTCGGCCCGGTCGAACGGGGCAAACTGCTCGTAACCCGACAGGATATCGGTCAACTGGGCGCGCATTTCCGCGCGGCTGCCGGCGAGCAGCATCCAGATGTCCTGGATCGCCGGCCCGCACAGACAGTCGTCCAGGTCGACGAAATGCGGCCCCGCCTCGGTCCACAGGATGTTGCCGCGATGACAATCGCCGTGGATCCGTCCCTGGCGGGCGCCGCCCCAGTCGGCGGCGCGCAGTTCCACCTCCTCGAGCAGGCTCGCGGTCACGTCCTCGTATTTCGCCGCCAGATAATCCGGCATCCAGGATCCCTGGAGCACGAATTCGCGCGACTTCCACCCCAGTTCGTCGATTTGCAGGCGGCGACGGTGCGCGAAGGCGCCGGCGCGGCCGACGGCGTGGATGCGCCCGAGAAAGCGTCCGAGCCATTCCCGGTCGGTGGCCAGACCCAGTTCCGGCCAGCGGCCGCCGCGGCGGGGGAAGATCGCGAACCGATAGGCGTCGTGCAGATGCAAGGTCACCCCGTCGCGCGCGAGCGGCGCGACCACCGGAATCTCGAGCGCGGCCAACTCCAGCGCGAACGCGTGCTCCTCGAGGATCGCCGCATCGGTCCAGCGACCCGGACGGTAGAACTTGACGACCACGGGCGCATCCTCGTCGATGCCGACCTGATAGACCCGGTTTTCGTAGCTGTTGAGCGCAAGGACGCGCCCGTCCGAGCGGTAGCCGGACGCCTCGACCGCATCCAGCACGGCGTCGGGGGAGAGATCCGCATAGGGCGTTTCCGATTTCATCGGCCGCCAGTCTACCTGGGTATTGAACCGGGCTTCCGTCCCACGCCCGGCCTCCGCGGCGCAAAGCACGCTGTTAGAATGCCGCGCATGCGTCTCGTACGACCCAAATCCTTGAGCGGGCTGATGTTGATCGGTTTCACGATCGTCGCGACGCCGCTCTTGTTCGCAATCGTCAACGCGTCGGTGCAGATGAACCGCCTGTCGAAGCGCAGCCAGCAATTGGTCATCCACGGGATGCAGGGAACGCGCAACAATCAGCTGCTGTTCGAGGACATCGGCGTGCTCGAACGCACCGCGCGCCTGTACCAGATCGTCGGCAGCCCCGACCTGCTCGACGTCTACGCGAAGGCCTCGCGCCGGCTCGACACCGCGGCACAGGCGCTCGCGGCCCTGCCACTCGACGCCGCGTCGCGCCGCGACCTCGGGGAACTACGGAGCCAGGCGCAGCGCCTGCGCGACGACCTGCGGGCGACGGCTCCGGGTTCTGCGGCCATGAACGCGCTGATCGGAACCTACCCGCATCTGTCGGACCTCGCCTCGCAAATCTCGAACCGCACGAACGCGGCCGTCGACCGGGAGCTCTCCGGCCTGCAGCTCGCGGCGAGCACGACACAGCACAAGCTCCTGTGGCAGACGCTGCTGTTGGTGCCGCTCACGCTCGCGGTCGTCGGCGTGTTCACGTTCCTGCTCGGCCGCCCGATCCGCGCGATCGACCGGGCGATCAGCGAACTCGGCCGCGGCGCGTTCTCCCGTCCGATCGCGATCCGCGGACCGGCCGACCTCGAGCGCCTCGCCGAGCAGCTCGAATGGCTGCGCTCGCGGCTCCTGGACCTCGCCCAGGAGAAAAACCGATTCCTGCGCCACATGTCGCACGAATTGAAGACCCCGCTCGCCAACATCCGCGAGGGCACGGAACTCCTGATGGATGGGGCGGTCGGCGAGCTGCAGAGCGGCCAGCGCGAGGTCACCGCGATCCTGCGCGAGAACGGCATGAAGCTGCAGCGGCTCATCGAGAACCTGTTGAGCTTCAGCGCCTGGCAGGCGCAGAGCGTCGGACTGGAGGTGTCGGAGTTCAAGCTCAGGCCGCTGATCAAGAACGTCCTCGAGAATCAGCAGCTCACGCTGGTCGCCCAGCGCGTGCGCCTCGACGTGCAGGTGGAGGACCTGACGCCGATCGCCGATCGGGCGAAAGTCCGGCTGATACTCGACAACCTGCTGTCGAACGCAATCAAATTCACGCCGCGCGGCGGTACCATCTCGATCCATGCCCGGGCCGAACGCGAACAACTGATCCTCGACGTGATCGACAGCGGCCCCGGCGTCCCCGCCGAGGAACGCAAGCGGATCTTCGAGGCGTTCTATCAGGGAAAGACGCCGCAGGGCGGCCACGTCAAAGGCACCGGCATCGGCCTGTCGGTCGTCACGGAATTCGTCAACGCGCATGGAGGCACGATCGACATCATGGAAGCACCAACCGGCGGCGCCCATTTCCGCGTGCACCTGCCGCTGCGCCATACGATGCCGCACAACCCCCGGGACGCCTATGCGGCCTAGCGCGGCGCGGCGCCCCGTCGCTTTCGTCTTGTGCGCGGCCCTGAGCCTCGCCGGCTGCGGGGTCATTCAAGACCTGCGCGCGCCGGCCCTGCCGCCAACCCCGGCGCCGCGGCGCGCCCCCGACGGCGCCGGCTCGATCGCGCCGGACCTGGCCTTGATCAGCAGCCTGCCGCAGGGCGATCCGGCCCGGCAGGCCGAGGCGTTCCAGGCGGCGCAGGACGCGGCGGAGCTCACGCCGACGACCAGCAACCGGCTGCGCTACGCGCTCGCCCTCGCGACGCCGGGGCACAGCGGATCGGACCCCGTCGCCGCCGAGCGACAGCTTTCCGAATTGCTCGCAAGACCCGAGACTCTGTTGCCGGACGAGCGCATGCTGGCCACCGTGGAGCTGAAACAGGTCGAACAGCGATTGATCCTGGCGGCTGAAAATCAGCGCTTGCGCGCCGAAAAGGCCCGGGACACGAGCGAGAAGCTCGCGGACGCGAACAGCAGGCTCGCCGCGGCGCTCGACGAGAATGCGCGCCTGCGCCGCGCCTTGCAGGATGCGCGCGCCAAGATCGAGGCCGTCACGCACATCGAGCGGACGATCAACGACCGGGCCGCGGGCGGATCCGCGCCACCGTAGGATTGAGACCGGAGAGCAACGAGTGAACGCCTATTCAAACGCCGCGACGACACCCCTGGGCTTCGGACTCGGCGGGCGGCCGCGCGACAGCGTGACGCCGCAGCGGCGCAAGCCGCGGATTCTCGTCGTCGACGACGATCCGGGTTTGCTCAGGCTGCTGACCATCCGGCTGCGCGCGGAGAACTACGAGGTGGAAGCGGTCGAAAGCGGCGCCGCCGCGATCGCCGCGTGCGTGCGCTTCCGGCCGGACCTCGTCATCACGGATCTGCGCATGGACCAGATGGACGGCATCGGCCTGCTGAAGGAACTGCAGAGCCGCTGGCCGGGTCTGCGCGTCATCATTCTCACCGCCCACGGGACGATCCCCGACGCCGTGCACGCGACCCAGAGCGGCGCGTTCGGCTTTCTGACCAAGCCGGTGGACAAACAGGAATTGCTCGACCAGGTCCAGAAGGCGCTCAAGGTCTCCGGCTTCGCACACATGGACGAAGCCTGGCGCGCGAACATCATCACGCGCAGCCAGCTGATGGAGGACCGGCTCGCCCAGGCGAACATGGTCGCCGGCACCGACGCGCGCGTGCTGCTCACCGGCGAAGGCGGCACCGGCAAGGAATTGCTCGCCCGCGCCATTCACGAGGCGAGCCCCCGGCGCAACCAGCCGTTCGTCGTCGCCAACTGCGCCGGCGCCGACGAGAACCAGCTCGATTCGGACCTCTTCGGCCACGAAAAGGGCGCATTCGCCGGCGCCGCCAAGACCCAGCGGGGCCTGTTCGCCGCGGCCGACGGCGGCACGCTCTTGCTCGACGACGTCGGCGAGCTGACGCCGCGTCTGCAGATGAAGTTGCTGCGGGTGCTCCAGGAGGACATGATCCGGCCGCTGGGCGGCGACGCGATCAGCATCAATGTGCGCGTGATCTCGGCGACGCGAGACGACCTGCAGCGGCGGATGGCCGACGCGAAGTTCCGCGAGGACCTGTATTACCGGCTCAACGTCGTCCACATCGAGGTGCCGCCGCTCGCGCGGCGCCGCGAGGACATCCCGCTGCTGGTCGCGCACGTGCTCGAACGGCTCGCGAAGGAAACCGGACAGCGGAAAATCTACGCGCCGGAGGCGGTCGAACTGCTCGCGACCGCTGACTGGCCGGGCAATGTCCGCCAGCTCGCCAATGTCGTGCGCCAGAACGTCGCGCTGACCCACGGGGCGATCATTACCGCCGAAATCGTGCAGCAATCGCTCGGCGGCGGCACGACCCGCCTGCCCTCCTTCGACGAGGCCCGCGACGAATTCACGCGCAACTACCTGTCCCAGATCCTGCAGATCACCACCGGCAACGTGAGCCAGGCGGCGCGGCTCGCGAAGCGCAATCGCACGGATTTCTACAAGCTGTTGTCGCGCCACCAGCTCATGCCGGACGACTTCAAGAAAAACTGAGATCGAGCACGGCCGCGCGCGGCGGCCGGTGCGCGCGGTCAGGAATAGAAATCCACGATTGACGCGACCACGCGCTCGAGCTGCGCGATCCCCAGCTCCGGATAGACCGGCAACGCGAGGGTTTCCGTCGCGGCGCGCTCGGCCTGCGGGAAGTCGCCGCGGCGATGGCCCAGGTACTCGAAACAGGACTGAAGGTGCAGCGGCACAGGATAATAGATCTCCGTCCCGATCGAGCGCTCGGTGAGGCGCGCCCGCAGCGCGTCGCGATCACGGACACGGACCACGTACTGATTGTAGATGTGGCGGCAGCCCGGTTTCGAAGGCGGCGTCACCACCGCCTCCGTCAAGCCGGCGGCGGCGAAGGCGGCGTCATAGAACGCGGCGTTGCGCCGCCGGCCCTCGGTCCAGCCGTCCAGGTACTTGAGC
>JAJXYR010000316.1 GCA_021780475.1 Pseudomonadota bacterium
TGTCGCGACGGCGGCGGTCGAGGCGCGGCGCGCTCGGCTGCCTGCACCGAACGACGACCAATTGCGCGTCGAGCGCGAGAAATTCACGCGCTCCCCGATTCTGATCATCGTCGGCTGTGTCGTCGTGCGCGACCACCCGAAGGTGCCGGAGATAGAACAGATTCTCGCCGCCGGCGCCGCGGTGCAAAACATGTGCCTGGCCGCGCATGCGCTGAACTTCGGCGCGATGTGGAAGACAGGACCCGCCGCTTACGACCCCGGCGTCAAGGCGGCGGTCGGCCTTGGCCGCGACGATCACATCGTCGCGATCCTGCACCTCGGCACACGCGAGAAATGACGATCGGGGCCTAGAGGGCGCGCATGCGGCCCGAGGAGATGGCCACGGCCTTGAACAAGGCCCAGATCTCGAGCCCGGCGCGCAGCCTAAGATCGCGAACCGCGTCGACGGTCACGCGCGCGAGCACCAGGGTGCCGCCGATGTCGATCGAAACCAGGCTCGCGTCGGCGCCGTCCGGGGCGATGCCGCCGATCACGCCGCGCACGGCGTTGCGCACGCTGAGGCCGTGCGGTTCCGCACAGGCGAGGATGACGTCGCGCGCGAGGACCTGCATGCGCACGCGGCCGCCGACGGCGAGTCCCGCCGCGGCGACCCGCAGTTCGCCGGCACCGATGCGCACCCGCGCGAGGCCGACGTCCGCGTCGATGGCGCGGACCTCGCCGGCGACGACCGCGCCGACCGCGTCGGCGCCGACGATCTGGCGCAGTTCGGGCCGCAGGCTCATGGATCCGATGTCGCCCTGCGCGATCGTCGAGCCCGAATCGATCAGGACCACGTGGGTCGCGAGACGCAGGATCTCCTCGAACTGGTGGCTGACGTAGACCATCGGGATCGCCAGTTGATCCCGCAGCCGCTCCAGATACGGCAGAACCTCGTCGCGGCGCGCGGCGTCGAGCGCGGCGAGCGGCTCGTCGAGCAGCAGCAGGCGAGGCTGCGCGAGCAGCGCACGGCCGATCGCGACGCGCTGCTTTTCGCCGCCCGACAATTGATGCGTGCGCCGCGCTAGCAGCGGCGCGAGTCCGAGGAGGTCGGCGACCTCGGCAAAGCTCACGTAGTGCGCGCCGGCGGCGCGTTTCAGCCCATAGCGCAGGTTGGCCTCGACCCGCAGGTGCGGAAACAGCCGGGCATCCTGGAACACGCAACCGATGCGGCGGGCTTCGGCCGCCACGCGGATGCCGCGGCGCGTGTCGAGCAGAACCTCGCCGTCGAGCGAAACGCTGCCCGAGTCCGGGTCGAGCAGCCCGGCGATGACGTTGATCAGCGTGGTTTTGCCGCACCCGGAGCGGCCGAATAGCGCGGCAACTCCCGGGGTTGGCAGTTCGAACGCGGCGGCGAGCGCGAAGGCGCCGCGGCGCGTGTTGACCGCGACTTCGAGCATCAGCTTCCCAGCATGCGGCGCACCCGCCGCGTGAGCCATTCAGCCGACAGCACACCGCCGATGCCCAACGTGAACGAGATCGCCGCGAAACGCGCGGCCGCGGCGCCGCCGCCGGGCGATTGCAGCGCGGTGTAGAGCGCGAGCGGCAGCGTGCGGGTCTCGCCCGGAATGTTCGACACGAAGGTGATCACGGCGCCGAATTCCCCGAGTCCGGCGGAAAACGCCATGATCGTCCCGGCGAGAATCCCGGGCAGAATCAGCGGCAGGGTGATCGTGGCGAAGCGGTCCAGGCGCCGCGCGCCGAGCGTGCGGGCGGCCTCCTCGAGCCCGTGATCCACGTTTTCGAGCGACAGGCGGATCGCGCGCACCATCACCGGAAAGGTCATGACGGCGGTGGCGAGCGCGGCGCCGTTGCGGGTGAAGATCAAGTCGATGCCGAACACCCGGTGAAGCCAGCCGCCGATCGGCCCGCGCGCGCCGAACAACACGAGCAGCAGGTAGCCTACCGCCACCGGCGGCAGGACCAAGGGCAGGTGCACGAGCGCATCGACGAGGACGCGCCCGAAAAAACGGCGCCGCGACAGAACCCAGGCGACCGCGATCGCCGCCGGCAGGCACAGCAGCACGCTGCGCACCGATACGTCGAGGCTCAACAGCAGGGCGACGCGTTCGCTGGGACGTAGCCAGATCATCGGCGACAATTTACACGAAGCCGGGGATCGGCATCGCGCCCGCAGTATACTGATCGGATACGGGGTTGCCGGTGTTGCCGAGGGACAGGATCAATGGCTTATTATCGCGCCGTCGCGCAGCCGGCGGCGTCGACCCCGGAACGCATCGGGGTGCTGGTCGTCAATCTGGGAACGCCGGATTCGCCTTCCTATTTCGCCGTGCGCCGCTACCTGCGGGAGTTCCTCGGCGACCGGCGGGTGATCGACACCTCGCGCCTGCTGTGGCTGCCGCTGCTGTACGGCATCATCCTTCCGCTGCGGCCGCTGCGCACCGCGCGCAATTACCGCAAGGTCTGGATGAAGGACGGCTCGCCGCTCGCGGTCTACTCGGGAAGGCTCGCGGCGAAGATCGACGCGCGGCTGCGTGCGACCGAGGGTGACCGCGTGCGCACGGTACTCGCGATGACCTACGGCAATCCGAGCCTCGAGGACGGCATCCGCGCGCTGGCGGAACAGAACGTCCGGCGGCTTCTGGTGCTGCCGCTGTACCCGCAGTACTGTTCATCGACGACTGGGTCGGTCTTCGACGGGGTGGCGCGGGTGCTGCGGCGCTGGCGCTGGCTGCCGGAGACCCGTTTCGTGAACGATTACTTCGATGATCCCGGGTACATCGACGCCCTGACGGCGCAGATCGAGAACCACTGGGCCGCAACGGGCGGGCGCACGCACCTGATGCTGTCGTATCACGGGATACCGGCGGTCTATGTCGCCGAGGGCGATCCCTATCAGGCCCAGGCCGAGGCGACCACCCGCCTGGTCGTCGAACGCCTCGGTCTCAAGGACACCGAGTGGTCGCACTGCTATCAATCGCGGTTCGGATCGGTCGTCTGGCTGCAGCCGTACACCGAGGATACGTTGAAGGCATTGGCCAAGCGCGGCATTCGCCGGCTCACGGTCGTGTCACCATCGTTTGCGGTCGACTGCCTGGAGACGCTCGAGGAAGTGGCGATGGAGTATCAAGGCCAGTTCCTCGCCCTCGGCGGCGAACGGTTCGGCATGGTACCGGCCTTGAATGACGAGGATCGCCACGCGGACCTGCTGGCCGGGCTCGTGACCCGCCAGATTCAGGGCTGGGTCTGACGTCAGGGCCCCCTTGCGCGCCGGCGAGCGGGGGTGCTAAATTCTGGCGATGCACGCACAGGCATCGTCCAGTCGCTTCGCGCTTCGCCGTCGGCCGCTTCCCGGCCTTGACGCGCTGCTGCTGCTGCTGCGCCGCTAGGCGCACAACTCCCGCGCCAACGGTCGGCGCTTACAAGACCGGACAGATTCCTTCGACAGACCCGTCAGAGCGTGGTCAAGGCCCCATTGCGAGCGAGAAAACCCATGTTGCGTAACCCATCGACCAAATATCCTTCCTTCCCCCCGATCGGCTTGCGCGATCGAACCTGGCCGAACCGGGTGATCGGTTCCCCGCCCACGTGGTGCAGCGTCGACCTGCGGGACGGCAATCAGGCCCTGATCGAGCCGATGGATTCGGGGCGCAAGCGCCGCATGTTCGACATGTTGCTGCGGATCGGCTTCAAGGAGATCGAGGTCGGATTTCCGGCGGCATCGCAGACGGATTTCGATTTTGTGCGCGAGATCATCGACCAGAAATTGATCCCCGACGACGTCACGATCCAGGTTCTGACGCAGGCGCGGCCGGAATTGATCGCTCGCACCTATGAGGCGCTGGCCGGCGTGCGCCGCGCCATCGTCCACGTCTATAACTCGACGTCGACCGCCCAGCGGCGCGTCGTCTTCCGGCTCGACCGGCGGGGGATCATTGACATCGCCGTGCGTGGCGCCGAGGCCGTGCGTGAGCACGCGTTGCGTCATCGGAGCAGCGAATGGGTGTTCCAGTACAGTCCGGAGAGTTTCACCGGCACGGAATTGGATTACGCGGTCGAAGTCTGCGACGCGGTCAACGCGGTATGGGAACCGTCTCCATCCCGAAAGGCGATTTTGAATCTGCCGGCCACCGTGGAAATGGCCACTCCGAACATTTACGCGGATCAGATCGAATGGTTCGCCCGATCGATCAAGAACCGGGATTCGGTGATCCTGAGCGTCCATCCGCACAATGACCGCGGAACCGCGGTCGCCGCGGCGGAGCTTGCGATCATGGCCGGCGCCGACCGAATCGAAGGAACTTTGTTCGGCAACGGCGAGCGGACCGGCAACGTCGATATCGTGACATTGGCCATGAACTTGTATACGCAAGGTGTTGATCCAAAACTCGATTTCTCTAACATCAATGAAATTGCGCGCTGCGCCGAGAACTGTAATCAGCTGCCGATTCATCCGCGACATCCCTACGTGGGCGACCTCGTATTCACGGCCTTTTCGGGTTCCCACCAGGATGCGATCAAAAAAGGGCTGGCGGCGAGGTCGGCGGAGGACGCTTGGGACGTGCCGTATTTGCCGATCGACCCGTCCGATCTTGGACGTTCCTACGACTCGATCATTCGGGTCAACAGTCAGTCCGGCAAGGGGGGAGTCGCCTATCTATTAGAGCGCGATTACCATCTGGTGATGCCGCGCCGGCTGCAGATCGAGTTCAGTCAGGTCGTGCAGGCGGCCGCAGATACAACCGGTAAAGAGCTGACTTCACAGGAAATATGGGCGCTCTTCGAGCGCGAATACCTGCTGCCGCGACGGCCTTTCGTGTACCGCTCGCATCAGCTCGCCGCGTCCACCGATGGCGCCGACAGCGAGCGGATCGCATTGCAGATCGAGCGCAACGGCCACGTGGAGACCTTGCACGGCCAGGGATCCGGACCGATCGACGCGATCGTCGACGCGATCGGCCTCGACTTCGACGTGTTGTCCTACGAGGAACATTCGCGCGGCAAGGGCAGCGCGGCGCAAGCCGTCAGCTATATCGAGATTACTACCCGGTCGCGGCGCACGCTGTTCGGTGCCGGCATGCACCCGAACATCGTGACGGCCTCCTTGCTCGCCGTACTGTCCGCGGTCAATCGGGCCGTCGCGGCGGATGCCTTGTCCACGGTGACGGTAAAAGGGCGCACCGGGACATGAACATTCATCTAGTACTACGCGATATAAACGCTGTAATTAATTGATAAAAAACAAATAAATTACTTAAAGTAATTTCTAACTTGGAACGCTTGGTCGCCCGCTAGATGGGCGACACCGATTCCTGCGTTCCTTTTCTCATAGGTGTTGAATGCGCGACAGAATCGGCTATAGTGCCGGACTTCGTGCCCATGAGGGCTGTAGATCCCATTGATTTGAAGGGCTTTTCTCGAACAATGAGCGAACGAGCGGACGAACACTTCGACATCGACGATGAGTTTCTCGGCGAGAACGAGGAAACTCAGGAATTCGAACCCGTGATGGAACGCAGCGAGCGTCGCCAGAAAGCCGCCACGCCCGGAAAACGGGGCAAGGCCGCGTGGAGCCGGGTGGAGGACGTACTGGCCGAGCGGCAGCTCGAGAAAGAGCTGCGCGACACGTTCGAGGAAGAATAACCCAGCGGGGCCGTCGGGTTCGTCCCGCGACGGTCCTGCAGCGCGGCGACGTCATGGCAGATCACCAACAGCACTGGGTCGTGCTCAAGTTCGGCGGCACCAGCGTCTCGAGCGCGCCCAATTGGCACAACATCGCCGGCGTCATTCGCGCGCGCCTGATGGAGAACCTGCGGCCGGTGGTCGTGCATTCCGCCTTGTCCGGGGTTACGGACCGGCTCGACGCCTTGCCGGCGGCGGCGGTGCAGGGTCGTCATGCGGCCTTGCTCGCGACCGTCGAGTCGGCGCATCGGGATCTGGCCGCGCGCTTGAACCTGGAACCCGGGCCCGCGTTCGAGTCCCTGATCGAGGAGTTGCGGCGGCTCGCCGATTCGATCGCGGAAACCCGCGAACAGAGCGATCGCCTGCGCGCACGGGTCATGGGCATGGGCGAACTGCTCGCGACGACGCTGGGTTGCGCATTCCTGAATGCCGCCGGCATCGAAACCGCCTGGGTCGATGCCCGGCAGGTGCTGCGCGCCGAACAGCGTGACTCGGCGACCGCCAAGGCGGGGTATTTGTCGGCGACCTGCGATTACGCCCCGGACCCGAGGCTGCAGTCCGATTGGCTCGCGCGGGACCGGGTCATCATCACGCAAGGCTTCATCGCCTCCAACGACGCCGGCGAGACCGTGCTGCTCGGCCGCGGCGGTTCGGACACGTCGGGCGCCTATATTGCGGCGAAATTGGCGGCGCAACGGCTGGAGATCTGGACCGACGTTCCCGGCATGTTCAGCGCCAATCCGCGCGACGTGCCGACCGCGCGGCTGCTGCGCGCGCTGCACTACGACGAAGCCCAGGAAATCGCCAGCAATGGCGCCAAGGTGCTGCATCCGCGCTGCGTGATGCCGGTGCGTCAGTACGGGATCCCGCTGCATGTCTTTGCGACCCAGGCGCCGGGCCTGCCCGGGACGATCGTCTCGGCGGTCGTCGCCGACAGCGCCGCGCAGGTCAAGGCGATTGCGATCAAGAAGGGGATCACGCTCGTCTCCATGGAGAGCCCCGGGATGTGGCACCAGGTCGGATTCCTGGCCGATGCGTTCCAGGTCTTCAAGCAGCAAGGCCTGTCGGTCGACCTGGTGTCGACCTCCGAGACGAACGTCACCGTGTCCCTGGATCCCGCGGCGAACACGCTCGATGCAGCCGCGATCGGGCGCCTGACGACCGCGCTCGGGGCCATTTGCCGCGTCAACATCATCGGCCCCTGCGCGAGCTTGAGCCTGTTGGGGCAGAACATCCGCGGCATACTGCATGAGCTCGGCGCCGCCTTCGAACTGTTCCAGGATCAGAAGATCTACCTCGTCACCCAGGCCGCGAACGACCTGAATTTCACGTTCGTCATCGACGAATCTCAGGGCGACCGCCTGGTCCAGCAGCTGCACGAGCGCCTGATTCAGCGCATCGGCTCCGACAAGGTGCTCGGACCGACGTGGCAGGAGCTGTTTCAGGGCGGACGCAAGGCTCAGCCGGCCGCCGACCAATGGTGGCAACAGCCCGCCAAGCGCGACCAATTGCTGGAGATCGCCGCACGGGAGGGAGCCGCCTACGTCTACGACGCCGAAACGCTGGATGCGGCGGTGGCTGCCTTGCGCGGCATGAGTGCGGTCGATCGCTTCGCCTTTGCGATGAAGTCGAATTGGCATCCGGCGATACTCAGGCGCTTTCACGCCGCCGGCTTGATGATCGAGTGCGTGTCGGAAGGAGAGCTGCGACACGCCTTCGCGTCGGTTCCCGGGCTTGACCCGGATCAAGTCCTGTTCACGCCGAATTTCGCGCCGCGCGTGGAATACGAGTTCGGTTTCGAGCGCGGCGTACGAGTGACCCTGGATAATCTATATCCCTTGAAGATGTGGCCGGAAGTCTTTGCCGGACAAGAGATTTTTGTCCGCGTCGATCCGGGTTTCGGTCGCGGCCATCATCAACACGTGCGCACCGCCGGCATGTATTCGAAGTTTGGCGTGCCGGTCGCCGAACTGCCGGAACTCGCGCGCCGATGTCGTGAGCTGGGCGTGCGGGTCGTCGGTTTGCACGCGCACGCCGGCAGCGGCATATTCGACGTCGACAATTGGACCGAGACCGGCGCGCTGCTCGCGGAACTCGCCGCCCATTTTCCGGACGTCGCCGTGATCGACCTGGGCGGCGGCCTCGGCGTGCCGGACTATTTCGGACATTCCGGCGTCGATCTCGCCGCGCTCGACCGAGGCGTGGAATCCTTGCGCAAGCGTTTCCCCGGCAAGCGCTTCTGGATGGAGCCCGGGCGCTATCTCGTCGCCGGCGCGGGCGTGCTGGTGGCCGAGGTCACGCAATTGAAAGGCAAGGGCGACGTGCGCTACGTTGGCATCGCGACCGGCATGAACTCGCTGATCCGGCCCGCGCTGTACGGCGCGCATCACGAGGTGGTCAATCTGACCCGGCTGGGCGAGCCCGCGACCGAGATGGCCACGATCGTCGGCCCGATCTGCGAATCGGCCGACCGGCTCGCGACCGACCGCTGGCTGCCGCCTACCGTCGAGGGCGACGTGTTGTTGCTCGCGACCTGCGGTGCGTACGGCCATGTGATGGCGTCGAATTACAATCTGCGTCCCCCGGCGCGCGAATTTCTGATCGGAGCATGACGATGAATCGAGTGGGCATCATTGGCTGGCGCGGCATGGTCGGTTCCGTGCTGATCGACCGGATGCGTGCCGAGCGCGATTTCGACGTGTTCGAACCGGTGTTCTTCAGCACCTCGCAGGCGGGCGCGGCGCCGCCCTCGACAGGCCGCGCCGCGGGCCCGGTGCAGGATGCCAACGACATCGAGGCGCTCGCGCGGCTGCCGATCCTCGTGAGCGCGCAGGGCGGCGACTACACCCAGGACGTGCACCCGAGGCTGCGCGCCGCCGGATGGAACGGCTATTGGATCGATGCCGCTTCGGCGCTGCGGATGGAGAAGAGCTCGGTCATCGTGTTGGACCCGGTCAACCTCGGCGTCATGCAGCGCGCGCTCCGCGGCGGCATCAAGGACTTCATCGGCGGAAATTGCACCGTGTCGTTGATGCTGATGGCGGTCGGCGGCCTGATGAGCGCCGGGCTCGTCGAATGGATCAGCGCGATGACCTACCAATCGGCCTCCGGCGCGGGCGCGCAGCACATGCGCGAGTTCATCGAACAGATGGGCGCGGTGCACCGCGCCGCCCAGCCCGCGCTCGCGGACCCCGCCGCGACGATCCTCGACCTGGACCGGGCGGTGGGGGCGGCGCTGTTGGCGCCCGGATTCCCGCACGAGCACTTCGGCGTGCCGCTCGCCGCGAATCTGATTCCCTGGATCGACAAGGATCTGGGCACCGGTCAGAGCCGCGAAGAGTGGAAGGCGGGGGTCGAGGCGAACAAGATCCTGGGCACCGAGGCCGCGCCGGTGCCGGTCGAGGGCCTGTGCGTGCGCGTCGGCGCGATGCGCTGTCACAGCCAGGCGCTGACGATCAAGCTCCGGCGCGACGTCCCGCTCGACGAGATCGAGGGCCTCATCGCATCCTCCAATCCCTGGGTGCGGGTCGTGCCGAACGAGCGCGCGGCGAGCATCCGCGAATTGTCGCCGGCCGCGGTGAGCGGCCGCCTCGAGGTGCCCGTGGGCCGCCTGCGCAAGCTCGCGATGGGCGGCGAATATCTGTCCGCGTTCACCGTGGGCGACCAGTTGTTGTGGGGCGCGGCCGAACCCCTGCGCAGGACATTGCGCTTCCTGGCCGGTGAACTCAGGACTTGATGCCGTTGCGCATTTCTTCGTGCGTGATGAGTTCGATCGGCACGGCCCGGGCCTTCCAGATGTCGGCGCAGTATTCGCGGATCGCCCGGTCCGAGGAGAATTTACCCGAGCGCGCCGTGTTCAGAATCGACATCCGCGTCCAGCGTTCGCTGTCCCGATAGGCGAGCGAAACCTCCTGCTGGCACGCGACGTAGGACTCGAAGTCCGCCAGCAGCATGTACGGGTCGTGGTGCAACAGGTCGTCGACCAGGGGCTTGAACACCTCCGAATCGCCGCGTGAGAAGAAGCCGCCGCGGATCAGGTCGATCACCTCGCGCAGTTCCGGATTCGATTCGTAGTGTTCGAGCGGCCGGTAGCCCCGCGCCTTGCGCGCCTGGACTTCGGCCGCGTCCATGCCGAACAGGAAGAAGTTCCCGGCCCCGACCTCGTCGCGGATCTCGATGTTCGCCCCGTCCAGCGTGCCGATCGTGATGGCGCCGTTCATGCAGAATTTCATGTTTCCGGTGCCGGAGGCTTCCTTGCCGGCGGTCGAGATCTGTTCGGACAGGTCGGCCGCCGGGTAGACGCGCTGGCCGTTGGTGACGTTGAAATTCGGCAGGAACACCACCCTCAGCCGGCCGCCCACCTCCGGATCGCGGTTCACCACGTCGCCGACGGCGGTGATCAGCTTGATCATCAATTTGGCGGCCCGATACCCCGGCGCCGCCTTGCCGCCGAATATGAAGCTGCGCGGCTGGACGTCGGCCGCGGGATCCGCCTTGATGCGCCGGTACAGTGAGACGATGTGCAGGACCTGCAGGTGTTGCCGCTTGTACTCGTGGATCCGCTTGACCAGCACGTCGAACATCGAATCCGGATCGAGCGCGACGCCCGTCTTGCGCTCCGCATGCAGCGCGAGCCTGCGCTTGTTCTCGCGCTTGATCGCGCGCCAGCGCGCGCGGAATTCCGGGTCCTGCGCGAGCGGTTCGAGCGCCCGCAGTCGCGTCAGGTCCTTGATCCACGCGTCGCCCAGGTGTTCCGTGATCAGTTCCGCGAGACTCGGATTGCTGAGCGCCATCCAGCGCCGCGGCGTCACGCCGTTCGTCTGGTTGCGGAACTTGTGCGGCCACAGTTCGTGGAAGTCCTTGAGCACGTCGCTCTTCAGGAGTTCGGAGTGAAGATCGGCGACGCCGTTGATCGAGTGGCTGCCGACGCAGGCGAGGTGCGCCATGCGCACATAGCGCTCGCCGCTTTCGTCGATCAGGGACATGCGCGCGATGCGGTCCTCGTCGCCGAGAAAGCGGATGCGCACCTCGTCGAGGAAACAGGCGTTGATCTCGTAGATGATTTCCAGATGACGCGGCAACAGCCGTCCGAACACGGCGATCGGCCAGCGTTCGAGCGCCTCTGGCAGCAGCGTGTGATTGGTGTACGCGAAGGTCCTGCAGCACACGCTCCAGGCCGCGTCCCACTCCATGCGGTGTTCGTCGACCAGCAGCCGCATCAATTCGGCGATCGCGATGGCCGGATGGGTGTCGTTCAGCTGGACCGCGAACTTCTCGTGGAATTGATGCACCGCGAGCTTCTGCCCGCGCAGGATTCGCAGCATGTCGCGCAGCGAGCAGGCGACGAAGAAGTACTGCTGCTCGAGCCGCAGTTCCTTGCCGCGCAGCTGCTCGTCGTTCGGATACAGCACCTTGCTGATGTTTTCGCTGGCGACCTTCTGGTTGACCGCGCCGTAATAATCGCCGCGGTTGAACACGGAGAAATCGAAGGACTCCGGCGCTTCGGCGCGCCACAGGCGCAAGGTGTTCGCGGTGTTGGAGCGGTATCCGAGCACCGGCGTGTCGTAGGGCACGCCGAGCACGACCCGGTCCGGAATCCAGCGGACCAGCAGCCGCCGCTGCTCGTCCATCAGGTGCTGCGTATGGCCGCCGAAGCCGACCTCGACCGCCCATTCGGGCCGCACGAGCTCCCAGGGATTGCCGAAACGCAGCCACTTGTCGGTTTTCTCGACCTGCCAGCCGTCGACGATCTCCTGGTGGAAGATGCCGAATTCGTAGCGGATGCCGTAGCCGACCGAGGGCACCTCGAGCGTCGCGAGCGATTCGATGAAGCACGCCGCGAGGCGTCCGAGACCGCCGTTGCCGAGGCCGGGCTCCTCCTCCTGGCGCAGCAGTTCGTCGAAGTCCAGGCCGATCTCGAGCATCGCCTCCTTGACGCGCGTGAATATGCCGAGGTTGATGAGATTGTTGCCGAGCTGCGGGCCCATCAGAAATTCGGCCGACAGGTACGCGACCGTGCGCGACGCCTGTTTGGTGTAGGTGGCCGCGGTGCTGACCCAGCGCCGCAGCATGCGGTCGCGGACCGCATAGGACAGCGCCATGTAGTAGTCGTTCTTGGTCGCGAGCGCCGGGGGCTTGCCCTGGATGTAGAACAGATCGTCGAGCAGCGCCGTCTTCAGCGCCTCCTTGCCGAGCGCGATGCGGTCGTCCGCGGCGGCCGGCGCTTCCTGGCGCGGCCCGCCGTCAGATTTCATCGTGCCACTCGAAGCCGTCGCGGCCGATCAGCGCGCTCGACGCGGCCGGCCCCCAGCTGCCGGCGAGATAGCTCTTCGGACGCTCGTCGAATTGCCGCCAGCCCGCGATGATCGGATCGATCCACCGCCAGGCGGCGTCGAGTTCGTCGCGGCGCATGAACAGCGTCAGGTTGCCCTTCACGGTGTCCATCAACAGACGCTCGTAGGCGTCGAGACTGCGCGTCTTGAACGTCTCGCCGAGGTCCAACGCCAGGCTCACGGGCTTCAGCCGCATGCCTTCGCCCGGATTCTTCGCGAGTATCGTCAGGGTGATGCTCTCCTCGGGCTGAAGCCGGATCACGAGCAGGTTCGCCCCCTCCGGTGCCGGCGGCCTCTCGAAAATCGGATGCGGCACCTCGTCGAAGGTCACGACCAGTTCCGTGGTGCGCGATTGGAGCCGCTTGCCGGTGCGCAGGTAGAAGGGAACCCCGGCCCAGCGCCAGGTGTCGATCTCCGCCTTCAGCGCGACGAAGGTCTCGGTCGTGCTTTCCGGGGCGATGTCCGCCTCGTCGAGGTAGCCGGCGACGGGCTGACCGCCGACGACGCCGGCCTTGTACTGGCCGCGGACGGTCTTCACCAGCACGTCCCGGTCGCGCAGCGGTCGCAGCGCGCGCAGCACCTTGAGCTTCTCGTCGCGCACCGCGTCCGGGTCGCTGCTCGCCGGCGGCTCCATCGCCATGATGCAGAGCAGCTGCAGCAGGTGGTTTTGAACCATGTCGCGCAGCGCGCCGGTGTCGTCGTAGAAGTGGCCGCGCCGTTCGACGCCGAGTTCCTCGGCGACGGTGATTTGCACGTGCTTGATCAGGCCGCGCCGCCACAGCGGCTCGAACAGCGCATTGCCGAAGCGCAGCGCCATCAGGTTCTGCACCGCCTCCTTGCCGAGATAATGGTCGATCCGGTAGATCTGGCTCTCGGCGAATATCGAACCGACCGCATGATTGATCAGGTCGGCCGAGGCGACGTCGGTGCCGAGAGGCTTCTCCAGGACGACGCGCGACAGGGGTGTGACGACGCCCGCCCTGGCGAGATTCCCGCTGATCGTCGCGAACAGGTTCGATGCCGTCGAGAAGAAGAACACGCGGATCACCGCCTCGCGGCCCGCGAGCAGCGCGGCGATCGCGCCATAGTCCTGCGGCCGATCCGCATCGACCCGGACGTAGTCGAGCCGCGTCGCGAATGCGCGCCAGTGGTCGGCGTCGAACTCGGCGCCCAGGAATTCACGGCACGCGTGTTCGGCCTGTGATTGATAGTCGGCGCGCTCCAATCCCGAGCGCGCGATGCCGAAGATGCGCGATTCATCGGTCAGTTGTCCCGCGACATGGCGCCGGTACAGGGCGGGCAGCAGCTTGCGGGTGACCAGATCGCCGGTGCCGCCGAACAGCAGCATGTCGAAGGACGGAAGCATTTTCTCCACCGGATTTTTCCTCTTTGCGCCGGCGCCAAGCGTAGCATTGCGCGGCGCCTACTTGTAAGCGGGCGCGATGTGGCAAAATGGAGCGCAATCATGAGAAACCACGTCATCGACGCGCGCGTGCGCGAAATCACCGAACGGATCCGCGCGCGCAGCGTGGCGGGCCGCGCGGATTATCTGTCACGCATGGACGCCGCGCGCACCGCGGGGGTCGCGCGCAAGGGTCTGTCGTGCACCAATCTTGCGCACGGCTTCGCCGCCGCCGACGCGGCCGACAAGGAATCGCTGAAGCAGGCGCGCTGGCCGAACATCGCGATCCTGTCGGCATATAACGACATGCTGTCCGCGCACCAGCCGTTCGAACGCTTTCCCCCGCTGATCAAGCGCGCGGCGCGCGAGGCCGCGGCGGTCGCGCAATTCGCGGGCGGCGTGCCGGCGATGTGCGACGGCGTGACCCAGGGCCAGCCGGGCATGGAACTGTCGCTGTTCAGCCGCGACGTGATCGCGATGTCGACCGGAGTCGCGCTCGCACACAACATGTTCGACGCGGCTCTGTGTCTCGGCGTCTGCGACAAGATCGTGCCGGGACTGCTGATGGGTGCGCTGTCCTTCGGTCATCTGCCGGTGCTGTTCGTGCCCGGCGGGCCGATGCCGTCGGGAGTGCCGAACAAGGAGAAGGCGAGGATCCGCCAGCTGTTCGCCGAGGGCAAGGTCGGCCGCGACGCGCTGCTCGAAAGCGAGGCCGGCAGTTATCACGCGCCGGGAACGTGCACGTTCTACGGCACGGCGAACAGCAACCAGCTGTTGATGGAGATCATGGGACTCCACGTTCCGGGCGCGGCGTTCGTACCGCCGAACACGGCGCTGCGCGACGCGCTGACCGCGGCGGCCACGCAGCGCGCGGCGCGCACCACGGCGCTTGGCGGGGAGTATCTCCCGCTCGCGCACCTCGTCGACGAGCGCGCGATCGTCAACGCCGTGATCGGCCTGCTCGCGACCGGCGGCTCGACCAACCATACGCTGCACCTCGTCGCGATCGCGCGCTGCGCCGGGATCACGCTGAACTGGGACGACTTCAGCGACTTGTCGCAGTTCGTGCCCCTGCTCGCGCGCATCTATCCGAACGGCGGCGCGGACGTGAATCGCTTTCACGCCGCGGGCGGCGCCGGTTTCCTGATCCGCGAACTGCTCGACGCCGGCCTGCTGCACGGCGACGTCATGACGGTGATGGGCCGGGGGCTGGAGGCGCATGCGGCCGAACCCTTTCTCGTCGACGGCCGGCTCGAGTGGCGGCCGCCGCCCGCGGCGAGCGGCGATCTCGACGTGCTGCGTCCGGTTCGGGACCCGTTCAGCCCGCATGGCGGCCTCGCGCTGCTTGGCGGCAATCTCGGCCGCGCCGTCATCAAGACCTCGGCGATGAAGAGCGAGCACCACGTCGTCGAGGCGCCGGCGCTGGTGTTCGACGATCAGGAGGAGGTCGTCGCCGCGTTCAATTCCGGCAGGCTCGACCGGGACTTCGTCGCCGTGATCCGCTTCCAGGGCCCACGCGCGAACGGCATGCCCGAATTGCACCAGTTGTCGCCGGCGCTCGCCTCGCTGCAAAGCCGCGGATTCCACGTCGCGCTGGTCACGGACGGCCGCATGTCGGGGGCGTCCGGCAGCGTGCCGGCCGCGATCCACGTGACGCCGGAGTGCGCGAACGGCGGTCCGCTCGCCAAGGTGCGGGACGGCGACGTGATCCGCATCGACTGCCACCACGGCGTGCTCGAGGCCCGGGTCGATCCGCAAACCTGGGCGCTGCGCGATCCGGCCCGTCTCGCTCATGCTCGCAACGAGTCCGGCATGGGCCGGGAGATGTTCAGCACCTTCCGCCGCGCCGCGAGCGACGCGGAAACGGGCGCGATGGCCTTGATGTGAAGCGGCGGAGCCGCCGCCGCTTCGATGAATGAACCGGACTCAAAGCTCGAGGAACCGACAATTGAACATTCGTGACATAGTGGCGCTCGCTCCGGTGATTCCGGTGTTGACGGTGCGGGACCTCGCGCATGCGGTTCCGCTCGCGCGCGCCCTGGCGGCCGGCGGACTGCGCGTGCTCGAGATCACGCTGCGCACGCCGGTCGCGCTCGAGGCGATCGAGGCGATGCGCGGCGCCGTTCCCGAAGCGGTCGTCGGCGCCGGCACCCTGACGCGCCCGGTCGATTTCGCGGCGGCCGGGCGCGCCGGCGCGCAGTTCGGCGTCACGCCGGGCCTCACGCCGGAGCTGATCGCGGCGGCGCGCGGCGCACGCTTCCCGCTGTTGCCGGGCGTGATGACGCCGTCCGAGTTGATCGGTGCGCGGACGGCGGGCTTCGAGGTGTTGAAGCTGTTCCCGGCGCAACAAGCCGGCGGCGTCGGCATGTTGCGCGCGCTCGCCGGCCCGTTTCCGGAGATGCTGTTCTGTCCGACGGGCGGCGTCACGCGCGCGTCGGCCGCCGAATATCTGGCACTGCCGAACGTGGTTTGCGTCGGCGGTTCCTGGTTCGCGCCGCCGGAGCTGCTCGCAGCGGGGGACTGGCGCGCGATCGAAGCGCTCGCGCGCGACGCCGCGGCGCTGCGGCGGGCCTGATCGCGTGAACCTCGGCGCCGTGAATCTGCGCGATCTCGTGGAAATCGCGGGCTGGATCGCCGCCGCCCTGATCCTCGGCGCGTATTACCTGCTGTCGCTCGGCAAGATCGAGGCGCGCTCGGCGCTTTATCATTGGATGAACATCGCCGGAGCCGTAGGCTTCATCATCAACAGCGGCTGGCATAGGGCGCTGCCGTCGGTGGGCCTGAACGTGGTCTGGTGCGCGATCGGCGTGTTCGCGTTGAAGCGGAACAAGACCGCCAAGACCGTCTGAACCGGCCGGCGGCCCCGTCGATCAGGGCGAGGAGTACCGGGGGAGGCCGCCGCCCGTCGCGTGTCCGGGGTGCGCGCCCCGATGATCCGGGTCATGGCGCACGAGGCGGTCGCGACCGGACCGCTTCGCCGCGTAGACCGAGCGATCCGCCGCTTCGAGCAGCTGCGCGACGCCCGCGAACGGCTTGTCCGGCTGATGGGTCGCCAATCCGAGCGAGGCGGTGACGGTGATCGTCGCGTCCTGCACCGCGAATTGGGTCTTGCGCAGCCGCACGATCAGCCGCCGGCACACGGTCTCCGCGTTCGCCGAGTCCAGCCCCGGCAACACGATCACGAACTCCTCGCCGCCGTAGCGGGCCACGCAGTCGGTCGCGCGCGCGACCGTCATGATCCGCTGCGCCGTGCCGACCAGCACGTGGTCACCCGCCGGGTGGCCGTAGGTGTCGTTGACCGCCTTGAAGCGGTCGAGATCGATGAACACGATGCTCAACGGCCAGCCGCCCTTGTTCGCGGCCTCGAACTCCTCGCGCAATACATGATCCAGGTGGCCGCGGTTGAACAGGCCGGTCAGCGGGTCGCGCCGGTGTTGATCCTCGAGCGCCGAAGTGCGCGCCTCGAGATCGGCGGTCGCCGCCTGCAGCGTCGTCACCTGTTCGAGCGCCTGCAGATTGCGGATCAACAGCAATTCGCGGGCCTGTTCCAGCATCACGGCGGCGGTCTCCGCCGGCAGCAGCGCCGTGTCGAACAGGCGCTCGATTTCCGGGATCTCCGCGACGATCGTGCTCATCGTCGCGGCCAGGCTCTCCGCGTCCAGGCCGAGCCACTGTTCGGCGTGCTGCGCCAGTTCCCCGATGTCCGTGGGGGCCTGCGTCGCAAGCAGCATTTCGACGCATTCGCCGCCGAGCGCGACGCAGGCGGCGGCGATGCCCGCGCGCGTGCCGGCTTCGCAGGCACTCGGGGCGTGGCTCCATTCGACGCTGTGGCACAGGGTCTCCGGCAGCCGCCATTGGCCGAGCAGCCAGCTGCCGAGGCCCGCGTGGTCAATGCCGAGCCGCGATTTCTCGTAGGCGCAAAGATCGGTGTGCGCACAGTCCTTCGGCAGACCCTGGTAGAAATCCGGCATCACGCGATCGACCGCCAGGATCGCCAGGTCCTGCAGCAGCGCGGCGAGAAATATGTCCTCCGCGGCGGCGACGCGCTGTTGTTCGGCGAACGCGCGGGCGGCGGAGGCGCTCAGGATCGTCTTGCGCCAGAAGCGCAGGTAATCGACGCCCGCGCCCTTGATGTTGCGGTAAGTGCCCACCAGCGAAAAGCTCAAGGCGAGCGTCGTGGCGGCGTTCAATCCGAGCACGACCAAGGCCTGGCGCAGGTTGTCGCTCTTGCGCCGCTTGGAGTAGAGGGGCGAGTTGGCGACCCGGAGGACTTTGGCGGTGAGCCCCGGGTCCTTGGAAATCGTCGTCGCGACCCGGACCAGGTCGATGTCGGGGTCGGCGGCCAGGGCGATGATTTGCTGGGCGATCGCGGGCGGACTCGGGAAATTCACCGACGACTTGAGGATACCCTGCAATTTCTCGAGCATGTATCGTGATTCCCGCTGGTTGACAGCCGCTTTCCCCCTTAGCGGCCGTGCCGCAACAAGCTTGAGTGTTTGGATGAATGTCCGTGCCGGAATTGCCGCTAGGTGGTCGGGGCCGCGGCGTGCCGCCGTTCGAGCTCGGCGACGACCGCGCCGAGCGACAGGCCCTTGACGCGCAGCAGCACGAGCGTGTGATAGAAGAGGTCGGCGGCCTCGCCGAGGATCTTCTCGTCGGTCTCGGCCACCGCCGCGAGCGCGAG
>JAJXYR010000062.1 GCA_021780475.1 Pseudomonadota bacterium
GATCTGCGGAGGTGCATTCACCGCCGATCTCATTTCGTGCCGCACGCAGAACGAGTTCACGCTCTCGACCCCCGACAAGATCGATTTCATGGACGTGAGTCCGAAACAGATCGTGTCCGTGGCGGCGTCGCTGATCCCGTTCCTCGAGCACGACGACGCGAACCGCGCGCTGATGGGCTCGAACATGCAGCGCCAGGCGGTGCCGACGCTGCGCTCCGAGACGCCGATGGTGGGGACCGGCATGGAAAGGGCCGTGGCGATCGACTCGGGAGTCACGGTCGTCGCCCGTCGCGGCGGCCTCGTCGACTCGGTCGACGCCTCGCGCATCGTCGTGCGGGTCAACGACGATGAGACGACCGCCGGGGAACCGGGTGTCGACATCTACTCGTTGACGAAGTACACGCGCTCCAACCAGAACACCTGCATCAACCAGCGGCCGCTGGTGAACGCCGGGGACACGATCCGGCGGGGCGATGTGCTCGCCGACGGCCCGTCGACCGACCTGGGCGAACTCGCCCTCGGCCAGAACCTGCTGGTCGCGTTCATGCCGTGGAACGGCTACAACTTCGAGGATTCGATCTTGATCTCGGAGCGGGTCGTCGAGGAAGACCGGTTCACCACGATCCACATCGAGGAACTGACCTGCGTCGCGCGCGACACCAAGCTCGGGCCCGAGGAGATCACCGCGGACATTCCGAACGTCGGCGACTCAGCGCTCGCCAAGCTCGACGAGGCGGGCATCGCCTTCATCGGCGCCGAGGTGCGTGCCGGCGACATTCTCGTCGGCAAGGTCACGCCGAAGGGTGAGACGCAGCTGACTCCGGAAGAGAAGCTGCTGCGCGCGATCTTTGGCGAGAAGGCATCCGACGTCAAGGACACCAGCCTGCGGGTTCCGCCGGGAATGGACGGCACGGTCATCGACGTGCGGGTGTTCACCCGCGACGGCGTCGAGAAGGACTCGCGCGCCCTGTCGATCGAAAAGGCGGAGCTGGAGCGGGTCCGCAAGGATCTCGCGGATCAGCAGCGCATACTCGAGGACGACCTCTTCCTGCGCGTTCGGGACATGCTCGAGGGCAAGACGGCAGCCGCCGGCCCGAAGAAGCTGAAGAGCGGATCGCGCATAGACGGCGCCTATCTGTCCGACGTGCCGCGCGAGCAGTGGTTCGAAATCCGCCTGGAGGACGAGGACGCCAACGCCCAGCTCGAGACCGTCGCCGAGCGCCTGAAGGGGCAGCGCAAGGCATTCGAGAAGCGCTTCGAGGAAAAGAAGGCGAAGATCACCGCCGGGGATGATCTGGCGCCGGGCGTGCTCAAAATGGTCAAGGTCTATCTCGCCGTCAAGCGCCGCGTGCAGCCGGGCGACAAGATGGCCGGACGCCACGGCAACAAGGGCGTCATCTCCTCGATCGTTCCGGTGGAGGACATGCCCTACATGGCGGACGGCACACCGGTTGATATCGTGCTGAACCCGCTGGGCGTGCCGTCGCGCATGAACATCGGACAGATCCTCGAAACGCACCTGGGGTGGGCGGCAAAGGGCCTCGGCGCGAAGATCGGCAGGATGATCGAGGCGCAGGCCGCGGTCGTCGAAATCCGCAAGTTCCTCGCCGAGGTCTATAACAACACCGGCGGCCAGAAGGAGGACCTCGGGTCCCTGACGGATGCCGAGGTCGTGGAACTGGCGCGCAACCTGCGCCACGGCGTGCCGATGGCGACGCCCGTGTTCGACGGGGCGAGCGAGGAGGAGATCAAGAGCCTCCTCGCGCTCGCGGACCTGCCCACGAGCGGGCAGACGACGCTCCACGACGGGCGCACCGGAGAGCGATTCGAGCGGCCGGTCACGGTCGGTTACATGTACATGCTCAAGCTGAACCATCTGGTCGACGACAAGATGCACGCGCGCTCCACCGGCCCGTACAGTCTCGTCACGCAGCAGCCGCTGGGCGGCAAGGCGCAGTTCGGCGGCCAGCGCTTCGGCGAAATGGAGGTCTGGGCGCTGGAGGCCTACGGCGCCGCGTACACGCTGCAGGAGATGCTCACGGTCAAGTCCGACGACGTCAACGGCCGCACGCAGATGTACAAAGCCATCGTCGACGGCAATCACGAGATGAAAGCCGGCATGCCGGAGTCGTTCAACGTGCTCGTCAAAGAGATCAGATCCTTGGCGATCAACATCGAACTCGAGAGCGAGGCCTAAGCCATGAAAGACCTATTGAAATTGTTCAAGCAGCAGGTGCCGGTGGAGAATTTCGACTCCATCAAAATCGGTCTCGCCTCGCCGGACATGATCCGGTCCTGGTCCTACGGCGAAGTAAAGAAGCCCGAGACGATCAACTACCGGACGTTCAAGCCGGAACGGGACGGCCTGTTCTGCGCCAAGATCTTCGGGCCGGTCAAGGACTACGAGTGCCTCTGCGGCAAATACAAGCGCCTGAAGCATCGGGGCGTCGTTTGCGAGAAGTGCGGCGTCGAGGTGACCCAGTCCAAGGTCCGCCGCGAGCGCATGGGCCACATCGAGCTCGCGAGCCCGACCGCGCACATCTGGTTCCTCAAGTCGCTGCCCTCCCGCATCGGCCTGATGCTCGACATGACGCTGCGCGAGATAGAGCGGGTGCTGTACTTCGAGGCGTTCGTGGTCGTCGATCCGGGCATGACGTCCCTGCAGCGCGGTCAGCTGTTGACCGACGAGATGTATCTCGAGTCGATCGAGGAACACGGCGACGAGTTCGACGCGCGCATGGGCGCCGAGGCGGTCCATGAGCTGTTGAAGTCGATGGATCTTCCGTCCGAGGTGGTCAAGGTCCGCGAGGACATGGCGAACACCAATTCGGAGACGAAGATCAAGCGGCTTTCGAAGCGGCTCAAGCTGATCGAGTCGTTCATCGAGTCCGGCAACAAGCCGGAATGGATGGTATTGACGGTGCTGCCGGTGCTGCCGCCGGATCTGCGCCCGTTGGTGCCGCTGGACGGCGGCCGCTTCGCGACGTCCGACCTCAACGATCTGTACCGTCGCGTCATCAACCGCAACAACCGGCTGCGGCGGCTCCTCGAGCTGAACGCCCCGGACATCATCGTGCGCAACGAGAAGCGCATGCTGCAGGAAGCTGTCGACGCCCTCCTCGACAACGGCCGCCGCGGCCGCGCGATCACCGGCACGAACAAGCGGCCGTTGAAGTCGCTCGCGGACATGATCAAGGGCAAGCAGGGCCGCTTCCGCCAGAACCTGCTCGGCAAACGCGTCGATTATTCGGGACGATCGGTGATCGTCGTGGGTCCGACGCTGCGCCTGCACCAGTGCGGCCTTCCGAAAAAGATGGCGCTGGAGCTGTTCAAGCCGTTCATTTTCTCGAAGCTGCAGCTGCGCGGCGAGGCATCGACGATCAAGGCCGCGAAGCGCCTCGTCGAACGGGAAGGACCCGAGGTGTGGGACATCCTCGAGGAGGTCATCCGGGAACATCCGGTCCTGCTGAACCGGGCGCCGACGCTGCACCGCCTCGGCATCCAGGCGTTCGAGCCCGTGCTGATCGAGGGCAAGGCGATCCAGCTGCATCCGCTCGTCTGCACGGCGTTCAACGCCGACTTCGACGGCGACCAGATGGCGGTCCATGTGCCGCTGTCGATCGAGGCCCAGCTCGAGGCGCGGGCCTTGATGATGTCTTCCAACAACATCCTGTCGCCGGCCAACGGCGATCCGATCATCGTGCCGTCGCAGGACGTCGTCCTGGGGCTGTACTACATGACCCGCGAGCGCGTCGGCGCCAAGGGCGAGGGGATGATGTTCGGCGACGTCCCCGAAGTGCACCGCGCCTACGAGAGCCGCAACGTGGATCTGCAGGCGAAGGTGAAGGTGCGCCTGTCGGAGCACGTGCGCGAGGTGGCGGGCGGTGAACTCGTCGAGAAGGTCCGGGTCGTCGATACGACGGTGGGGCGCGCTTTGCTGTCGGAGATCCTGCCGCGCGGACTGTCGTTCGATGCGATCAACCAGGACATGACGAAGAAGACGATCTCCGGCACCATCAACATGTGTTACCGCAGCGTCGGGCTCAAGGAGACGGTGGTCTTCGCCGACCAGCTGATGTACACGGGGTTCCACTACGCCACGCGAGCCGGCGTGTCGATCGGCGTCGACGACATGGTCGTGCCGCAACAAAAGACCAAGATCCTCGCCACGGCGGAACGCGAGGTGAAGGAGATCCAGGAACAATTCTCCTCCGGATTGGTGACGAACGGCGAACGCTACAACAAGGTGGTCGACATCTGGTCGCGCACCAATGACCAGGTCGCCAAGGCGATGATGGAGAAGCTCGGCACCGAGGAGACCACCGACGCCAAGGGCAACAAGGTCCGGCAGAAGTCGTTCAACTCGATCTTCATGATGGCCGACTCAGGCGCCCGCGGTTCCGCCGCGCAGATCCGCCAGCTCGCGGGAATGCGCGGTCTGATGGCGAAGCCGGACGGCTCGATCATCGAGACGCCGATCACGGCGAATTTCCGCGAGGGTCTGAACGTCCTGCAGTACTTCATCTCGACCCACGGCGCCCGCAAGGGCCTCGCCGACACGGCGTTGAAGACCGCGAATTCCGGCTATCTCACGCGCCGGTTGGTGGACGTGGCGCAGGACCTGGTGGTGACCGAGATCGACTGCGGCACCATCAACGGCCTGTCCATCACGCCGATCGTGGAAGGCGGAGACGTCGTCGAGGGGCTCGGCGAGCGCGTCCTGGGACGGGTCGCTTCCGAGGACGTCGTGGTGGCCGCCACCGGCGAGGTGCTGGTCGTGGCCGGCACCTTGATCGACGAGAAGCTGGTGAAATTACTCGAGAAGATGGGCGTCGACCAGGTCATGGTGCGTTCGCCCATCACCTGCGAGACGCGCTACGGCGTGTGTGCCCAGTGCTACGGCCGTGATCTCGGCCGCGGCCACCGGATCAACATCGGCGAGGCGGTCGGCGTCATCGCCGCCCAGTCGATCGGCGAGCCCGGCACGCAGCTGACGATGCGTACGTTCCACGTGGGAGGCGCGGCCTCCCGGGCCGCGGCGGCCAATGGTGTGGAGGTCAAGAGCAAGGGCACGATCCGTCTGCACAACATCAAGACCGTCCGTCACGAGCGGGGACATCTGGTGGCGGTATCGCGGTCCGGCGAACTCGGCGTGGTCGACGAATTCGGCCGCGAGCGGGAGCGCTACAAGATCCCCTACGGCGCAACCATCACCGTGAACGATGCGGACGTCGTGGCGGCCGGACAATCGGTCGCCAACTGGGATCCACACACCCATCCGGTCGTGACGGAAGTCGCGGGCATGATCAAGTTCCAGGACTTCGTCGACGGCATCACGGTCACGACCCAGGTGGACGACGTCACCGGGCTGACAAGCACCGTGGTGCTCGATCCGAAGCAGCGCGGTTCCGGCGGCAAGGATCTGCGCCCGGTCGTGCGACTGACCAACGCGAAGGGCAAGGAAGTGACTTTCGCGAACACGGACATCCCCGCCGTGTACGCGCTGCCCGCGGGCGCCATCGTCAGCCTCGAGGACGGTGCCAAGGTCTCGGTCGGCGACATCATCGCGCGCATCCCGCAGGAATCCTCGAAGACGCGCGACATCACCGGCGGTCTGCCGCGGGTCGCGGATCTGTTCGAGGCGCGCAAGCCGAAGGATTCGGCGATCCTCGCGGAGCGCTCGGGCACCGTGAGCTTCGGCAAGGAGACCAAGGGCAAGCGGCGTTTGATCATCACGAACGACCAGCAGGGTGAGAAGTACGAGGAGCTGATCCCGAAGTGGCGCCACCTCAACGTGTTCGAAGGCGAACAGGTCGAGAAGGGCGAGGTCATCGCCGACGGCGAGCCGAATCCGCACGACATCCTGCGGCTGCAGGGCGTCGAGGCGCTGGCCAATTATCTGGTGCGCGAGATCCAGGACGTGTACCGGCTGCAGGGCGTGAAGATCAACGACAAGCACATCGAAGTCATCGTCCGCCAGATGCTGCGCAAGATCGAGGTGCTGGACACCGGCGACTCGGCGCTGCTGCGCGGTGAGCAGATGGACCGCGGACGGCTTCTCGACGTCATCGCGAAGCAGAAGACCGAGGGCAAGAGCGAGTCGACGTGGGAGCCGCTGCTGCTCGGCATCACGAAGGCGTCGCTCGCGACGGAGTCGTTCATCTCCGCGGCGTCGTTCCAGGAGACGACCAGGGTGCTCACCGAGGCCGCTGTGCGGGGTCTCAAGGACGACCTGCGGGGTTTGAAGGAAAACGTGATCGTCGGCCGTCTGATTCCCGCGGGAACCGGCTTCGCCTATCACGCGCGCCGCCGTCGCTCGACGGACGATTCGCGGCGCCGCAGCTTCATGGACGTCGGCGGAGGCATCAGCGAATCGGAGGAGACGGTGCCGGCGGGGGACACCGAATCGGCCGAATGAGCCGCTGAGTCGACGGGGCTAACGAAGAGTCCGGCCGTTCCCTCCCGGGAGCGGCCGGGTTCGATTCCAACCTCCGAGCATGATGCGCATCATCCGCAGATCGCAGTTCGAGACCTTCGCGTGGAAGAACGGGGCCGGCGTCACCCACGAGGCGATCCGGGTGCCGCCCGGCGCCGAGCGGTATCTCTGGCGTCTCAGCGTGGCGGATGTCGCCGCCTCCGGCCCATTTTCAGACTTTACCGGCTATCGCCGTCACCTGGTGTTGTTGCAGGGCGACGGCCTGCGTCTGCGGTTCTCCGGCGGCGGCGGTGCGGAACTGCGCCAACCGGGTGATCTTGCGGAATTCGACGGATCCCTCCGGACGGACTGTGACCTCGCCGGCGGCGCCTGTATCGACATGAACCTGCTGACGGCGCGATCGATCGCCACGGTCGACGCGCGCGTCGAGCGCCTGGCCGCGCCGCTTATCTTGCGCTGCGGCTCGGACGAGACGGTGGTGCTCGCGTGCGTGCGCGGCAGCATCGCGATCGACGGGACGGGCCAAGAGCCGGCCGCCCTCGGCCCCTGGGACGTTGCCGTGCACGAACGGCGCGCCGCGGCCGTCGAACTGCGCTGTACACCCGGTCCATCCGGCGGGGAGCTGCTGTTCATCGCCAGATTCGTCGAATCCTGATCGATCGAAATCCACGGGGCCCATCATGACCAAAAACTCCTCCGCGCCTGTCGCTTCCGCCGATCTCGACGCGCTGCGCCAGTCGATTCGCGATCACGCGCTGTTTCCGGAGGACGGTTCAGTCACCCGTCTGCTGCGCAGCCTCGAACTGACCGGCGGCGCGCGCCACCGCGCGGTCGCGGTCGCGGCCGCGCTGGTCGAGGGTGCGCGGGCGCGCCGCGACGAGCGTCCGTTCCTGGACGCGTTCCTGCAGGAATTCGGCTTGTCGAACCAGGAAGGAATCGCGCTGATGTGCATCGCCGAGGCGCTGCTGCGGATTCCGGACGATGCGACCGCCGACCGGCTGATCGCCGAGCAACTTGCGGGCGCGGATTGGTCGTCCCATGCCGGCAAGTCGGAATCGCTGTTCGTCAACGCCTCCACCTGGGGCCTCATGTTGACCGGCGGGATCCTCGATCTCGATCCCGCTATCCGGTCGGACGCGGCGGGCTGGATGCGCTCCTTGACCCGCAAGGCGGGCGAGCCGGTCGTACGCCTGGCGGTGCGCCGCGCGATGCGGATCATCGGCGGCGAGTTCGTCGTCGGCCGCACGATCGAGGAGGCACTTAAGCGCAGTGCCGCCGAGAGGGAGCTGTCGCTCTGCTCGTTCGACATGCTAGGCGAAGGGGCGCGAACCTTGCGCGATGCGGAGCGTTATTTCGAGTCCTACGGCACGGCGATCGACGCGATCGGCGCCGCCGCGAAAGGCCGTGCGCCGCACGAGGCCTCGTCGATCTCGATCAAGCTGTCGGCGCTCGAGCCGCGCTATCTGTTGACTCAACGGGAGCGCGTGTTGGCGCGGCTGATCCCGCGGCTCGCCGCGCTGGCCGGGCGTGCCGCGCGGGCGGGCATTCAGTTGACCATCGACGCCGAGGAGGCTGATCGGCTCGATCTGTCCCTGACCGTCATCGAGGCGCTGAGCCGCGAAACCGCGACCCGGGATTGGCCTGGTCTCGGACTCGCGGTCCAAGCCTACGGCAAACGCGCACCCGACGTCATCGACTGGGTGGGGGCGCTCGCGCGGGCGACGGGCCGGCGCATGACGGTGCGCCTGGTGAAGGGTGCCTACTGGGACAGCGAAATCAAGCGGACGCAGGAGCGCGGCCTCGATGGGTATCCCGTCTACACCCGCAAGGTGACGACCGATGTGTCGTATCTGGCCTGCGCCGGGCGCTTGTTCGCCCATGCGGGGTGGATCTACCCGCAATTCGCCACGCACAACGCGCACACGATCGCCGCGATCCTGGAGCTCGCGCCCGCCGGAGCCCTCTACGAGTTCCAGCGCCTGCACGGAATGGGCGGCCTCTTGTACGCCGAGGCGATCCGACAGATCGAAAATTTCCCGCCGATCCGCGCTTATGCGCCGGTCGGCGAGCACAAGGATCTCCTGGCCTATCTCGTGCGCAGGCTACTCGAGAACGGCGCCAACACCTCGTTCGTGAACCGCTTCATGGACGAGCAGGTGGCGGTCGGGGAGATAGTGCGCGACCCCATCACGGAACTCGAGCGGCTGGAATCGGCGCAGAATCCACGGATTCCGAACCCGGTCGCGCTCTATCCGGACCGGCGCAATTCCGGGGGCGTCGATTTCGGCAATCCGGCCGCGTTGGAGGCTCTGTGCGCGTCGGTCGCGGCCCAGCGCGAGCTCGTGCAGCGCGGCGGCCCGATCATCGACGGCAAGGCGCGCACCGGCGATGCGCTCGCGATCATGAACCCGGCGGACCGGCGGGAGGTGGTCGGGCGCCTGCGGGAAGCGACGGCCGCGGAGATATCGCAGGCATTCGATGCCGCGGCCGCGGCCCAGCGCGCCTGGAACCGGCGGGGCGGCGCGGCGCGCGCCGCGGCGCTCGACAGGGCGGCGGATCTCCTGGAGACCCGGCGTACGGAATTCTTCGGGCTGCTGGTCCGCGAGGCCGGCAAGACGCTGCCCGACGCGGTCGCCGAGGTGCGCGAGGCCGCTGATTTCTGTCGTTATTACGCGATGCAGGCGCGCGCGCAGTTCGCCGGCGCCACGCGCCTCGCCGGGCCGACCGGCGAGGCGAACGAAATGTCGCTGCAGGGCCGCGGCGTGTTCGCGTGCATCAGCCCGTGGAACTTTCCGCTCGCCATTTTCACCGGGCAGGTGACCGCGGCGCTCGCCGCCGGCAACGCGGTCGTCGCCAAACCGGCGGAGCCGACGCCGCTGGTTGCCGCGCGCATGGTGACGTTGCTGCACGAGGCGGGCGTGGCGCCCGAGGCGCTGCAGTTCGTGCCGTCGGCGGGAAGGGCGTTCGGCGAAATAGCGTTCCGTCACGCAGCGCTCGGGGGCGTCGCGATGACCGGATCGACCGCGACCGCGATCACGATCAATCGGGCGCTCGCCGAGCGCAACGGCGCCATCTTGCCGCTGATCGCGGAAACCGGCGGCATGAACGCGATGCTCGTCGATTCCACCGCGCTGCCGGAACAGGTCGTCGACGATGTCGTCAATTCGGCGTTCCTGAGCGCCGGCCAACGCTGTTCGGCGCTGCGCCTGTTGTTCATCCAGGAGGACGTCGCCGACACGGTCATCGAAATGATCGCCGGCGCGATGGAAGAACTCGTGATCGGAGATCCCGCGCGGGCGTCGACCGACGTTGGACCGGTGATCACGGCGGCGGCGGCGGAGAGGCTGATGGCGCACGTCGCGCGGATGCGTGCCGAGGCGCGCCTGATCAAAGCCTGCGAGCTGCCCGCGGCGCAGTCCCATGGCACGTTCGTCGCACCCCATTTGTTCGAGTTGCGCGACGCCGCGCAGCTAACGCGCGAGGAGTTCGGCCCGGTGCTGCACGTCGTACGCTACCGGGCGAGCGACATCGACCAGGTGCTCGCGGCGATCCGGTCCACCGGGTACGGGCTGACCCTAGGCGTGCAGACGCGGCTGGAGTCGTTCTGGCGCCGCGTATTCGACGCGACGAACACCGGCAACACCTATGTGAACCGGAACATGATCGGCGCCGTCGTCGGCGTGCAGCCCTTTGGCGGCACCGGCTTGTCCGGTACCGGACCGAAGGCGGGGGGACCGCATTATCTGGCGCGCTTCGCCGGCGAACGCACGCTGACCGTCAATACGACCGCGACCGGCGGCAACGCCGCGCTGCTCAACCTCGGCGGCTGATTCAGGCGCGGCGGCCGGAGTCGGGCTCGAGCAGGCGGGTCAGCAGCGTGCGCAGCACCGCGATCAGCGGCGCGGCGACCGCCGCATCGAAGCGCGGCACCCGCGCTTCGCGCAGGTAGGCCGACTGGGCGATTTCCAGCTGGAGCGCCTCGACGGCACGCGCCGGATCACCGTAATGGCGGGTGATGTAGCCGCCCTGGAAGCGGCCGTCGATTACATGCGTGAATTCATGCTGTGCCCGCAGCGCCGCGCCGACCCGCTCGACCGTTTCCGCGCGGCAGCTGCGGCCGCCGGCCGTGCCGAGATTGAGGTCGGGCAGCCGGCCCGCGAACAGCGCCGGAATCGTCGACAGAATGGAGTGCGCATCCCAGACGAAGCAGTATCCATGGCGTGCGATCCGCGCGTCGATCAGCGCGCGCAGGCGCTCGTGGTACGGCTGCCAATAGCGCCGCAGGCGGCCGGCGATCTCCCCGGGCCCCGGCGCATCGCCGGGCGCGTAGAGCGCCTGGCCGTCGAAGGTTTCGATCGGGCACACGGTGGTCTCGCGCTGACCGGGGTAGAGCGGCGCGCCGTCCGGTGGACGATTGAGATCGACGACATAGCGCGAGTGGGTCGCGCGGATCACGGACGCCCCCAGCGCTTCGTGAAACTCATAGAGCCGCGGCACGAACCAGTCGGTGTCGGGCAGATCCCGCGCCGACGGATCGATCCGCGCCTCGATGTCGGCCGGCAGATGGGTGCCGGAGTGGGGCATGCTGATCACGAGCGGCCGAGTGCCCTCGACGGTCTCGAACAACGGGATGTCCACGGATGCCGGACTCATGGGTGCGTGCCGGACGGGAGAATGCCGTCCAGCAGGTCGACGAACCGGCCGGATCGCACCCAGGCTTGAGCCGTCTGCATGTCGGCCGAGAGGTAGCGGTCCGCCGAGTAGAACGGCACCCTCGCGCGCAGTTCCTCATGCATTTCCTCGAGGGGCCGCGACGAGCGCGCCGGCCGGTGAAAGTCGATGCCCTGCGCCGCCGCCAGCAGTTCGACGCCGATCACCGCGGCCGCGTTGTCGAGCATGCGGCTCAAGCGGCGCGCGCCATGGGTCGCCATGCTGACATGGTCCTCCTGGTTTGCCGACGTTGGAATGGAGTCGATGCTGCACGGCGTGGCGATCGACTTGTTCTCGGCGACCAGCGCCGCGGCCGTGACCTGCGCGATCATGAAGCCGCTGTTGAGCCCGCTGTTCTCGACCAGGAAGGGCGGCAGGCCGCTCATCTTCGGATCGACGAGGACCGCGATGCGGCGCTCAGACAAGCTGCCGATCTCCGCGATCGCGAGAGCCATCGTGTCGGCGGCGAATGCGACCGGTTCGGCGTGGAAATTCCCCCCTGAAAGGGATTCGCCGCTGTCCGTGAACAACAGCGGATTGTCGGTGACGGCGTTCGCCTCGATCGCGAGCGTCGCGGCCGTGTTGCCGATCAGGTCGAGGCAGGCGCCCATGACCTGCGGCTGGCAGCGGAACGAATAGGGGTCCTGAACGCGGGTGCAGTCGATGTGGGACGCGCGGATCGCACTGCCGGCCATCAATCGCAGATATTCGCGCGCAACCACGATCTGCCCGGGTTGTCCGCGCGCGGCGTGGATGCGTGGATCGAACGGGGCGTCGCTGCCCTTGAACGCATCCACCGACATCGCGCCGGCGACGATGGCCGCGGCAAACAAATCCTCCAAACCGAACAGGCCCGACAGGGCCAGCGCGGTCGACACCTGCGTGCCGTTGATCAGCGCGAGGCCTTCCTTCGCCCGCAGGCACACCGGTTCGAGACCGGCGTGGCGCAGTCCCTCGGTGGCGGGCACGATGCGGCCGCCGACGCGCACGTCGCCGTGGCCGAGCAGTGCGAGGCTCATGTGGGCGAGCGGCGCCAGGTCGCCGGACGCACCCACCGAACCCTGTGCGGGGATCAAGGGGTAGACCTCGTGGGCGACCAGTGCGATCAACGCGTCCACCAGCTGCCGGCTGATTCCCGAATGACCGCGCGCGAGCGCATTGATTTTCAACACCATCACGAGGCGCACGATCGCATCCGGAAGGTACCCGCCGATGCCCGCCGCATGCGACATCAACAGATTGCGCTGCAGCAGCTGGAGCTGATCCGGCGGAATCCGGGTCTGGGCGAGCAGACCGAAGCCGGTGTTGATCCCATAGACGGCATCGCCACGCGAGACGATGCGCTCGACCAGCGCGCACGAGGCCTCGATCCGCGCGTAATCGGCGCCGTCCAGCACGAGCCGGGTCGGCGCGGCGTGTATGCGCCGCAACTGAGCCAGCGACAGCGAGCCGGCGCGCAGTTCGATGGTACGGCCGGTCGACGGAGCGTTCACCGGCGCACCCCGATCATCGGCAAGCGCAGTCCCTGCTCGCGTGCGCACTCGATCGCGCTCTCGTAACCCGCATCGGCGTGCCGCATCACGCCGGTCGCCGGATCGTTCCACAGCACGCGCGCCACGCGCTTCGCCGCGGCGGCCGTGCCGTCGCAGACGATCACGACGCCCGCATGCTGGGAGTAGCCCATCCCGACGCCGCCGCCGTGATGAATCGACACCCAGGTTGCGCCGCTCGCCGTATTCAGCAAGGCGTTGAGCAACGGCCAATCGGACACGGCGTCAGAGCCGTCGCGCATCGCCTCGGTTTCGCGGTTGGGGCTCGCCACCGAGCCGGAGTCCAGGTGGTCTCGCCCGATCACGACCGGCGCCTTCAGTTCCCCGCTCGCGACCATCTCATTGAACGCCAGGCCGAGGCGATGCCGTTGCCCGAGGCCGACCCAGCAGATTCGCGCCGGCAGCCCCTGGAACTGGATGCGGGAACGCGCCATGTCGAGCCAATGATGCAGATGCGGGTCGTCCGGAATCAGTTCCCGGACCTTCGCATCGGTCTTGTAGATGTCCTCGGGATCTCCGGATAACGCGGCCCAACGGAACGGGCCGATGCCGCGGCAGAACAAGGGGCGGATGTACTCGGGCACGAACCCCGGGATGTCGAACGCGCGTTCCACGCCCTCGTCGCGCGCGACCTGGCGCAGGTTGTTGCCGTAGTCGAATACCGGCATGCCCAGCGCCTTGAAGCGCAGCAGCAGTTCCACGTGCCGCGCCATGGAGCGCTTCGCGGCGGCGGCGGTGCCGGCGGGATCGGCGACGCGGCGCTCGTCCCATTCGGCGACGCTCCAGCCCTGCGGCAGGTAGCCGTTGACGGGGTCGTGTGCCGAGGTCTGATCGGTCAGCGCGTCGGGAACGATGCCCCGGTCGAGCAGCGTCTGCAGCACGTCGACGATGTTGCCGAGCAATGCGACCGATGTCGGTTTGCCGCTCCCTTCGGCCGCCCGCAGGCGCGCGAGCGCGTCGTCGAGCGACTTGGCTTCCACATCGACATAGCCGGTTTCCAGCCGCTTGGCGATGCGCTCCGGCCGGCATTCGACGGCGAGCATGTTCGCGCCCGCCATTGTCGCGGCGAGCGGCTGTGCGCCGCCCATGCCGCCCAAACCCGCGGTCAGGATCCATTTGCCGGCGAGCTTGCCGCCGAAGTGGCGGCGCCCCATCTCGACGAACGTCTCGTACGTGCCCTGCACGATGCCCTGACTGCCGATATAGATCCAGGAGCCGGCGGTCATCTGGCCGAACATCATCAAGCCGCGACGGTCCAATTCGTGGAAGTGCTCCCAGGTCGCCCAATGCGGCACCAGGTTCGAGTTCGCGATCAACACGCGGGGCGCGTCGGAGTGCGTGGCGAACACGCCGACCGGCTTGCCCGACTGGATCAGCAGCGTCTCATCATCCCGCAGGTCGCGCAGAGTCTCGACGATGCGGTCGTACGCGTTCCAATCTCGCGCCGCCCGGCCGATGCCGCCATAGACGACCAATTCATCCGGATTCTCGGCGACATCCGGATCCAGATTGTTCATCAGCATGCGCAGCGGCGCCTCCGTGGTCCAGCTGCGGGCGGACAATTGGGTGCCGCGCGGCGCGCGGATGACACGTTTTTTCGGCGGGGTTTGCATGGGTGAGGCTTCCTTACGGGCGGAAACGCCCGGATAGTTCGTAGCGGGAACCGGGATAGTGGAGTTTGGCAATGGAGGCGATGGCGCCCGCCGACCAGGTTCGCCGGATCACGAGCAGGCAGGGCTCGCTGCGCTTCATCGCCAGCAGCTTCGCGGTGCGCGCGTCCGGCATCACGGCGCGCAATACGTGTTCGGCCTCCTGCAGCGGCGCGGCCTCCATCAGATAATCGTGCGGCGTCGTGCTGTTGAAATCGACCTTGAGGTAATTGGGCGCGAGGCTCGCGAGAACGTAGCGGTCTTCGAGCTGAACGGGCCGGTCGTCCTCGAAATGCACCAGGGAGGAGGAAAACAATTCCGTGCGCGGCGCGACGCCGAAATCCTGCGCGAGCGCGGCGACCGCCCGCACCCGCTCGAGCGCCACGATCTCGGCGCGGTGCGCGGCGCCGCGCTCGCGGATTTCCTCGGCGATACTGCGGATTTCCAGCGGATGGGCGCGCGCCTGGCGGTCGGCGACGAAGCTGCCGACTCCGGCGACGCGCACCAGCACGCCTTCGTCGCGCAGTTCGCGCAGCGCGCGATTGGCGGTCATTCGCGACACACCGAAGGATCGGACGATCTCGTTCTCCGACGGGACGCGCTGGGTAGGCGGCCATTTGCCCGAGCCGATGTTCTCGAGGATGTGGCGCTTGACCTGCAGATAGAGCGGTTGCACCGACGTTTGCGGTTTGTGCATGGCGCTGAGCTTAAGCTGTATAGACAACTATGGTCAACCTGAGGTGATCAAGCTGCGGCGAAACGACGCATCAGCGCCGCGTAGGTCTCCGCGGATGCTGCCTCCGCGGCATGGCGGCCGCCCTTGATGACCCGGCGGCCCGCGACCAGGCAGTCGCGGATCGCCGCACGGCCGCCGGCGAATATCAGGCGGTCCGCCATCGCCTCCGGCGCCGCGCCGGCGATCGCCGGATGGTCGGGGTCGAGCGCAATCCAGTCGGCGCGTTGGCCCACCGCGATCGCGCCCGCGGGCTGGCCGAGCGCCCGCGCCCCCTCGCGCGCCGCCGCGCACCATAGCTGGGTCCCGGTGTGCGGTTCGGCGGCCGTCGCCAGCACCATGCGCCGCTTGCGGCGCAGGCGCTGCTGGTATTCCAGCCAGCGCAATTCCTCGGCGGGATCGACCGTACTCTGGCTGTCCGAGCCGATGCATAGGCGACCGTCCGCGCGCGCGAACCGCAGCGTATCGAAGAAGCCATCGCCCAGGTTCGCTTCCGTGCTGATCGACACGCACACCGCCGCGCCGCTTGCGGCGATTCCCGCGAGTTCCGCGGGCGTGGCGTGCGTGCAATGCACCAGACACCAGCGATCGTTGACCAGCCCCGTGCCAAGCAGGAGCTCGATCGGACGCAGGCCGGTGGCGCTCACGCAGGATTTGACCTCTCGCGCCTGTTCGGCGACGTGGATGTGGACCGGCATGGTCGAGTCGATTTCGGCGAGCCGGGCCGCGGCCTGCCGCAGCGTGTCGAGCGGCACGGCGCGCAGGCTGTGAAACGCGGCGCCGATGCGCAGCGGCGAACCCGCGGCGTCGCGTTCCGCGCCGATGCGGGCGGCGATGGCGTCGAGGTAGTCCTCCACGTCCAGCTGGAACCGGGATTGTTCCGGCTTCAATGGGGCGCCGCCGAAATCGCTGGTCTGATACAGCGTCGGCAGAAAGCTGAGCCCGATTCCGGCGGCGCGGGCCGCGGCGATCACGGCGTCCCACAGCGCGAACCGGCCCGGTCCCGACGCCGCCCCGTCGAGGGTACGGTGAAGATAATGAAATTCGCCGACGGAGGTGTAACCGGCCTTCAGCATCTCGATGAACAACTGCGTCGCGACGATCTGCAGTTCGTCAGGCCGCAGGCGATTGGCGAGCGCGTACATCGCGCTGCGCCAGGTCCAGAAGCTGTCGCGGGAGGAGGCGCGCCGTTCCGCGCCGCCGGCAAGCGCGCGTTGGAACGCGTGGCTATGGGCATTCGCCATGCCGGGCAGCACGAACCCCGCGATGCGCTCGGTCGGCGCCGGCGCGGCGCATCCGGCCTCGATGCTGGTCACCATCCCCGCCGTCGACACGGTCGCGACCACGTCGCGGGTCCACCCTGTCGGCAGCAGCGCCCAATCCAACTGAAAACGATGCGTCATGGAATCAGCCTGGCTATACCTGTATAGGTAACCAAGCTTGCCTTATGATGCGCAGAACGGCAAACAGGCGGTGCATGAACTTGCGGCAGAACAGCGAACACGACTGGGACCAATTGTGGATCGGCGCCGATATCGCGACGATGGCTGCCGGCGCGGGGTCCTATGGAACCCTGACGCAGGCGGCCCTCGCGACCAAGGGAGAGCGGATCGCGTGGATCGGTCCGGCATCCGACGCGAGCCGCATTGCGGCGACGCAGCACATCCCCGTGCACGACGTGAGCGGTTCCTGGATGACGCCGGGACTGATCGATTGCCACACCCATCTGGTGTACGGAGGGAATCGCGTCGCCGAATTCGAGCAACGTCTGCTCGGCGCAAGTTACGAGCAGATCGCCGCGGCAGGCGGCGGGATCCAGTCGACGGTGCGTGCGACGCGGGACGCGACGTCCGTCGATTTGCGAGCCGCGGCCGGCGCGCGCGCGCGCCGCCTGATGGCCGAAGGCGTGACGACCATTGAAATCAAATCCGGCTACGGACTGTCGCTCGCGGCCGAGCAGCGCCTGTTGGAGACCGCGCGCGCGTTGGAGCACGACCTGCCGGTGTCGGTGCGCACCACTTTTCTTGGCTTGCACGCACTACCGGTCGAGTATCGCGATGACCGTCGCGGCTTCGTCGACGCGGTGGGCGGGCCCTGGCTGGAGGCGATCGCGACGGCCGGTCTCGCCGATGCGGTGGACGCGTTTTGCGAATCGATCGCCTTCACGGTGGACGAGACCGATCGGTTCTTTCGCGCCGCGGGGCGGCTGGGCCTGCCGATTCATGTGCATGCCGGGCAGCTGAGCGACGTGGGTGCGGCTCGGCTCGCCGCGCAGCATCGGGCGTTGTCGGCCGATCACCTCGAGTACCTGGACGCGCCCGGCATCGAGGCTCTGGCGCTGAGCGGCACCGTCGCGGTGCTGCTGCCGTGCGCGTATTTCACGCTGCGGCAGGACCATCCACCGCCGGTCGCCGCCTTGCGCGCAGCCGGTGTGCCGATCGCGGTGGCGACCGATTGCAATCCGGGTACCTCGCCCTGCACCTCGCCCTTGCTTGCGATGGCCATGGCCTGCACCCTGTTCGGATTGACCCCTGAAGAGGCCTTATGCGGCACGACGTGCAACGCCGCTCGCGCGCTGGGGCTGGGCGCCGACCGCGGAACCCTGGAGGTTGGCAAGCGTGCCGACTTCGCGTTCTGGGCCATCGACCGGCCGGCCGAACTGTGTTATTCGCTCGGAGCGAATCCCTGTGTCGGGGTGGTCCATCGGGGACAGTTTCGATCGGAGCTTCCATGCGCATGAAAATCGCGGCGCCCTGCCGCCAGGTGCCGATGTGGCTGCTGATGGGTGCGCTCGCGGGTTGCGCCAAGGGCCCGGACCAACGCACCCTGCCGCCGCCATCGCAGCCTTCGTCCCCGGTCCCGCCGGCGACGCCGCGCGTGCCACCGCCGCCACCGGAGTCGCCGCCGGTCGAATCGCGGGAAATCGCCGCGCCGCGCCCCGCAACGCCGGCGCAGCGCCCGAAGGCGGTCCCCGAAGCGGCGTCGGCCGCAGAGCCACCCGTCG
>JAJXYR010000126.1 GCA_021780475.1 Pseudomonadota bacterium
GGACGATGCGCGCGGCGATCGACCGGCATTTTTCAAACGCGAGCGTCGCCGGGATTCTGGAGTCACTGCGGGCCGAGGCCGACCCGGCGACCGCGCCCTGGGCGCATGCGACCGCGGATCTGTTGCTGCGGCGCTCGCCGACGATGCTCGCGGTCGCGCTGCGCCAATTGCGCAGCGGCGCGCGGCTGTCGCTCGCCGATTGTTTTCGCATGGAATTGGTCATCGTCGGTCGATGTTTCGAACAGGGCGACATCCTCGAAGGCGTGCGCGCGCTGATCATCGACAAGGACAAGCGGCCGCAATGGCGGCCGGCGCGACTCGACGACGTCGACGCGGCCTCGGTCGACACCTTCTTCAGCGATCCGTTCCCGCCCGGACAGCATCCGCTGGCGCGACTCGGGGCGGACTGACGACGTCGACCCAGATCGGATCGGTGTAGGCCTTGTGGCCGTCGCGATCAACCGCCGTCAGCGAGAACCAACGCGCCCGCCGTACCGAGACCGGGAATTCCGCGCGCGCGCGTCGAGGCGCGCCGGCGAAGGTCTTCGTCGCGCGGACGCGGCCGTTCTCGATCAAATCGAGTCGCGCGAGGCCGGCCACGGACTCGAGCCGGAATCGGAGCGTGAACGGGACGCCGCCGAGGACCTTCAGGTCGCTGCCGAACATCACCCGCGGATAGATCAGGGGGCCATAGCTGACGTAGGCATGGCCGTCGCGCAGCGCGTCGGCGAACAGCGCGGCGGTCGGTGCGCCGTCGATGTGTGCGAAGGTGCGCACGCGGCCCGACACTTCGTTCCACACGTCATGGGTGTCCGTACCGGCACCGAGATAATAGCGGTCGCCGGCGTTCCAGAAACTCCACAGACGGCGCAGCACCAGGTCGTCGTCGTCCGCGTTGGCCGCGTTGATCTCCACCAGGTCGAACGCGGGGTCGAAACCGCCGGGCGCGACGCCGCCGGCGAGGCTGTGGAAATAGCCATAGGGGATGAACGGGTGATTGACCTCGACGATGGTCGCGCCGAGCCGCCGCGCTTCGGCGAACACCTGCTGCACGGTCGCCGTCGACGGGTCGATCCGCGGCTTCGCACCCAGTTCGAGCGGATAGGCGTTGAAATGACCCCAGGACGGCGAGAACTCGACCGACGGGATGAACGGCACGCCACGCCGCTTCGCGATGCGCGCCAGCGCCGCATGATTCACGGTCGAATCGTGGTCGCTGACGAACAGCAGATCGAGGCCCGCGGCGAGCTCCGAGCGGGCGAGGAAGGCCGGCGGCGTCACCGCTTCGGCCTGATCCGCGTGATGGTGCAGGTCGGCCGCGAACCAGCCGTGGCGCCGTGGTGCGAACAGTCGCTCGATGGGCACTGCGAGGTTAGTCGTGCGCCCAGGCTCGACGTCGGCCGGCAGCCGTCGCGCAGGGCCTAGAAAACCGCCGCCCGATTCGATCCGGAACACGTAATGCCCCGGTGCGATCGCGAAGGCGGCGCGTCCGGGCCGGTCCAGATCGGTGAAGAAAGTGCGTCGGCCGAGAAATTGGACGAGCGGCTTGTGGCCGCTGTCGATGACGATGCGCGCATCGAGCGGCGCACCGGTCGCCGCATCGGTGATGCGCAATCGAATCCGTCCCGCGGTGCGCAGATCGTGGAAATCGTGCGTCGCATCCGCCCCCGGAGCGAGCGTCACCGGAATCGGGGCGCTCTCGGAGGTGTCTTTCGCCGCCGCGTACAGCGTGTAACGGCCGGCCGGCAGTTCCATGTCATAGGCGCCGCCGCGGCCATAGGTCCAGGCGTAGGGCACTCCACCGCGCGACACGACCACCACCGGACGGTCCACGGGCGCGCCATCCGCGGTCGTCACGCTGCCGTGGATGCGCGCCGATGGCAAATGCGCGAGCGCGATGTCGCTGCGCACGGCCGGTGCCAGATCGCCGCTCGTTCCGACCTGCAGCGAGGCGTGGAACTCGCGGCTTTCGCCCGGACGCAGCGTGTGCAGGCGGTACAGATCCCGGCAGCCGTTCTCGATCCGGTTCATATAGGGCGCATGCAGCGTCAGGCTCCAATCCGCATCGTAGGCGACGACGCGATCGGCGAGGGCGCCGCGGCTGCTGCCGTTGGGACAGGAGCCAAGGCCCGGCACGCCGAAAAGGAAGCCGCCCTTGGGCCATAAAGTCATCCCCGACAACAAATTCGGCAGCGTCCGTGCGCCGTCATTTTTCATCGTCGTATCGATTTGAATCGAGTCCGATCCCGCGTCGAGCGTGTAGACGGTCGTGATTTCGACCTGGCCCCAGTTGCGCCGTGTGCGCAGCACGGCGCGCCGCGGTCCGCGCTCGAGAATCTCGACGTCATGATGGGTGTTCGGCCACGCCGACCAATCATTCGGAATGAAATCCGCGAATTCGACCATGTCGTGGCCGATCCGGCCCCGATCCACCGGGGCGGCGTCCACCAGCGCGCCGCGCGGCACGCCGTAGGGCGCCGCGCTTTGCACGGCGAGGGAGAACGCGAGACGAGAGTCGATCACCGTGATGTCGCCGGCCGCGCGTGCATCGCCGCCAGGGATCGGGGTCGGTCCGATGACGACGCGCACATCGGACGTCGCGGCGGTGGGCGACGCGCGGGCACCCGTCGTGGGGGCCGGGTGCGCCGCGACGGCCGCGAGCGTCGCAACCAGCAAGGGTCCGGCGTGCATCCAGGGTTTGATCAATTCACGTTCCTCGTTGTCAATCGGAGAAGCACTCGGCGATCATAAGCGTTTACCCACGAGGCTTGGCGCCATGACCGAAATTTATCCCAGCGCGGACACCCGCATTCCCCTTGGCGACAGCGGCATTTCGGTCGCACCGCTGGGCTGGGGCATGTGGCGATTCAGCGGCGCGGACCGGCGCGACGCAGAACGGCGCATCGCCGCGGCGCTCGAGATCGGTTGTACGCTGTTCGACACCGCCGACATCTACGGATTCGGCGGGCCCGGCGGCTTCGGCGCGGCCGAAGCCCTGCTCGGCGAGGTCCTCGCCGTGAACCCCGGGTTGCGCGCGCGGATGGTGCTCGCGACCAAGGCCGGAATCCGGCCCCCGCTGCCTTATGATTCCGGCGCGGCCCATCTGATCGCGGCCTGCGAGGCGTCGCTGCGGCGTCTCGGCGTCGAATCGATCGACCTGTTCCAGATCCATCGACCGGACCTGCTCGCCCATCCGGCCGAGGTCGCCGGAGCGCTCGCCCAACTGCGCACAGCCGGCAAGATCCGCGCGGCGGGCGTGTCGAACCACTCGGCGGCGCAGGTCGAGGCGCTGCGCGCGCACCTGCCGTTCGAACTCGCGAGCGTGCAGCCGGAGTTCTCGCCGCTGTGCATAGGGCCCTTGAGCGACGGCGTGCTCGATCAAGCGCTGCAGCGCCGCCTGGCCGTGCTCGCCTGGTCGCCGCTCGGGCAGGGACGATTGGGATCGGACGCGCAACCCGGCGATGCGCGGGCGGCCGAGGTCGCGGGTGCGCTCGATGCGATCGCCGCCGCGGCGGGCGTCACGCGCGCGGCTGTCGCATATGCGTGGATCATGCGGCACCCGGCGCGGCCGATTCCGTTGATCGGCAGCCAGAATCCGCAGCGCATCCGCGAGGCCGCGGCCGCCTATTCGCTGCGGCTTGGCCGCGAGGACTGGTACCGGATACTCGTGGCCGCACGCGGCGCGCCAATGCCTTGAGCCGCCGTCGAGGCGCGGCCGGCGCTCAGGCCTTGTGGGTCTTGCGCGTCCGGGATTGCACGAACTCGAACGCCGCGCGCACGGCCGTCTGCACCGCCGTTTCCGTGCGCAGGCGCTCCTGATCGGACATATAGAAGCTCATGTCGACGGCGTGCCGGATGTAGCGCGGCGGCAGGTGATTGAGCGCGACGCAGGCGACGTCCGCGACCAGCTCGTCGCAGCCTTCGATGGTCGGGTAGTCGGAGGCGAGGTCCAGGACCGCTTGGTAGACGGTCGCCTCGTGAAAATTGTGTACCGACGCGAAACGCATGCTCATGGGAGCCCTTATCGGCAGCCCGGGCGGAATTCTTGAGGGGTCGGCCGCCGATAAATGCGCCGCCGCTCAGTCGATCGGGACCGGCGTGTCGAGGTCTATGCCGCCGAGCTCGAAACCGCGGCGGAAATCGCGCACGTGTTTCGCCATCCAGCTGCGCGCGAGCTCGGCATCGCCCCGCTCGATCGCCTCGAAAATCCGCGCCTGCGCGACGCCGATGCGCTCGCGCGCCGGTGGGGCCGCGTCGATCATCACGCCGAGCGCCACGGCGAGCAGCTGCAGCAGCGGTTCGTGCATCAGCGGCAGCACGCGGTTGCCCCCGGCGGCGGCAACCGCCCGGAAGAATTCACCGACGCCGGCGGCGGCGGCCGATGCCGCGGCGTGATCCGCCTGATAGCCGGCGACCGCCGCGGCGATGCGCCCGAGCGTCGCCGGCGTGCGGCCGAGGGCCGCCGCCGCCGC
>JAJXYR010000261.1 GCA_021780475.1 Pseudomonadota bacterium
GCGCTTGCGCACCGCGTCCTCGAGCGACGGCGCCGACGCACGCGACGCGCCCTGCGCGCGCTGCGCGATCCGCGGCGCCACCGGCGGGCGGCGCATCGCGTGCGGCTCGCGATCAAGGCGCTGCGCTATCTGGCGGAGGAATGTCGTCCGGCGACGTCGGCGGCGCTCGTGCGGGAGATCGAGATGCTGCACGCGCTGCAGGACGTCCTCGGGGAGCTGCGCGACCTCGAGGCGCTTCGGAACGAGGTTGGCACAGCGCCCCTTCGTCGTCGCTGCGACCGGCGCGACCGTGCGCTGCGACGACGGTACCGCGTGCAGCGGCGGGCCCTGCTCGCGACCTGGCGTAGGCATTGACCCGCGCCCTGGCGCGGCGACGCCGCGCCAGGGCGACGAATTCGCCGCGCTGCGCTAGGATCCGAGGCGCCGGCCGGCGCGGCCGCACGCGGGTTCGACCGATGAACCACTCCCCACAGGAGCCCGAGCACGAACTGAGGCGCCCGATGGGTCTGCGCGACCTGGTGCTCGCGCAGATCCTCACCGTCGTCGGCAGCTCCTGGGTCGGGATCGCCGCGGGTGTCGGTGCCGCGCAGTTCGTCGTGTGGCTGCTCGCGTTCGTGTGCTTCTATGCGCCGATGGCGGTCGCGGTGTATCACCTCAACCGGGCCATGCCGCTCGAGGGCGGCCTCTACGTCTGGGCGCGGCGATCGTTCGGTGATGCGATCGGGTTCATGACCGCGTGGAACGTCTGGGCGTACGCGCTCAGCTCGATCGCGACGATGCTGTACCAGATCCCGAGCGAGCTCGCGTATCTGATCGGACCGCGGGCGGCGACCTTGCCGAACGATCTGCACCTGGTCTACGGGCTGCTCGCGCTCGTGCTCGCGCTGCTCACCGTGACCGCGGTCCGGGGCCTCGGGCTCGGCAGGTGGATCCACGACGTCAGCGGCGCGGCGGTGCTGTTGGTGTTCGCGCTGTTGATCCTCGCGCCCCTGTGGAGCGACTGGCACGGCGAGCGTCCGACGTACGCGCCGTTCGCGTGGCACCTGCCGCCGGGCGACCCGCGGTCGCTGTCGCTCGTCGGGCAGGTGCTGTTCGCCGCCGCGGGGCTCGAGTACATCGCGATCATGGCGGGCGAGACGCGCGGCGCGAGGCGCGCGATCGGTCGCTCGGTCGTGATCGCTTCACCGATCATCCTGCTGATGTTCGTGCTCGGAACCGCGTCGGTGGTGAGCCTGCACGGCCTGCATCCGGGGACCGCGATCAACTACATCGCGCCGATCCCGCAGACCCTGACGCTCGCGTTCGGGGAGCATGGGGTGGCCGCGCTGATCGGCAAGCTTGCGATCCTGCTGCTGCAGATCCGCATCCTCGGGGCCGCGAGCTTCCTGTACACCGGGGCGACCCGATTGCCGATGGCGGCCGGCTGGGATCATCTGATTCCCGCGTGGTTCGTCAAGCTCCATCCGAAGTACCGGACGCCGGTGAACTCGATCCTGCTGACGAGCGTGGTGATCGCCGCGATGCTGCTGCTCGGTACCGCGGGCGTCCACGCGGCGGTCGCCTTCGGACTCCTGAACGACGCCAGCTCCGAGTTCTACGCGCTCGCGTATCTCGCGATGTTCCTGATTCCCATGTGCGGGGACCGGCGGCTGCGGCGGACGCTGCCGCGTTGGGTCGCGTGGATCTGCGGCGCGGGCGTTCTCACGATCCTGTTCATCTTCGTGCTGAACGCGTATCCGTTCGTCGGTGAAATCCGGCCCGGCGTGTTCGCCGCGAAGGTGCTCGGCACGACCGCGCTGGTGAACGCGATCGGCTGGTGCTTCTATCGCTCGCGCCGAGCCCCACGGACGTCGGCGCTCGGCGACGCGCGTTCCTGAGAACGTCCGCGCGTCCCGAGCACCGCGTCCTTCAGTTCGCGCTCCGGCTCAGTTGTCGCCTTCGCGCGATGAACCGAACGCTTGGACGAAGTTCCAGCCGTTCGGCGTACCGACGCCGGTCGCCGGATCCCAGCCGGGCCCCGACTGCAGCGAGGAATCGGTGCCGAAGGTCAGCACGAACCAGCGGGTCGAGTAGGGGCTGTGGTACAGCGTGCTGACGAACGAGGGGAGACCCTGTAGCGGCAGCGCCAGATCCCAGGACGTGAGGTGCTGGGTGCCCCCCTGGTCCTGGAGCACGCCGGTCACGTTGGTCCGCAGGTTCGGCGGCGCGCCGACGTCCATGATCGCGTTGCGCGGCAGCGCGTACAGGTACGGCGCCGCCTGGCCGAGCGGGTGTCCGGCTCGCTGCGTGGCGATGCCCCAGAGCGCCGAGAACATCGGCGTCGCGAGGCTGGTGCCGCCGATCACGCCGACGCCCTGGTCGCCTTGCGCGTCGAGGCTCTCGACGATCTCGACACCGGTGTAGGGATCCGCGACCCAGGAAACGTCCGGAACCTGGCGCCGTTGTCCGCCGATCTCGCGCTGGAAGCGCGGCAGCGGATACACGTTGCTGGTGCCGCCCCCGCCGCCGAACACGAAACCCTCGTTGTTCGGCGGATCGATCGGCGGGTTGCCGAGCGAGTCCTTGTCGGCGATCTCCGTGAGGTTGGTCCCCCAGCTCGTCTGGAACTGGATATGGTGATTGCGATCGAGCGCGACGCTGACGCCGCCGACCGCGGTCGCGTAGGGTGAACTCGCCGGATAGTTCACGTCCTGGTAGCCGAGGTCGTAGGTCTCGTTGCCGGCATCACCGCTCGCGAAGTTCACCGCGATCCCGCTCGCATTGGCGAGCATCAGCACCTGGTCGCCCGCCTGGCGAAGCGGTTCGTCGGTGCCGGATTCGTATCCCGACCAGCTGTTCGAGATCGCGACCACGCCTGGCTGCGTCGCGGCCGTCGCGATCGCGGTGAACAGATCGTCGAACGAGGCGGTCGGCGCGACGACCAGCAGGATGTTCGCGCCGGGTGCGATCGCATGCACCCACTCGACGTCGAGGGTTGTCTCGTCGGCCCACCCGGAATTGGCGTCACCCGAGAACGGGGACTCGGTCGGCGTGCCGATCACGGTCAGATTCGCCGGTGGCAGTCCCATCGCCGCCGAGAAGCTCGCAAGATCGGCCTGGATCGTCGTCGACCCGTACGCATCGGTGATGGCTATCGTCTCGCCGGCGCCGGTGAGCCCTGCATGGTAGAGCGGCGTCAGGTCGTATGCCGTCTGCAGCTCGCTCGGCTGGTAGCCGCACGGTGGCAGCGATCCGAGGGTTTGATTGTTGATGCTCGCGCCGTAACGCAAGCCGTGATAGGTCGCGGTCGCGCCGCCGCCGCTGAAGGTCTCGCTGGTCGGCGAATAGAAACACTGCGCCGAGAAGAACAATCCGTTCCTCTCCGTATCCAGCGCGATGATCTGCGGACTCGCGCCCTCGGCGTCGCTGGTGCGGGCGACGTTCGGCCGCACGCCGATGCGCGCGGGCGCCCGCACGACGTTCGGCCGCGCACCCAGGGTCGTCAAGCCGCCGACCGACGTGACCAGCGGTGCGATCGCCGTCGGGATCGTCGGGCGGATCGTGCTCGCCTGGAACGTTCGGCCGTTCAGGGTGTAGCGGCGCAGACGCACCGCGAACGTCGACTCGGCGCGCGCGGTCGTGCCCGAGGCCTGCACGAACAGGTTGTTCGGTCCGACGCCGGTCACGGTGAACCCATCGGCGCGCAAGGTCCGCTCGACGGCCGCGACGTCACCGGCGGTCGGCGCGAAGCGCGCCGCGAGCTGCGCCCTGTTGAGCCAATGTGTCGCGGACGGCGGGGCGCCGCCGAGCCGGCGAGCGAGTGCTCCCGCGTCGTGCAGCTTCAACCAGACCGTGAGGCGCACCGGACTCGATGGGCTCACCGGACCCAGGTCGGTCGCGCGTGCAAACGGCGTATTCGCCGGAAAGGTGACGGCACTCGCGTGGGCGAGCATCCCGATGGCCGTCAGCGTCGACAGACAGCCGGCGGCGATCCGGGTAACCATTCGATTTCGCATGTGTGGATCCCCTTCTGAAATGACGAAAGCCTCCGCCGCCATGCTCTCGCGCGAGGTCGCACGAGGATTGCCGGCGTCGGGGATTTCGATGGAACTTCCCTTTCGACCCTTCTTCTCGATCTTCGGACGTTCGGCCGCAGGGCGGCGAGCGTCTCCGTGACCGACACGCTAACGCCGCGACGATTGCGCGTCAACGCAATGGAACGGTTGAGTCGGCCCGAGGACGTCGGTGCGACATAATGGCGGAGTTGGCTTCGGTGAGCGCGCGTCGCGACCGTGGAACGGGACACGGGCAACTTCGAAGTATAACCCGCGATGGCGATCGCGGCGCCGGTGCGCGCCCGGTTGCAGCGGCGTTGACGGGCCGCTGCAATCGGCGCAAATTTCCCGACGCGACGACACCCCGCGATCGCGATGCCGAGGACGGCCGTCGCGATCGCCAGACCTCGAATGATTAGAACTCGAACGACAGGGGGTCAGCTTGAGCACTCAAGGATCGATGGCGCTGTTTCGCACCGGGCTGGCGATGGCCGCGCTCGCATGGATCGCTACCGCGGCGCGCGCGGACGTGACCGAGACGAAGACGATGAGCATGGACATCGGCTTCGGCAAGATCGACAGCACGACGACCGAACGGATTTCCGGCGACAAGAAACGTACTGACACGGCGTCCCATTGCGAAGGGATCCTGCTGTCGATGCTCTGCGGCCACACGGCCGGCGGCCAGATCATCCGCCTCGACAAGGACGTCAGTTGGCGGCTCGATCCGAAGCACCGGAGTTACACGGAAACGACCTTTCCGTCCCCCGAGCAGATCGCCGACGCGAACAAGCAGCGCGCCGAGATCCTGAAGAAACTCCAGAGCTGCCCGCGACCGGCCGGGCACGCGGCACCCAGCACGAGTCACTGCGACATGTCGCCGCCGCAGTTCGACGTTCACGACACCGGCGAGAGCGCAACGATCGCGGGGCATGTCGCGCGGCATTCGGTGATCACGATGAAGCAGACCTGCACCAGGAAGGATACCGGCGACCAGTGCGAGTACGTCGTGCGGATCGATGCCTGGATGACGAAAGAAAGCATCGCAGGCGACACCGACGAGCGCAGTTTCCAGGCCGCCTATGATCGGAAGATGGGTTTGGATCCGGCGACGATGACCTCCCTCGCACCGCAGTTGCAGCAGTTCACGGCGCAATACGCGACCGCGCTGAAACAAGTCGGCGAAAAGGCAAAGGACCTGCAAGGGATTCCGCTGAAGACCACGATCAGCATGTCGTTCGGCGGCACGCGGTGTGGCGCCGCGAAGCAGCAAGCGGGTGCCGGCGGCCGCGTGACCGCGACCGCTGGCACCGCGGCGGAGTCGGCGGCCGAGAATTCCACGTCCACGGCGGCCGGTACCGCCGCCCAAGCGGCGGTCACCCGCTCGACCGGCGGCTCGCTGCTTGGCTCGATTGCCGGCTCGGCCGCCGGCGCGTTCGGGCATTCGTTACTCGGCGGTTACTTCGCCAAGAAGTCCGCCGCGACCCGCGAGCCGACGGCCGCACCCGCCGCGGGGGCCGTCCCGATGGTCACCTTGTTCTCGGTCACGACCGAGACGACCGAGATCCGAAACGATCCGATCGCGAGCGACGAGTTCGACGTGCCCGCCGGCTGGACCCGGCATGTTCCGAAGGCCGCGAAGGGTCCGCAGGGGTTCTCCTGCCCGACGGTCGGAACGTAGACGCCAGCGAAGATCGCGGCGCCGTTCCTGGCCGCGCTCGCGGTGGCTACTCGGCCGCGAAGCAGTACGCGCAGAGTTTGTTGCCGTCGGGATCGCGGACGTAGGCGGCGTAGGCGGTCGGGGTGAACGTGCGCGGTCCGGGCGCTCCCTCGTCGGTACCGCCGTTCGCGAGCGCCGCCGAGTGGAAGGCGTGCACCGCGGCCCGGGTCGCGGCGGCGAATCCGATCGTGCCACCGTTCGCGTGGGTCGCCGGCTTCCCGTCGCGCGGCTTCATCACCAGGAATTCCGGTCCTTGCGCACCGTAGAGAATGGCGCTATCGCCGAACGGTCCGAGGTTGCCGATACCAAGCGGCGCCAGCGCCGCATCGTAGAATCGCCGGCTCCTCGAGAGGTCATTGGTACCAACGCAGACATGCGTGAATATCGCCATCGTCAGGACTCCTCGGATCTTGGATTGGTCATGGCCGGCTTCGCCATGGCGGGTCCCGCGCGGTCTATCGACGCCCGGATATCCTGGTCTTCCCCCCTGGCGTCGGCATCCTAGCATCGGTTCGCAGCCCGCGTCGCGCCACCTCGACGACGATCACGGCCGCCATCGCCAGGACCGAGCCGGCGAGTTCGCAGGTCATATCCTTCTGCGAGTCCCAGGGATCGCCTTGCGTGCCGACGTAGGCGACGCCGAGATGACCTCCGAACGTCAGGGCCGCGGCGAACTCGAGCAGCTCGTAGGCGGCGGATTGCGACAGCAGGAACAGGATCGGCAACAGATAACGCCAGAGGCCGCGCGAGGGCGACACCGCGCGCAGCCACTCGACCGCCGGCACGAGCATCAGCAATCCATAGGCGAAATGGATCACCCGGTCATAGTGATTGCGTCGAAGGGCGAAACGCGCGCTCAGGGGCGTTGCGCCGAGATGCTCGATCCATCGGTCGTACGGAACGAGGGAGTAGGTGTAATGCGCACCGATCTCGTGCAGCAGCAAGAACAGGCATATCAAGGTGTACGCGAGATTGCTGAAGCGCAGCCGGCGGTAGCCTGCGATCAGGACCGCGATCGCCGCGACCACGAGCACGTTCTCCAGCAGCCAGTCCTGCCGGTACCATGGATGGATGCCGAGGGCGATGAACTCGATGCCGAAGATCCCGAGGAGGAGCAACGGATAACGGCTGCTCGCAGGCCCTTGCGCGTGCTCCCCGTTATCGTGCCGCATCGACGCATTCTAGTCGCTCGCGGCGCTATCGCGAGTGCGAATCGCCTCCCGCATGGTGATGCTCGAGCGAATCGGCGGTCGCGAGGGGCGAGGCGAGCCTGCGCAAGGTTGCGAGGAACGCCGCCTTGTCCTGCGGAGAGATCACCAACACACGACCCTTGCCCCAACCGATTTCGACCCGGTCCATCGACAGCGCCGGACCCGAGCGTACGTTGCGCGACTCGCGTGCGCTGGTCACCTCGCTGAGCGGGATTCGCCAGGCGAAGGGCCCGGCACGTGCGACGAGCGAGTTTTGCGTGAACTCATAAGAGGTCGAGGCAAGGATCCACACGACGATGGCGGCTCCCAACGCGACGAGGCTCGCCAGCAGCACCAACAGGACGTTGCCCTGGTGCGCGGTCGTCACGATTGCGACCACGGCCACGCAGGCCGTCGCGATACTGGCCAGGTGCAGCGGCCAGTCGACCTTGGAGCGGAACTTCGTTTGCATGGCTGCGGATTTATATCATTTCACCACCGCCATCGGCATCGCCGGGCGAGCGGTCGATCCCGGCCCGGTGATCGTGAGCGGTCGTGCTGACCCGCACCGAAACGCGCATGCCGGCAAGCCGTTCGAAGAGCCGTCGTTTGCGATAGAACGGCACCCAACCATAGATCAGCGCCTCGGCGGGCCTCCACAGCGCGAGCCACGCGAGGATGATCAGGCCCTCGTCCAGCATCGGTGGCAGGGGGCCCGCGGCGCGGCCGAGAACGCCCCGTATCCCCATGCTGAGCAGAAAGATCGTCAGTCCGCCAAACAGGGCCAGCTGTCCCATCCACAGGTGCTCGCGCAGGGCGAGGCGGGCCGAATGGGCCAGGCGACCGTAATAGCTCTCGACCGCAGTCTGCAGGTCCGAAGCGGACGTGTCGCCCTCGTGCACGATCACGTGCAGATGCCAGACCTCGGCGGACTGCTTGTCCCTGAATTCCTCTTCGATGAACTCCGCGGCCGCGCGATCCAGGTCGCGATCCCAGAATGGCGACGGGTCGAGGGAGTTGAACAATCGAGCGAGCTCGCGCACGTGGACACTGACCGTTGCCGTGCTCGCCGCCCGTCGTCCGTGGCGCGGACCCATGAACCGGACCCCACGAGTGCCCATCACGCGCTCCTGCTCGCAGGCGGCAAGGCCGAAGTCGCCAAGACGCTCCGCACGACGATTATGTAGCGGACACCGTCACGATGCGCCATGCGCAGATGTACGCATTGCCCGGCTATCGATTTGCATGCAGGAATGATGGAAACTCATATCCCCAACTCGCGGGAATCCGCGCATGTCGAACACCAGACATCGGAGCCCTCGGACGCGAGCGTCGATACCCCCAGCGATCCCACCCGCGTGAACATCGACGACCATATCCTGTACGGGCTGGCTGCTGCACTGGGCGGAGGCCTGCTGATCGGCATCGAGCGCGAGCGGCGCAAAGGATTCGGGCAGCATCGATCGCTCGCCGGGGTGCGCACGTTCACGCTGGCTGCGCTGGCGGGAGCCGCTGCGGGGCTGCTGGGATCACCGCTCCTCGAGTTCGCCGGTGGCGCCTTGGTCGTCGTGCTCGCGGGCATCGGGCGCTGGCGGGAACGCACCCGCGACCCCGGAATCACCACCGAATTCGCGCTGTTCATCACGTATCTCCTCGGGCTGCTCGCCGTGCGGCAACCGGCCCTCGCCGCCGGTGGCGCCGTTCTGATCGCCGGTCTGCTCGCCTCCCGTCGCACGCTGCACCGATTCTCCGTGGACCTCCTCACCGAGACCGAACTGCGGGACGGGCTCCTGTTCGCCGCGCTTGCGCTGATCGTCCTGCCGGTGTTGCCGGAGGCGTCGATCGCCTGGCTCGGCGCGAGTCCCCGCCACGTGTTCGCACTGGTTGTCACCTTCATGGGGTTGCAGGCCGCGGGCTACATCGCATTGCGCATCGCCGGGCCGCGCCTCGGGCTCGCCCTGTCGGGACTCGCCTCCGGGTTCGTCTCGAGCACCGGCACCATTGCGGCCCTCGGCACCCGGGCGCGGAGTGATCCGACGTTGCTCGGTGCGTGCGTGTCGGGCGCACTGTTCTCCTGCGTGGCGACGGTCGTGCTGCTCGCCGTCGTGGTGGCGGCGATCTATCCTCCGGCATTTTCGATCCTGGGGTCCTCCCTCGGCTTCGCCTTGCTCGCGGCCGTGGTGGCCGCCGCCGTCACGCTATGGCCGCCGTCCGTCTCGTCGGAGTCTCGCCCGATCACGGGCCGACCGTTCAATCTCCTGCACGCGCTCGGATTTGCGGCGGTTCTCGTCGCGGTCACGGCCGGGATGGAGTGGGTGAACGCCCGCTACGGCGACGTCGGAACCGGCCTCGCCGCTGCGGTGACCGGGCTGTTCGACGCGCATGCGAGCGCGACGTCGTCCTTGTCGCTGGCGGCGAACGGCGCCATTCCTCGGTCGGGCGTGCTGGTGCCCGTTCTGGTCGCGTTCTCGAGCAATACGTGCAGCAAGCTGGTCGCGGCGTTCACCGCTGGGGGCGTCCGGTACGGCATCCGGGTCGGTTCGGGACTGGTGCTGATCGCGGTGTCGCTCTGGGTTCCGGTGCTCTGGATCCGCTGAAGCGTCCGGCACGTCCGCCGACATGGTCGCCGGGCGGCTCTTTCACGCCAATCCGTCGGCCACCTGTCGGGCTCGGAGAGCCGCTCGACGGCTTTCGGACATACCCGCCGGGCAGGCGGGGCGTTATCGCGCCGGCGCAAAATCCAACGGAGCATAATGGCCGGAACAACGACGCGAGCCGGAAGGAGCGTATGCCAGAGCAAGAGGGCTCAGATGAACGTGCCACTCTCAATACCGAGAGTCTCGCTGAGTTTCTGGTGGCATCTCGTCGTTGCGCCTCGACGATGCGAGATGGAGCAGCCTTCATCCAGAAGGAACTGCCGAAGGTCCGAATGAGCGAGGCGCTTCGGACGAGGCTGATCCGGTTGTGCGATGACCTGGTCGGCACGGAGTACGACGTTGCGGCCGAGATTCGAGACTTTCATGACCCCATTCCGGGTCAACCCCTGCGCGAGGTCTGGCGGACGCGCGTGACTCGAATCAACCGGTGGCTATACGAAGACCTGCCCGGTCTACATGAGATCGTTCAAGCATTGGATGCCGCGGCGCGAAGCGATCCCGCCGATGGTGGTGCGTACATCCTGGTGGCCGAGACGGCGGTGGGTATATTGGATGCGTACGCCGCAGTGCGAGGTGCGGCGGCACGGACCATCGGAATTGCCGGCACCGAGCTCAAAGAGTAGGGGGCGTTCGCTATTCATCGCGTGCGGATTCCCGCAGGGCCTTCCGGCGCGCAATAGACCATTCCAGATTGGTCGGGGTGACAGGACTTGAACCTGCGACTCCCACGTCCCGAACCCGGCTTTTCCGCCCGCGCGAGATAAAAAAGGTTACAATAAACAATAACTTATCACGCATCTGTCATCGCCGGAACTCACCGAATATCATGTGAATTGGGGCCTCGGTGCCAGCCCAAAATGCCACCGGGTCGGTAGGCTGCTCGGCGCTCCGTCGCGAGCGGCATGTCATCCGATTAGCCCAACATTCCCGGACGGCCCGCGTCACTTCGATCCGATGGGTGAGCGCCCATGGCAGCTGGGCAACCGCTCGCTCAAGCCCGGGGGATCACACTCCCATCCTCACGTTGTACCCTCGGGGCGCGAAGGCCCTGGTTCGGGCGCACATTCCGCGGAGGGTCGTCGTCCGGGCGGGCTGAACCGATGATCTCCCCCCGAGTTGCTCAAGCCGAGGTGCGGAATCGACCATTGATCCGTTCGAATCGCATTCCAAAGTCGCGCCGCGAAACGACTCTTGCCCCATACCACGTAATTCAAGACGTCACGGGGACCAGTTTTGGCACTGGGTGTCCGACGGGGGCCGAAATCCGCCGCTCGACGTCAGTCACTGCATCTCACCGCAATGCGCTCATTATCACTTCCCGCGCGAAGAGGTGCTCGTGGTCGGCGATGACGCGGCGTTGGTCGATTTGTCGTCAGCGTCCGAAAATTGACATGTCAATGTAACAATTCTAACCTGTCGATAAACAAGGCGGGGGGCGACCGACGTCAAATGTCTACGAGAGAAGCCGCGCGGACTCATCCCTTGACGCGATTCATCGCGTCATTTCGATATGAGGATCTGCCGGAAGCGGTGGCCGAGCTCGCTTCGCTCTGTGCTCTGGATACCTTCGCGGCCATGGTCTGCGGTGCGCCGAGTCCAGCCGCAAAAATCGCCGCGTCTCATGCCGCCGATGGCGGGCGAGACGGCAAGGCCACCATACTCGCGACGGGCGAGAGGCGGACCGCCGCGGCGACCGCGTTCGCGAATGCGACTGCCGCCAACGGCACCGATTTGGACGACGTCGGCCGATACACCTGGGGTCATCCCGGCGCGATGGTGGTGCCGACCGCGCTTGCGATGGCCGAGCAAAGCGGTGCCTGCGGCAGGGATTTCATCGCGAGCGTGGCCTTGGGGTACGAAGTTGCTTTCCGGTCCGGGCGCTGCCTGAACTTCGGGCCGGACGCACCGGTCGTCGATGCGGCCCGTGAATTTCAAGCTTGCGGTTCTTGGGGCGCTCCCGCCTGCGCCGCCATTGCGGCTCATTCGAAGGGTCTCTCGCCCGCTCAGATCGTCCACGCGCTCGGAATCGCGGAATATCTCGCGCCCGAGGCGCCGATGATGCGAGATCTCGAGTACCCCGCGATGGTCAAACATGCGAACGGCGCGGGGGCGAAGGTCGGTATCGAAGCGGCGGAACTCGCGGCGCGCGGCTTCACGGGCATCGTCAGCCGCATGTACTCGCAGGCTCATCGCCCTTGGACGACGGATGTCGGCTCGAACTGGATATTGCCGAACGGCATCCATTGGAAGCGGTATTCTTGCTGCTCCTTTGCGCACGCCGCCCTGGACGCTGTCGGTGAGATTCGGCGGCGGTACGGTGCCGTCGGCGCGCAGGTAAGCCAAATTCGCGTGCAGGCTTACAGCGATGCCGTTCGCCTGGGTGCGCGAGTTCCCGAGTCCTCCGAGGAGGCGCAGTTCTCGATCAGTTGGCCCGTCGCGGTCATGCTCGAGGATGGCGAGGTTCACCCGCGATCGATGGCACCAGAGCGTCTCGCCGATCCCCGTACGAGAGCCCTCGCCGGACGAGTGCGTTTGACCGAGAGTCGCGAACTGACGGAACGGTATCTGTTGTCGGAAGCAGAACTGCCGGGTGGCGAAGAAGGCGCGATCGTCGAAATCGAGCTTCTGGATGGATCTCGTCTAGGGCCGGTGAAAGGGACCAATGTGCTCTTTCCGGACCGGTTGCCCGGTCGCGATGCCGTCGAAGACAAATTCCGATGGGCGACGGCGGACGTGATTTCGCCTGCGCAGATCGACGCCGTTCTGCGGATCGTTCGGTCGCTTCCCGAGCAATCAGACGTCCGCGCGCTCGTGCGCAATCTCGCCTTGTCCGCGCGCAGCGGCGGTCCGTAGGCGCTCCCGCTTCTTGCCCGACGAGTAAATCAGGGCGCCGGTGACGAGCAGCGCGCCGGTCATCGCAACGACCTTCAGCGCGGCGAGCATCGGATCCGGGTCGTCCCGAGGAGGCACGAAGGCGACGATGATCGAGCCGATCGTCGTCGCCAAGCCGATCAGCGCCATGGTGACGATCGTCAAGCGGCCTCCGGGAATTGATACCTCGCCTGGTATCGGCGGGCCAGCTGAGAGCGGGATTGCGCTTGCGAACAACGGAATGAAGGGTAGCATGACGGCGACCACCATCATGCTGATTAGCACGTCGTAGGCACCTTTTACCGTGGTTCCGGCTTGCCCAAGGAGTGCGAAGGCGAATGCAATCACGGATTGCGTGACGATGGCGAGCGTCGGCGAGCCGTAGCGCGGATGAAGCTTGGCGAATGCCCGCGGCAGGATGTGGTCGATACCGGCCACGAATGGAATTCTCGCGACGGCGCCCAGCCACGCACCGACGCTTCCGAGGCACGCCAGGCTGAGCAGCAACGCCGCGAGCGGAACCATCCACGCCAGGTGCAAGCGTTGCGCGGCCGCGCGAACGGCTTCGATGACCCCGTAGAGCGCGCTGGTATGGGCCTGCGGCAGAATGATCAGAACGCTCATCGTGCCGGCAAGGTAGATCGCCGCGATCATTGGTGCCGCGGCCGCAAGCGCCCTCGGTATCGTGCGGCGGGCGTCCCGTATTTCTCCGGTCATGAAGGGGGCTGCTTCCGGGCCGGTCCAGGCGAACGCGATCGTCGACCAGAAGACCAAGTCGGGCAGGTGCGCAGAGGGCACGAAGGCCCGCGCGGTCATCGGATTCGAACTGCCGAACTCGATCCACACGGCGATGCCGAGCACGACGAGCAGAGCGACCGAGAGCCATCGAGCGATGGCGCCGAGGTTATTGAGCCACTTCGCCACCTTCATCCCGCGCAGATTGAGCACGGTGGCCAGGAGCAATCCGCCGACGGCGAACGCGATGAAGAATGACGGTGACTGGATCGCGTTACCGCTCGTTCGCCCCGACATGAATAGGGCATTCCCGGCGGCGAAATAGAGCAGGCCGGGAAAATACGGAAGATTGCTCGTCCAATAGGTCCAGCCGGTCATGAATCCCACCCAAGGACCGAACGCCCGTTTGCTCCATACGTACAGTCCGCCCTGTGCGGGATGGCGCGCAGAGAGAAACACGACGCAGACGGACAACGGGAGGAACATCAGCAGTCCCCCGAGAATCCAGACGACGATCGAACTCTCACCCGTGGCGGCGGCTGTGGCGATCCATTGGAAGTTCGTTCCGGCGGTCACGATGAACAGGATCACGTCGCGCAGGCCGAGGGACGGACGCAGTTCCACGGTATTCGATGCGCCGCTCATCGGCAGTGCAAGCCTCGGTGGCGATCACCGCGCCGGAGGGTGTCGCGAGCGGACCGTATTCAGATCGGCGAGATTGACTCCTTCGAGTTCGGGCAAAGCCATGATCGCCCGCATCGCCCAACGTTCGCCTTCCGCCAGATCGGCCGCGTAGAGTTCTCGCGCCAGCGGTCCGTTTCGTTCGGCGATCGCGTCGCGGATCCTTCCTGGTCCCGCGCCCCAGAAGTTCTCGGCGTCGTCCTGAGTCGTCGCCAGGAACAAAATGCGCAACGAGAGATTCTGCAGGTGGCGAATGGTATTCGCGAGTAGCAAGTTCCCGGACGCCTCGGCGATCGCGAGATTGAAATCCCGATTGGCCAGCAGTATGTGAATGACCGCATCGTCTGCGTCGGCCGCCCATTTGGATTCGCATACCTTGCGCAGGCGATCGAGCCGCGCAGGGTCCATGCCTCGTACAGCCGCCAATTCAGCGGCGTGAGGTTCCAACAGGTAGCGCATCTGGTAGGTGTCGCGGACGCCCCGCAGGGTCAGCGGGGCAATGAAAGTGCCTCGCTCCGCGGTTTTTTCGATGAACCCCTCCTGAACCAGTCGAGGCAGCGCGGCGCGGATCGGAGCCATGCCGAGGTCGTAGCGAGTTGCCAAGAGTCGCTCGGAGGTTCGCTCTCCCGGTCTGAGGCGGAACGTCAAGATGTCGAGTCGAATGAGCTCGTACGCCCTCACGTTGAGGGGTAGGGACTCGACTCCGTCCAAGGACAAGGATCCGTCGATGACCCGAAGCTTCGTTTCCTTCTTCGTCATGATTGGATTTGAACCGCACTCCGATTGATCCGTGGGGGACGAGGCGTCGCTGCATTTTGACATGTCGGTGCTTCGATGACTAAAGGCTCGCGTCTCCGACGAGGTTGACGCCGACAAAACACGGCGGAGGCAGGTCCAAACGGAGCATTCGAGCCAGTGCTGGTCCCATCATCCGGCCAATTCACCGAATATTGACATGTTAAAATTATTATTTTAACCTGTCAAAAATGTCGGAAAATCCACCCCAGTGGCCGCCCCCCCGGCTGCTGACGGAGTCGGAATTCAATCCAGGCGGGTCCGCATCGTCCGATGCAGTCCCGTGGACCCTGAAGGGAGAGGGCAAAAAATGAAACTGAACGGGAAGCTATCCGTGGCGATCGCGACCATTTTGAGCGGTTCGCTGGCAGGCGCCGCGAGCGCCGCCTCCACCAGGCCGGACTTCGCCGGCACTTCGGATCAACTGCAAGAAATCGTCGTGACAGCGCAGCGACGAGCGCAAAACATGCAGGACGTACCGATCACGCTGCAGGTCATGACGTCGACCATGTTGACGCAGTTGAACGTTGCGACCTTCGACGATTTCGTCCGGTACTTGCCTAATGTGACCGCGGACAGCAACGGCCCCGGCCAGGGGAACATCTATATGCGCGGGCTCAGCGCCGCGGGCGTCTCCGGAAACCAGGGCGTGGGCGTCGTGGGGCCGTTCCCGAACGTTGCCGTCTATCTCGATGAGCAGTCCATGCAGGTCCCGGGACGGAATCTCGACGTCTATGCCGCCGACCTGAACCGCATCGAAGTGCTCGAGGGCCCTCAAGGTACGCTGTTCGGGGCGGGCGCGCAGGCCGGTGTCATTCGCTACATCACGAACGAACCGAAGCTGGACAAGACGGCGGGGAGCGTCAGCGCGGGTTACGACACGACGAGTCATGGAGACCCGAGCACCAGCCTCACGGGAGTGATCAACGTCCCGCTGATCTCGGACACCTTGGCACTGCGCGCCGTGATCTACGACGATAGCCGAGGAGGCTACATCAACAACGTACCGGGCCGTTTCGTACGAAGCAGCACGGATCCCAGCATTCACTATGCGAACTACGTCAACAACATCCCGAGTTACACTTCGACGGTCAATAGCGTCAATAACTACAATCTCGTCGCGAGGGCGATCAATCCGGTCACCTATAAGGGCATTCGCGCCGAAGCGCTGTACAAGGCGAACGCGGACTGGGACGCGCTGTTGGTTCAGTCGTATCAGGATATGGGCGCCGACGGCGTGTTCTACGAGATGCCTCGTTCCTCCGGCCCCAACGTCGCCCCGAATCCCGGAGGCCCCGTCTCGCAGCCGCTGCCGGACCTTTCGGTCCAGCTATACAACCCGTCCTACGACAAGGATCGCTTCGAGGATACGGCCCTGACCGTTCGCGGCCGCATCGGGGATCTGAAGCTCGTCTATGCCGGCGGCTATATCGTCCGCAACGTCGAGCAGGTCCAGGACTACACCAATTACGCGCGGGGTGTTTACGCCGACTATTACCAGTGCGTCCCGGGGGCGAATGGCGCCTCGGGGCAATGCTATTCACCGAGTGCGACTTGGCAGGACTTCGAGAAGGACGTTCACGACAGCCAGGAGCTGCGCCTCAGTACCCCTCAAGACGCGCGGATACGAGGCATCGGAGGGGTGTTTTGGGAGGATTTCAAAATCCACGAACAGACGAACTTCAACTACAAAACGGCACCGGGATTCGCCCCCGTCATGCCTCCGCCCGGCGCCACGTCCAACAACCCCGGTGTGCGGGGCGCGAATACGGCGTTCTTCGAGGACATCACACGGGGATACACGCAGATCGCCGTGTATGGATCGCTGGACGTCGACATCATTCCGAGAACGCTCACGCTCACGCTGGGAACACGCTACTACAAGTTTCACAACACGGAAGTGGGGAGTGCAGTCAGCAGCTTCGGGTGTTACGTGGGTACGACCCCGGCGCCTCCCTGTACGACCGCCGGCGCCACGAATCTCGATGCCGAGGGGCTGCACAACTCCTACTCGGGATTCAAGAGTCGCGCCAATTTGACCTGGCATGTGACTCGCGATGCGATGGTCTACTACACCTGGTCGCAAGGCTTCCGCCCGGGTGGATTCAATCGAAACTCGACCGTGCATTTGAATGGCACGTACCAGACTCCGCTCACGTTCGCGCCGGACACGCTCACCAACAACGAACTGGGATGGAAGACCGATTGGTTCGATCACCGAGTACAGTTCAACGGTGCGTTGTACCAGGAGGACTGGAAGAACGTACAAGTGCAATTCTTCGACCCGCAGGGTGGGCTGGGCAATCTGATATTCACGACGAACGGCCCGAATTATCGCGTCAGAGGACTGGAAACACAGGTCTCGGCGAGGGTCACTCGCGGCCTGACGTTGATCGGCGCCGCGGCATGGAATAGCGGCGAGCAGACCAACTCTCCCTACCTGATCGGACTCAACGGGCAACCGATCACGTCCATTCCGAACCCCTACGGTGCCCTGGGAAGTCCACCGTCCCAATCGCCGCCGTTCCAGGCCAACTTGCGCGTTCGCTACGACTTCTCTCTGGACGACTACCGTGCATTCTGGCAAGTGGGAGGGGTCCATCAGTCCCACTCCTATTCGGGAACCGGATACATCGCGAATTACAATCAACCGGGATACACGACCTACGATGCGTCGATCGGGGTCGCAAAAGGCCCCTGGACCGCACAAGTGGTCGGACAGAACGTGACCGACGTTCGCTACATCACGTTCATAGGCGATGGGCAATTCGTGCAGACGGATTTCGTCGGCCGACCTCGAACGATAGGGGTCAGATTCAGCTACGCGTTCTAGGCCTCGCCAGCGTGTCTCGAGATGCAAATCTGCAGCGCTATTCTGCGTGGGCGCTGCTGCGTGCGCGAATTTCCGGCTCGACGTATTGGCGTCCGCTCTGGCGCCGCACCGCGCCTCGATCTCAGTATGACGTCGTCGTCGTGGGCGCCGGAGGGCACGGTCTCGCCACGGCATATCATCTGGCGCGCGACCACGGCATCAAGCGTGTTGCGGTGCTCGAGAAGCACATCCTGGGATACGGCAACGTCGGACGAAATACCACGATCGTTCGGTCGAACTATCTCCTTCCGGAGAACCACCACTTCTACGAGGATGCGTTGCGCCGTTGGTCGCAACTGTCGCGGATCCTGAATTACAACGTCATGTTCAGTCCGCGTGGCGTGCTCGATCTCGCCACTTCGGACGACGACATGACCGCATTCTCGAGGCGAGGCAATGCGATGCGCCTTTCGGGCATCGACGCGGAATTGCTCGACGCCCGTGCAGTGGTCAAATTCGCGCCTGAGCTGGCGACGTCCCAACCG
>JAJXYR010000071.1 GCA_021780475.1 Pseudomonadota bacterium
TGCGCGCCGTTGTCGAACCCGACTGGTTTGTCTGTCGGGGGTTCGAATGCAGCGCGCGACGGGTGCTCGTGGAGCCGGGCATTGCCCGCGATTATTGATATCTGGTGCCGACTGAGGGATTCGAACCCCCGACCTACGGTTTACAAAACCGTTGCACTACCGCTGTGCTAAGTCGGCGTCGAAAGCGCGTTATTATACCTTAGTGACCCGCGCCGGAAACATGAGCCGATCGACCGCCCGCGGGCGCCTGTGGAGGGCTGGCGGGGTGGCGGTAGTCTGCCTGTCGATGGCAGGTCCGGCGTTGGCCCACCGCCATCGTGATTCGCGCGGGGCCGCGCCGGCCGGCGAGTTTTCCTATTACCTGTTGTCGCTTTCGTGGTCGCCGACGTTCTGCGCGCGGTCGCCTGCGTCCGAGGAGTGCCGCGGGCCGACGAGGCATGGATTCGTCGTGCATGGATTGTGGCCGCAGCGGGAACGGGGCCGCTTGGAGTATTGCGGTGCGCGCGAGCGCGTGCCCGCGCGGGTGGCGCAGGGGGTCCTGGACCTGATGCCGGCGCGCAAGCTCGTATTCCACGAATGGAAAGCGCACGGCAGTTGCAGCGGCCTGCGACCTGAGGCGTATTTCGACCTCCTGCGCCGCGCGGCGCAGCGCGTCGCGATCCCGCGGAGCTTCGCCAACGCGCGTCTTGCGCAAAGCGCATCGCCGCTGCGGGTCGAGGGGGATTTCATGCGTGCCAATCCGGCGCTCCCGACGCGGGGCCTGTTCGCGGTTTGCAGTCGCGGACCCGATGCGCAGCTGACCGAGGTTCGTATCTGCATGGATCGCGGTCTCGCGCCGCGCATGTGCTCCGCGTCCGCGCTCGCGGGCCGCTGTCGCGCGCCGTTGATTCGCGTGCCGGCGGCGCGCTGAATCCGGCAAGAGACCGGCTGGGGTACGTATCTGAATGGTGGCGCGGTCGAGATCGCGCTGTGGGTGTGCAAGCCGTTCGACGCGCAAGCGGCGACGCCGGGAAACGGCACGATGGTGGCATTGGCGGCGCGCTCCTGGGCCGAGGTCGACGCGTTTCATGCGGCGGCGGTCGCGCACGGCGGCACGAGCGCCGGCCCTCCGGGACTGCGGCCGCAATACAACGCCGACTTCTACGCCGCCTACGTGCGCGATCCGGACGGGAACAAACTAGCCGCGGTCTGCCGTGGATTCACCGCGCCGCAAAGGCGTCCGTAGCCGTTCCATACCCTTAAATTCCACGAACTGGGTCGTGGTCGCCCACAGATAATCGCCGAACAGAAACGGCTCGAACTGCGCCGCGCCGGCGATCGGCAGCGGCGCGATCTGCGCTTCGGCACCCGCCTCGTAGAAGAACGGGATCGAGAATCGCTCGCGGCCGCTGCCGATCACGCGATGCCGTGTGGCCTTGATCCGTCCGCCGCACCAGCGCTCGAGCACTTTGCCGAAATTGACGGCGAGCGAGCCTTCGACCGGCGGAACGTCGAGCCAGGCGCCATCGCGATGTTGTGCCTGGAGCCCCTCGACGCCATCCTGGGCGAGCAGCGTCAGAAACCCGGAATCGACGTGCGGCGCGCCGGTCACATAACGGCGTTCGCCATGGTGTTCCACCCAGACAGTCGGATCGGTTTCGGCGACGCGGTCGGCGTCGGTTCGCAACGGGTAGCGGATGAATCGCAAGGTCGACAAGCCGCCCTGGACGAAGGCGCCATCGAAGTGCGTCTCGGCGAGGCCGAGGCCGCGCGCAATGGAGCGCATCAACGCGCGGCTGATGCGCTCCATTGCCAGATAATACGTGGCGACGGCCTCGCGCCAGCCCGGCAGTTGCTGCGGTGAGGGCAGCGGCGTGCGCTCTCGCAGCGGATCGCCAGCGAGCAGGACTGCGGGCCCGTACGCAACGTCGGGCCCAAGATCGATGCCCGTCTTGCTGGTCAGAAATCCCTGTTGCAGCGGAAACCAGCCGCGGTAGACGTTCGGATTTCCGGGGTCGAATTTTTGGCGCCAGAGCTTGCGAAGTTCAGGCTCGGGCAGCGTGAATATCCGCAGCAGGTCGGCTCTCGCGCCGGGGCCGAGCGGTGCCAGCGCATCCGCTCCGGCCGCGATGAAAAAGCCGGTATCCGCGGACGCGGCCATGATCGCCTGGTCGGCGCGGTCGCGCTCAGGCGACGCCGGGCCGAACAGCGGTCCGATATCGATGCGTGGTATCGCCGCGCTCATCGCCGCTCAGGTCCCAGCCAGAAAGGGGTTGATCGCCGCGGCGACGGCGGCGGGATCCTGCCAGAACGGATTGTGGCCGTAGTCCTTGAAGATCTTCACCTGTGCGTGCGGCAGCGCCCGCATCAACGAGCACCGGTCGGCCTCGCCCATCAGCGTGTCCTTCGCGCCCCAGAGCAGGAGCGTCGGGGCCTCGAGCCGTGGCAGCGTGGTCTGCAGATCGATGCCGGTGACGGCTTGGTCCAGAATCGCGAGCCACACCCGGACTGGGATCCGGGCGGCGTCGCGCCGCTGCAGCCGCAACAATTGCGGATCCGCCGGTCGGGTCGTGCCGTACCAATCGGACATGAACTGCCCGTTGGGATCGATCGGATCGTGCTGGCGCAGCAGTGCCGCGCGCAGCTGCGGCAGCGGCGGCGCATCGGCCGGCGTGACGTTAGGGCATCCGGCCCTGTAACCGCCGGTCGAGGAGATCAGGACGACACTGCGCACCCGCGTCGGCCAGGTCTCGGCGAAGGTTTGCGCGACGATGCTGCCGAGCGAATGTCCGATCACGTCGGCCTTTTTGATCCCGAGGCGATCCAACAAAAGGCGTAGGTCGTAGGCCATGTCGATGCGGGCATAACAACACGCCGGTTTGCTCGATTCGCCGTGACCGCGCAGATCCACCAGAATCAACCGCAGCCGCGGATCGAGATACGGCAGCAGCGGCACCCAGTTGCGGGCATCGTTGGTATAGCCGTGAATGAGCAGGACCGGCCGCCCGTCCCGGGGACCCCTGTCGACATAACCCAGGGTGATCCCATCGCGCAGCCCGACGAGCCGCTCCGAGCGATCGAATGCGGCGAGATTCACCGGCGCGCCGGGCTGCGGCGCGGTGCGGGCATCGCCGATGGCGGCGGGAATCGCGGCTGCGGGCGGCGCCCGCATGCAGCCCGCGGCGAGGATCAGTGCGAGAACTCCGTGGGTCGCGAAGGGGCTGCGATAGGCTGGCCGGCGTTCGATCATGTGGCTGTGGATTCCTGGGGCGGGCGACGGGTGTCGCGAGGATGCCGACCATATCATCCAGTCGATAACTGCGTCACGGCCGGCCGGAGTAAACTCGAGCTCTCATGCCGCCCTCATTCCGCCGTTCCGCCGTGCTCGACGTCGCCCAGATGGCCGAGGCGGACCAGCGCACGGTCGCCGCCGGAAACCCGGTTGCCGCGCTAATGGCCGGTGCCGGCGAGGCGGTCGCGCGCGAGATCGAGCGGCGCTGGACCCCGCGGCCGGTCGTCGTGCTCGTCGGTCCCGGCAACAACGGCGGCGATGGGGTGGTAGCCGCCCTGCGTCTCGCAGAGCGCGGATGGCCGGTGCGTGTGGCGATGCTGGAAGCGCGCGAGCGCATGCGCGGCGCGGCGCGGGAGTATGCGGACCGGTGGTCCGGACCGGTCGACAGGCTTGCGCCCGCGGTGCTGAAAAATGCGGAATTGATCATCGATGCGATCTTCGGCGCCGGTCTCGACCGTCCGGTCGCGGGTGCCGCGGCGGCCACACTCGAAGCGGCCGCCGCCAGCGGACTGCCGCTCGTGGCCGTCGACGTGCCGAGCGGCCTGTTCGGCGACACGGGTGAAAGTGGCGGTGCGGTGCGGGCCGTGTTGACGGTGACGTTCTTCCGCAAGAAGCCGGCGCACCTGTTATTGCCGGGTCGTGTGCTGTGCGGCGAGGTCGTCGTCACCGACATCGGCATCGCCGACTCCGTGCTCGATGAGATCGGCGTGCGAACTTTCGAGAACGATCCGGCGCTTTGGGTCGATGCGCTGCCGCGACTGCGGCTCGAAGACAACAAGTATTCCCGCGGCCACGTGCTGATCGTCGGCGGCTATCCGGCTACCGGGGCGGCGCGGCTCGCCGCGCGCGCGGCCGCCCGCGCCGGCGCGGGCCTCGTGACGATCGCCGTACCGGATATCGCGCTGCCGGTCTACGCCGCGTCGCTGGTGAGCATCATGGTCGAGCCCCTGGGTGCAGACCCGGATCTCGGTCCGCGGCTGCGTGATCCACGCTTGTCGGCACTCCTGATCGGCCCCGGGGCGGGGATCGGCGATGAGACCCGCATGCGGACGCTGGCGATGCTGGCCACCGGGCGACCCACGGTCCTGGACGCCGATGCGCTCACGTCGTTCAAGAACGAGCGGTCGGCGCTGACGGGGGCGATCCGCGGGCCTTGCGTGATCACGCCTCATGACGGCGAGTATCGCCGCCTGTTCGACATCATGGGTTCGAGGCTCGCCCGTGCGCGGGCCGCGGCCGTGCTCTGTGGTGCCGTCGTCGTGCTGAAAGGCGCGGATACGGTGATCGCCGCCCCCGACGGCCGCGCGATCATCAACACCAACGCCCCGGCGACACTCGCGACCGCCGGCTCCGGCGACGTCCTGGGCGGCATACTCGTCGGATTGTTGGCGCAGGGCGTGGAGGCGTGGAAAGCCGCAGCGGCCGCGGTTTGGATGCATGGCGCCGCCGCCGCATCATTCGGCCCGGGGTTGTTGGCCGAGGACTTGCCGGATCTGCTGCCGCCGGTGCTGCGGGCGCTGCATCGGGGCTCGACGCGGGCGGCGGGTTGAAGCGCGCGCCGAACCGCTCTATCGGGACAGTTGTTTGCGCAGCTCCAGCAGTTCGCGCCGGCGGCCGGGACTGGTTTTCGGGAATTCCAATTTCAGCTTCCCCACGGTCTCCAGAATGATGCTGGAGACGACCAGGCGTGACGTGCGCTTGTCGTCTGCCGGAACGACGTACCAGGGGGCGGTTTCCGTGCTGGTGGCGCTCAGGCACTTTTCGTAGGCATGCATGTAGCTCTTCCAATATTGCCGCTCGGCGATGTCGGCGCGGCTGAATTTCCAATTCTTGGTCGGCTCGTCGATGCGTTCGAGGAAGCGCCGTCTCTGTTCCTCTTTCGACAGGTGCAGGAAGAATTTGACGATGCGCGTGCCATTTTCGTACAGGTGACGCTCCAGATCGACGATGGACCGATATCGTGCCGGCCAGATCGACTTGGTGCGACGCGATGGGTCCGGCAGGCCCTCGTTGCGCAGGATTTCGGGGTGGACCCGCACGATCAGCACCTCTTCGTAATACGAGCGGTTGAATATCCCGATGCGGCCCCGTTCCGGCAGATCGCGCGTCGTGCGCCAAAGAAAATCGTGCTGCAGTTCGGTCGCGCTGGGATGCTTGAAGCTGTAGACCTGGCAGCCCTGCGGATTGACTCCGGACATCACGTGCTTGATCGCGCCGTCCTTGCCGGCGGCATCCATGGCCTGGAAGATCAACAGCAGCGCGTGGCTCGACGAGGCGTAGAGACGGGCCTGCTGGGCGCTCAAGTCAGCCACGTGCTCGCCGAGGGCCTTTTCGTAGTGCGCATCGCTCTTGTATACCGGCTCGATGCGTGTCGGCCACTTCTTCAAGTCCACGACCGTGTCCGCGCGTACACGGAATCGCTGCGGATCGATTTTCATCCGCCGAGCCTACCCGCGAAGATCCGGCCCGACAAGCGCGCCGTCACGGACTACAATGGAACGGCCGCGATGCCCGGCATGCTGGACGGATCAATACAATGAAACGCATTCTGCTCATTTTGGGTGCTTTGATGGTCGCCGGAGGCTTGTACGTCCTCATCCAGGCGCCGACCTATTCGAGTCAAAAGAGCGTCATGAAAATCGGTGATTTCGAGGCGAAGGTGCAGCAGGAAAAGCGGATTCCGCCCGGGGTGGGCGGCGCCGTCCTCGCGCTCGGCTGCGTGCTCGTCGTGGTCGGTCTGGCGAAGAAGGCTTGAACGAGGAGCGGTCCTTGAAGGTGCGATCGCTAGGTGCTCAGGGCCTGAAGACCTCGGCCCTGGGATTTGGATGCATGGGTCTGTCCGAATTCTATTCGAGCAGCGCCACCGATGAGAATGAGGCGCTTGCCGTGATCCGGCGGGCGCTCGATCTCGGCGTGACCTTGCTCGACACGGCCGACATGTACGGACCGCATAGGAACGAGCGCCTGGTCGGCAAGGCGTTGCGGGGACGGCGGGATGCGGCGCTGATCTCGACCAAATTCGGCATCACCCGCGAAGCGGGCAGCGCGGCGCGCGGCGTCGACGGCCGGCCGGAATACGTGCGCGCGTGCTGCGAAGCCTCGCTGCAGCGGCTCGGCGTCGAGACGATCGATTTGTATTACCAGCACCGCGTCGATCCGAAGGTGCCGATCGAGGAGACGGTCGGCGCCATGGGCGATCTCGTCCGGCAGGGCAAGATTCGTTTCATCGGGCTTTCCGAGGCGGCTCCTGCGACGCTGCGGCGTGCCCACAAGGTGCATCCGATCAGCGCGCTGCAAACGGAGTATTCGCTCTGGAGCCGCGATCCGGAGGAGCAGATTCTCGCGACGGTGCGTGAACTCGGCATCGGCTTCGTCGCCTACAGCCCGCTCGGACGCGGATTCCTGGCGGGGCGATTCGACCAATTGGATGATCTCGCCGCGGATGATTATCGGCGCGGCACGCCGCGATTCCAGGCCGAGAATTTCGCGCGGAACCGGTCCCTGGTCGATCAGATCAAGCGCATTGCCGCCGAGAAGGCCTGCACGCCGGCGCAGCTCGCGCTTGCGTGGTTGCTGGCGCAGGGCGATGACATCGTGCCGATCCCGGGGACGACGCGCGCCGATCGGCTCGAGGAGAACTGCGCCGCGGCGGATATCGTGCTCAGCGCGGAAGACCTCGCCCGGATCGACTCGGTGGCGCCGCGCGACGTCGCCGCGGGTACGCGCTATCACGAGCGCGTGATGCACCTGTTGAACGGCTAGGCCGCGCGACCGTCCGTCGCAAGACCGGCCGCCGATTGCAGCCAGCGCGTCAGCCGGCCGGCGTCCATCGCACCCGACTCCCGGGCGATTTCGCGGCCGCCCCGGAACACGATCAGGGTCGGGATGCTGCGGATCTGATACCTGGCCGCCGGCGCGGGTGCCGCATCGGTGTCGAGTTTGGCGAATCGCAGCCGCGGTTCAAGGGCGCGCGCCGTCTGTTCGAAGAACGGTGCCATCGTCCGGCAGGGGCCGCACCACGGCGCCCAAAAGTCGACCACCAGCGGCAGGTCGTTGCGGGTGACGTGTTTGTCGAAATTCGCGGCGGTCAACGTCACGGGTTTGCCCGCGAACAGCGGCTCGTGGCATTTGGGACAGCGGGGCGCCTCGGTAAGGCGTCCGGCCGGCAATCTCACCACCGAATCACAGTTTCCACAGACGACGTGCATGTGAGTGCTCATGAGACATCCATGGAGTCTCTGCCCGCGGATTTCAAGGAACCCGGTCGGCCGTCAGCGCGGTCGCGTCGCGAGCACGGCGAGGCCGCGCAGCACGAGGTCCGGAACGATCTCGCCCTGCGTACGCATGGCGGCGGCGATCATGCCGGCATCACCCCCGGTGATGAACAGGCGCGGCTTCGTGCCGGTGCTTTGTTCGACCGTCTCGGCGGCCCGATCCGCCAGGCCGGCAAGCGCGTAGACGGCCCCCCGGGAGACCGCACCGATCGTATTGTTGGCGAGGACGCCCGACATGGACGGCGAACTCAGTTCGGCGGCCCGGGCGATACCGCTGGTATTGGCCAGCAGCGTCTCGCGCATCATCTGGATTCCGGGCGCAATGAGGCCCCCTAGATGCCGGCCGCCGGCGTCGACGCCGTCCACCTTCACGGCGGTGCCGGCATCGACGATGCACAGCGCACAACGGGCCATGGTCCAGGCGCCGATGACGGCGAGCCAGCGGTCGACCCCGAGCAGCGCGGGGTCCAGATAGCCGTTCGTCAATTCCTGGAAATCGCGTGCCGTCGTGACGAATTCCGGCTTCAAGCCGAAGGTTTTTTTGGTCGAGCGCGTCAGCATCTTGGCCATTCGCTCGCCGGCGACATTCGCGATCAGCACCCGCTCGGGCTTGTGCCCCGCGTCGAACAGCGCGGCCGTCCACAGCGCCGGCTTGGCATCCTTGTGTACGATCGCCTTCTGGTCGGACAGGCCTGCGCTGGTCACCGAGGCCCACTTGAGGCGGGTATTGCCGACGTCGATGACCAGATTCATGAAATGCCGTCGCTCCAATCGCATCGCGCACCGCGACAAGGCCGGAAGGATAACATTACCGGTGGTTTTACCGGTCCGGCAGCCGTTCGCGCGCGGCGGGCGGCGGGCTAGTAAACTGGCCGGCGCTCACGCAACGTGCGAGCTGGAGATTCCTTGGACAGTCAATATTTACCCGCGTATGCCGACTGACGTCGCGCCCGGGACGGAAGCCGGCGGCGACCGCCCGTTGGTCGTGCGCTTCGGCGCCTTCGGCGACATGGTCCTCCTGACCGCCTTGATCCGTGAACTCCATGCAAGGTGGCAGCGCCCGGTCGACGTGCTCACATCCGGTTCCTGGAGCGAACCGCTGCTGCGCGGCCAGCCGGGGGTGGGGGACGTGTATTCGTTGCGCAGCCGCAAGACGCCCTATTGGTTCTCGGCCGGCCAGCAACGGGTGGTAAGCCGGTTGCGCGCGCGCGGCGCCGGTCCGACGTGGCTCTGTGACGATAGCGATGAATCGCGTGCGCTGCTCGGGCGTGCCGGCATCAACGCAGCGCAGATCGTCGATGTCCGCGATCACCCGTTACGGGACGGTGAGCACGCAACGGAGCAATGGCGTCGGCTCGCCGCGATTTCGCCGGCGGCCTGGGCCGATCGCGCGCCCCCGGGGGAGTTCACCGGACTGCGCGGCTGCGGCCTCGCGGTGGCCGCCGAAGCTCGAGCGGACCTCGACGCCTGGCTGGAGCGGCGAGGGCTCGCCGATGCACCGTTGATCCTGATTCAAATCGGCAACAAGCGCACGATGCGGCGCGGCCTGCGGCGCCTCGCCGTCAACCACAAGCACTGGCCGCACGAGCGCTGGGCCGAAGTGATCCGCGCGGTCGGTACGGACCGGCCGCGGCACACGATCGTGCTTCTTGGGGCCGGGCCGGAATACGCGCTGAATGAGGCCGTGGCGGCGCTCGCCCGTGGTGCGCGGACTCACAACGCCGCCGATGATCTGCCGGTGCCTCGACTCGTCGCGCTGCTCGCGCGCGCGGAGGCCTTGATCACCGTGGACTCGGGACCCGCTCACGCGGCGGCGGCGGTCGGTTGTCCGCTGGTCGTGCTGTTCGGCAAGGCATCGCCGTCGCTGTACCGGCCGTTGGGAGTGGCGGGCGCACCGGTCGAACTGGTGCGCGGGGAGATCGGCGGCGAGCCGTCCATGCTCGGCATTTCGACGCAAACGGTCGTGGACGCCTGGCGGCGTCTCGGCCCGCGGACTACTTGAGCGCCTTCAGCATGTCCGCGGTGACCAGAACGACTCCGGATTTCGTGATCCAGAAACGTTCCTTGTCGATCGCGGCATCGTAGCCGATCCGCATCCCGTCCGGGATCGTGCTGTTCTCGTCGATGATGCAGCGGCGGATCGCGCAGCGGCGGCCGATGGAAACCGTCGGCAGCACCACCGAATTCTCGACGCGGCTGCCTTCCTCGATGCGCACGTCGGTCGACAACAGCGACTGCGTGACGTAGGCACCGGAGATGATGCAGCCGCCGGCGATCATCGAATTGACCGCCATGCCGCGCCGTCCATCCTCGTCAAGGACGAACTTCGCCGGCGGCTGTTGCGCCTGATACGTCCAAATCGGCCATTGGTGATCGTAGATGTTGAGTTCCGGGTTGAGCGCCACGAGTTCCATGTTCGCCTCGTAGAAGGCGTCCAAGTTGCCGACGTCGCGCCAATAGCTTTGCGCCCGGGTCTCGACATCCTGGAACGGATACGCGAACACGCGCATCTTCGGAATCGCCTCGGGGATGATGTTCTTGCCGAAGTCGTGGTTGCTGGTCGTGTTGGCGGCGTCCTCGGTGAGCATCTTCTCGAGCCGCTCGCGACCGATCACGTAGATGCCCATCGACGCGCGGGCCATGCCCGCCTGGCCGACGATCGAGTCCGGATCCTTCGGCTTCTCGGAAAATTTCAATATCCTGTTGGTGTCGTCCGTCGTGACGATGCCGAATTCATTCGCCCTCTCGATGGGCACGTCGACGACGCCTACGGTGATGTCCGCCTCGCACTGTTCGTGATAGGCGATCATCGGGCCGTAGTCCATCTTGTAGATGTGATCGCCGGCGAGGATGAGCACGTGCGTCGGATTGTGCGCGCGGATGAATTCGAGGTTCTGGAACACGGCGTCCGCGGTTCCGCGGTACCAGATCTCGCCGATCTGCTGCTGGGCCGGAATCAACTCGATGAACTCGCCTAGTTCGCCGCGCAGATAGCTCCAGCCGCGCTGGATGTGCTGGAGCAGAGATTGCGCCTTGTATTGGGTCAGAACCACGATCTGCCGGATGCCGGAATTGACGCAGTTCGACAGCACGAAATCGATGATGCGGAATTTTCCGCCGAACGGTGTCGCCGGCTTGCAGCGATTCAGCGTCAAGGCCTTCAGACGCTCGCCGCGCCCGCCGGCCATGACGACCGCCAGCGTGCCGCTCGTCAGGCGGCTGACGTAGCGGCCGGTGTTTGATCGAGCGGCATATCGAGTACTTGCCATGGTTTCCCCGTGCGTGATTCGATTCCGAGCCAGCTCTGCCCGCCGTCCAAGACTGCCACAGTCCCCGCATCACCGCACGAGGTTTTGCGTCGCGGCGTTTGTTAAACTTGCGCCGTGGCCGCGCTAAAACTGTGCATTCTGACCTCCGAAATGATGCCGTTCGCCAAGACCGGCGGGCTGGCGGATGTCACCGGAGCTCTCGCGCCAGAGCTCGGCCGGCTCGGCCACGACGTGCGCGCGTTCATGCCGCTGTATCGCAATCTGCGCGCCGGCCCATGGGATCTCGAGGACGTTCCGACGGCATCGCAGGTGGCGTTCTCGGTCGGCGGCATCCGCTACGAATTTTCTCTCAAGGCGGCGCTGCTGCCGGGCGCCCGCCATCAGGTCTATTTCATCGATTGTCCGCCGATGTTCGACCGACGTTCGTATTACACGGAGGATGCGGACGAGTACCGCCGGTTTCTCATCTTCACCCGCGCCGTCATCGAGTCCTGCCAGCGGCTCGCGTTTGCACCCGATGTATTTCATTGCAACGACTGGCATACGGCGCTGCTGCCCCTGTTGCTGCAGACCGTGTATTCCTGGGATCGCTTGTTCGCCGCGTCGCGGACGGTGTTGACGATCCACAACATCGGCTATCAGGGATTCATGCCGGCGGGCGCGCTGGCGGATCTGGCGCTCGGTCCGGCCGGCGAGGGGCTGCTGGACGGCGCCGATCTCGCGGCCGGAATCATCAATGCGCTGAAGACCGGGATCAAGCTGGCCGACGTGGTCACGACCGTGAGTCCGACCTACGCGCGTGAAATTTGCGCCGGCGCCCTCGGCATGGGCATGCAGGATACGCTGCGCGCGCGCCTGGACAGCGTCATCGGCATCCTGAACGGCGTCGACTACAGCGAATGGGATCCGCGGCATGACAAATACCTCGAGGCCCATTTCAGCGCCGACGACCTGGACGGAAAGGCGGTAAACAAGCGCGGCTTGATCGCATCCGCCGGCCTGGACATCGATCCGGCGGTGCCGGTGATCGGCATGGTGGGCCGCCTGACCGAGCAAAAGGGCATCGACCTGTTGGTCGGGACGCTGCCGCGGTTCCTGGAAAAGCGCCAATGCGCCTTCGCGATACTCGGCGCCGGGGATCTGCGCTATGTCGAATTCTTCGAAGGCTTGAGCCGCCGCTTTCCGGGCCGCGTCTCCTTCCACGCCGGTTACGATGAGGCCCGCGCCCACCTGATCGAGGCGGGAAGCGACGCGTTTCTGATGCCGTCGCGCTATGAGCCCTGCGGCTTGAACCAGATGTACAGCCTGCGATACGGCACCGTGCCGATCGTCCGCAACACGGGCGGTCTGGCGGATTCGGTGGTGCATTTCGACCCGGCCACCGGCCTGGGTACCGGCTGCGTGTTCAATGACTACGATTCGTTCGCCGTCGAATGGGCGCTCGGCACGACGCTCGACTGGTTCACCGACCGCGTGTCATGGCGCCGCTTGATGCGCAACGCCATGGCGCAGGATTTCTCGTGGACCCGGCAGATCGGTCAATACGATCGATTGTTTCAACGGGTGGCGGCGGGTTCGAGCAGCGCATAGCGCCGGCCGTAGGGCAGCGCATACGTCCGCACGACCTCGAGGCCCGCCGCGGCGACCCAGGCCGGCGCCGGCTGGGGCGCCGCGGGCACGCGCAGACCGAGCCTGCGCGCAAGGGCCCTGACGCGCGGCGACCAGGTGCGCCCGCCGAGCAGGATCAAGAATCGCCGCCGCGGGTTCGCCGTGACCGCCGCGCGCACGCGCCGCAGCCCGGCGGCGGCCGTCGGCGCGGCGTCGATGCGTTCGACCGACGTGCGCGTATACATGTCGACCCAGGCGCGCGTCGTCTCGTCCGGCGCGACGAGTACGAGCGGCGCGCCGTTCAAGTCGCGCTTGAGCGCGATTCCGATCGACGGCAGATTCTGCCAGCGGTCGATCTGCGGGTAGAGTTGCGAGGCCGGCAGGATCAGCAGCGTGCAATATGCGCCGAGCAGGGCGGCGCAGGCGCCGGTCAACCGACCGCGTCCGGCACGCGCCCACGCGGACAGCGCGAGCGCCGCCGCGACGGCGATGCCGAGACCGCAGCCCAGGACGTAAGCGCCGCGCGACGGGAGCTCGTTCCAGGCATCGTAGCCGATCAGCGCGGCCGCGGCCGCGGCTGCCGCGCAGGCGCCGAGCAGCAAGCCGGCCGTCGCCTGCAGGGCGCGCCGGTCCCACCGGTCCTGCGCATCCGCGCCGACGCCGACCCACCAGCCGATCAGCAGCGCCGCGCCCGGCAAGGCCGGCGCCAGATAGATATTGCGGGCCGTCGCCGCCATCGACAGCACCGCGAGTGTCGGCAGCATGCAGGCGACGGCGAAGCGCACCGCGCGCCGGTGTTCCGACGGCTCGTGCCGGCGGCGCCATGCGCTGCGCAGCGCCGCGGCGGCGAGCAGCGTCCACGGCCACAAATATAGGGGCAATTCGAGCAGGTATTTGCCGGGGGAGTTTTGATGGCCGGTGGTGTATTGCAGTCCGGCGGGCGCGCTTACCTGCGTGAACCGGCCGACCAGGTTGTCCCAGAAAAAGACCTTGAGGTGGCCCGGGCCGTCGGTGCCGGAATAGACGAACCAGATCCACAGTCCGATGACGGCGGCCTGCACGGGCAGGCCAAGGTACAATTCCCATCGGGCCAATTCGCGCCAGCGCCGCTCCCACACGATCAGGGTCGCGAGTGCGAGCACCGGCACCATCCACGCCGCGGCGCTCTTGCCGAGGAAGCCCACGGCGAGGGCGGCGTGCATCAACAAGTAGCCGCCGATCCGGGTCGCGCGCCGCTCGGCGTAGAACCCCTCATAGGTGCCGAGCAGCGCCACCGCGACGGCCGCGACCAGCGGCGCGTCGGTTGCGAGCCAGATCGACACTTGGTATGCGAGCAGCAGCGTGGCGATCGCCGCGGCGGCGGCGGCGGCCGCGATCGGTCCGGCGCCGCGCCTTGCGAGCGCGAAGACCGCGGCCGCCGTGATCAATGCATAGAACAGGTTCGGCAGACGTGCCGCCCAGGGGGAGACCCCGAACGCGCGCATGCTGGCGCCGGCGATCCAATAGGTGAGCGGCGGCTTCTCGCAGAATGCTTCGCCGGCGAGCAGCGGCACCGCCTTGTCGGCCTGCCAGCTCATGCGCCAGGAAAGATCCGCCTCGCGCGGCTCGTCCGGCGTCCAGTAGCCGCGGTCGAATATGCCGACGCACCAGGCCGCGAGCACGGCGAGCGTGAGCAGCGCGATCAGCGGTCGGGAATGCTCAGGCACCGCGCACCGCCAGGAAGTCGCGCAGAAACCGGCCGGTATGGCTGCGAGCCGCCTTGCGCGCAATCGCGTCCGGGGATCCCTGGGCGACCAGCCTTCCGCCCGCCGCGCCGCCCTCGGGACCCAGATCGATGATCCAATCGGCCTCGGCCATGACGTCCAGATTGTGCTCTATGGCGACGACGGTATTGCCGCAATCGACCAAGCGTTGCACGACCGCCAGCAGTTTGTCGACATCGGCCATGTGCAATCCGACCGTCGGCTCGTCGAGCACGTAGAGCGTGTGTTGACGTTGTTGCCGTCCCGGCAGCGTCTGGGTGTCAGGACGGACTTTCGCCAGTTCCGCGACCAGCTTGATCCGCTGGCTCTCGCCGCCGGACAAGGTGGGGCTCGCCTGGCCGAGGCTCAGATAGCCGAGGCCGACGTCGACGAGCAGCTGCAGCGCATGATGCACGCGGCGGTGGGCGGCGAAGAAGCCGACCGCCTCGTCGACGCTCATGGCCAGCACGTCGCCGATGTTCCGGTCCTTGAACGTCACCCGCAGCGTCTCGTCGTTGAAGCGTCTGCCGCCGCAGGCGTCGCACAGTACTTGGACGTTGGGCAGGAAGCTCATCTCGATGCGCTGCACGCCCTGTCCCTCGCAGCTCTCGCAGCGTCCCCCCGCGGTGTTGAAGGAAAAGCGGCCGGCATCGAAGCCACGGACCCGCGCATCGGTCGACTCGCAAAAAATCCGGCGGATCGCATCCCAAAATCCGACGTACGTCGCGGGGCAGGAGCGCGGCGTGCGGCCGATCGGCGTCTGATCCACCTCGAGCACGCGCGTCACGGTCTCGAACCCCTCGATGCCCGCACAGCCCGTCGGGGCGACCTCGCGTCGGCGGCCGGGCGCCGCGGTGAGCCCTTGCAGGTTGTCGAGCAGGATCCCGCGCGCGAGCGAGGACTTCCCGGATCCGGACACGCCGGTCACGACGGTGAATCGGCCGAGTGGAAAGCGCGCATCGATGGCGCGAAGATTGTGGATCGTCGCGCCGCGGATCGTGATCGACGGGGTGGCGCGATCGACGGCGCGGCGGCGCGATTGGGGATGCGGGGACGGCCGGGCGAGGCAGCGGCCGGTGACCGACTGCTCCAGGCGAGTCAATTCCAGCGCGTTGCCCTCGGCGACAATGCGGCCGCCGAGCTTGCCGGCGCCCGGACCGAGATCGATCACGTGGTCGGCACGCCGGATCGTTTCTTCATCGTGTTCGACGACGATCAGGGTGTTGCCCTTCGCGCGCAGCCGCTCGAGCGTGTCGAGCAGCGCGTGGTTGTCGCGCGGATGCAGCCCGATCGTCGGCTCGTCGAGCACATAGCAGACCCCCTGCAGATTCGAACCGAGTTGCGCCGCCAGGCGGATGCGCTGAGCTTCACCGCCCGACAAGGTCGGCGCCGCGCGACCGAGCTGCAGATATCCCAGGCCGACCGATCTCAGGAATTCGGTTCGCGACCCGAGTTCATCGAGCAGATCGCGCGCGATCGCGCGCTCGCGGCCCTGCAGCTTGTACCCAGCGAGGACCTTGGCGAAGTCCTCGACGCCGAGCGCGGCGAGTTCGGCGATGGAGCGGCCGCGAAAGCTGACCGCGAGCGCGGTGCGATTCAGCCGGGCGCCGCCGCAGTCCGGGCAAGCCGCCGCATCCGCGGGCGCGCCCTCGGCCCACACGGTCTCCTCGCCGCTTTGGTCGGCGTCGAAGCCGGCGAGATCCTGGCCGGTGCCGAAACACGTCGGGCACCAGCCGTGGCGTGAATTGAACGAGAACAGCCGCGGATCGAGTTCGGGAAACCCGGTGCCGCAGGCGGGGCAGGCGCGTTTTGTCGAGAACGTCTCCGCGGGTCGCGCCGCCCCGGCGGCGTCCGCTGCCGATTCCACGATGACGACGCCGCGGCCGAATTCGAGCGCGCGCGTCAATTGATCGCGAATTTCCCGTTCGTGCGCCGCCGCGATCGTCACGCTGGCGACCGGCAGCTCGATGTGGTGCTCGACGAAGCGGTCGAGCCGCGGCCATTTCGCGGTCGGCAGGGTTTTGCCGTCGACCCGCAGGCTCGCGAATCCCCGCTCCCGAGCCCATTTAGCCAGCGCCGTGTAGAGTCCCTTGCGAGCGACGATCAGCGGGGCCAATAAGTCGACGCGCCGGCCACGATGGGTCCGCAGAAGCCGCGCGGCGATCGCCTCTTCGCTTTGCGGCTCGATCGGCACGCGGCAATCCGGGCAATGCTGCACGCCGAGCTTGACGTACATCAAGCGCAGGAAATGGTAGATCTCGGTCAGCGTCGCCACGGTGCTCTTGCGCCCGCCGCGACTGGTGCGCTGTTCGATCGCGACGGTCGGCGGAATGCCGTGGATCGCGTCCACATCCGGCCGTGAGGCCGGCTGGACGAACTGGCGGGCGTAGGCGTTCAACGATTCCAGATAGCGCCGCTGACCCTCCGCGAACAGGATGTCGAACGCGAGGGTGCTCTTGCCGCTGCCCGAGATGCCGGTGATCACCGTGAAGCGATCCCGCGCGAGCTTGACGTCGATGTCCTTCAGATTGTGCTCGCGCGCCCCCCGGATCTCGATCGAGTCACCGCGGACCGCGGACCGCGGCGCGGGCAACCGCGATGGCGCAGACTCCGCGATGCCCGGCGCCATGGCGCCCGCCGCGGCGGCCTGGGCGAGCGCGCGGCCGGTATGCGAACCGGATACGGTCATGACCTGGCGCGGCGTGCCGGCGCACACGACGGTCCCGCCCGCATCGCCGCCTTCGGGGCCGAGATCGACAATCCAGTCGGCTGCGCCGATGACGTCCAGGTTGTGCTCGATCACCAACAGCGAGTGTCCGGCCGAGACCAGGCGTCGAAACGCGCGCAGGAGTTTGGCGATGTCGTCGAAATGCAGGCCCGTCGTCGGTTCATCGAAAATGAACAAAGTGCCGCGCCCGGCCGGATCCTTGCGGCCGGGGCGCGGCACCAGGTGCGCCGCGAGCTTCAGCCGCTGCGCCTCGCCTCCGGACAGCGTCGGCACCGGCTGCCCGAGCCGCAGATACTCGAGGCCGACCTCGACCAGGGGTTCGAGCGCGGCGCGCAATTCCCGGTCCTCGCCGAACGACTCAAGCGCTTCGGCAACGGTCATGTCGAGCACGTCCGCGATGCTGAGCGGCGCGGAGCCCGGGAGGTTCAACTTGACCTCGAGGACCTCGCGGCGGTAGCGCCGGCCGTCGCAATCCGGGCAACGCAGGTAGACGTCGGACAGGAACTGCATTTCGACGTGCTCGAAGCCGCTGCCGGCGCAGCCGGGGCAGCGTCCGGTGCCGGCGTTGAAGCTGAAGGTTCCGGCGGTGTACTTGCGCGCGCGCGCTTCCGGAAGCGCCGCGAAGCGCTTGCGAATCGCATCGAACGCGCCGATGAAACTCGCCGGATTCGAACGCGTGGTGCGGCCGATCGGATTCTGGTCGATCATCACCACATCGTCGACCGCGTCGCCGCCGGACAGCCTCCGGTGGGGTCCCGGCGCATCGGTCGCGCGCCCCTTCTCGCGCAGCAGCGCCTTGTAGAGCACTTCGTGCACGAGCGTCGATTTGCCGGAGCCGCTGACGCCGGTCACGCAGACGAAGCAGTGCAGCGGAAATTCGACGTCCACATTCCGGAGGTTGTGCAGCGTCGCGCCGGTGACGCCGAGCGCGCCCCGCGCGACCGGGCGCGGCGCCTCGTCCGCGCCCGCGGCGCCGTGTCTGCGGCCGAACAAATAATCGGCGGTGAGCGAGTTGCGGGCGCCGGCGAACGCGGCGAGCGGGCCGAAAAACACGACCTCGCCACCCCGGTCGCCGGGACCGGGGCCGATGTCGAGAATGCGGTCCGCGGCGCGCATGATGTT
>JAJXYR010000050.1 GCA_021780475.1 Pseudomonadota bacterium
GCGACCACGCCGACCGCCGCCGCGTCTTCCGCGCGGGCCGCGGCGCCGATGCCGGTCGCCACCGCGATTGCGGCCGCCGCGAGCGCTGTCGCGCCAATAATCCTGGAGGTGACCTTGAACACGACGCGAGATCCCCGTATCTGCCGCATGCGCGCGCCCGAAAAATTCTATCGGATTGTCGATGGGCCGTCACCGAGATGGGAATGACCGTAGTTGGAGGCGACGGTCCGGGGGCAGATTCCGCCGCGCGGTCAGGTTGCGCGAAGCGCGGTCGTCACGGGCACGTGCGCCGCCCGCCATGCCGGCAGTAGACCGCCCAGCAGACCCATCCAGAGCGCCCAAACAATGCCCAAGGCGGCCACAGGAGGCGTAACCGCAAGCTGAAAGGAATAGCCGAACGGGCTCACGGACATGTCATGAAACAGCGCCCACGCCAGCGCGCAGCCAAGGAGGGCGCCGGGGACGGCCAATAGCACCGATTCGCACAGCGTCGCGATGACGACCGCGGCCGGACCGAAACCAATCGCACGCAGTGTCGCGAGTTCGCGCCGGCGCGAGTCGACGATCGAGTAAAGCGCATTCACCGAACCGAGCGTTGCGGCGATCGCCATGATGGCGCCGACGAAGTAGCTCACGAAATTCAACATTCCGTTGAGCGGCGCAAAAGTCTCCTCGATGATTTCGCGCTCCCGGTGCACCTCGAGATGCAGCGCGGGGTTTGCGCGGACCGCGGCGCTGAATCCCGTGAAGTCCGCCGACGACGCGAGCCGCGCGACGACCCGGGTGTAGTCGTTCCGGTCGAAGCTTGACATCAGGCTGTCGACGTCGCCGTAGACGATGCACTGCCGCGATACGCCCTCGTCGAACAGCCCGACCACCGTCCAGTCGAAACCGCGGAGTGATCGCCGATCGCCCAAGTCGAAGCCCGTGAACTCGCGCGCGCAAACTTCGCTCGCGATGAGCTCGTGCAGCCCGCGCCGGAACATCCGTCCCGCAGTCATCCGCAACTCGGGCTCGACCTCGGTGAGCGCCGCGCCGGCGCCGAGGAGGGGAACGAACACCTGCCTGCCCGACACGCGTCGGCTACCCCTCGTCGGAGCGGCGGTTTCCGTCACCACGACCGGCCGGCCATCCCGGTCCTTGCGGATGAACGGCAAGCTCTCGACGGCCGCGGCTTCATCGCGCGAGATGCTGCCGTCGAAGCCGTGTGCGCCGAGGCTCGTGACGACGACGCGGTCGGCACGGACGTTGCCGAGTTCCTCCCGTCGTGCGCCCGAGCCCATCGCGAGCATCGACACCAACACGCCGACTGCGCAGGCAACGCCGACCACGATCGTCAGGGCCGGCCCCGCGCGCTGCGGGATCCCCGACAGGCTCATCGAGAACAGCGCCAGGAATTCGCGCACGAGCCTCACCGGCTAATGTCCCGAGAGGGCGCCGGCAACGCTCATGCGGGCCGTGAGAAAGGCCGGCAGCGCGGCGCTCGCCGTTGCTGCGAGCACCGCAAGGGCGAGTCCCGCCGCGAACACGATGCCGGGCATTGAGATGCCGTGCACGAAACGTCCGGCGAACGGAAACACGAATGTCGCGAGTCCGAGCCCCAGCATCGCAGCGGCGCCGAAGATCACGATCGCTTCGGCAAGGATCAGCAGGAACACACAGCGGTCTTCGAAGCCGATGGTCTTGAGGACCGCGAACTCGGTGGTCCGTTCCCGCATGGACTGCATCAACATGGTCGCGGTCGAAAACAACAGCGCGACGAGCGCCGCACTCACGATTGCGCGCACCAGGAAGTCAAGGTCGCCGATCGACTGCATGTTCTGTTGCGCCATCTCGCGCAAGGAGTCAGTCTGGGTCTCATTCGGCGAGTTCGCGAACCGCCGATCGATCTCGTCCTCGACCGTGCTCGCGATTCCCGGATCGGCCGCCGCGACGTTGAAGTGCTGGACCATGCCGCGACCGGCCGCGCGGGCTTCGTCGATGAAGTCATAATTGACCAGGATGGTGTCGTTGCCGCCGCCGACATCGCTGTCGCCGTACGTGCCGACGACGTCGAAGGCCCAGTCGGTCGAGCCGTTCCGCTGCGCGACGTTGGTCTGCAGCGGAATCCGATCGCCGATCTTCCAGCCGTAGCGCTTCGCGAGACGCACGCGGACGAGTGCCCCGGTTCGCGTGTTGGCGAGCGCCGCGGCGTATTGCGGCGCGACGCGGAACGTGAACGCGGACAGCCACCCTGGGTTCGGCCGCACCGCAACGATGCCGATCTTCTGCGACGGATTCTGGTATATCCCGCCGAACAGCTCGACGGGATCGACGAACTTGACGCCGCGCAGCGATGCAATCTGGCCGAGCATGCCGAGCGGCAATGAGGAGGAGGCGAACCCGGAGCGGCTGTGTACGATCAGCAGATCCGCTCGCGCCTGATGGACGGCCTGCGCGGCGCCGGTTTTGAGGCCCTGCAGCATGCCGAACAGCGCAAACGCGACGCTCGCCTGCAGGAAGATCAGCATAGTCCGCCCCGGCTTGCGCCAGATGCCCGACCAGACGAGCGGCAGGTACTTCACGCGGCGATATTAGCCGATTCACCGTTCGGCCGTCCTGGGTCGATCCCGTTACAGGCTGGGCGTTCGGACCGTCAGGCGCGCCCGGTTGAGCGGCCGAGATCGCAGAGCACCAGCGTACCGCCGCCCGGGCGCTGTTCGACCGACAACCGCGCGCCGATCACGCTCGCCCTGAAGCGCATGGTCCGCATGCCGAGGCCGGACCGGTGCGTCGAGGTGTCGAGCAAGCCGGTGCCGTTGTCCCCGACTTCGAGACGCACGCGTTCGGGGTCCGCGAGCAGACTGATCGAGACCGTGCGCGCGGCAGCATGTTTGAGGGCGTTCTGCACCGCCTCCTGGGCGATCCGGAACAGGTGGGCGCGAGTCTCGATGTCGAGTCCCAGGATTCCGTCGATTCGGCATTCGCATCCCACCTCGACGCCCCCAATCGACATGCGCCGGGCGAGCGCCGCGAGCGCCGACTCCAGGCTGTCATCGACATCACTGAGCGGCGCGAGGCCCTGCACGATCCTGTGCGCATCGGCGATGCAGGCGTTCGCGAGCGAAGCGATCTGGCGCAAGTCCGCGACGATCGACAATCGATCCCGATCGGCGCGCGTCGCCAGCGCTTGAACCGACAGCGCGAGTCCGGTCAGTTCCTGACCAAGACCGTCGTGCATCTCCTGGCCGATACGCCGCTGCTCGGCCGCCACCGCATCCATCAGGGCGCCTCCGAATGCGCGGCGCTCGGTTACATCGGTGGCGAATACCAGCACGGCCACGCGTCCTTCGAACTCGATCCGGCGAGTCCACACTTCGACGTCGATGAGGCGTTGGTCGCGGCATCGGTGACGCGTCTCGAACGGACCGGTCGACGGATCGGCGCCATCCCCGTCCTGGCCCTGTTCGGGCACCGCACCGATGGGTCCCGCCGTCGCGAGATCGGCGATGTGCAGGCTCAAGAATTGCGCCCGCGTCCAACCGTACTGCCGGGCCGCGGCCTCGTTGGCGAGCAGCACCGACCCGTCGTCGGCCGCATGCACCCATAGCGGCTGTGGGTTGGCCTCGAAGATCTGCGCGTATCGATGCTCTGCGCGCAAGCGTTCGAGCGCGGCAGCATCCCGCTCGGCCAGCAGCGCGGTCGTCGTCAACGTCAGGCCGGTCAGGGACGCCGCGCCCACCCACATCAGCACCAGTCCGGCAAGCGGTGTGAGTTCGCCAAACGCCCCATGGCCGAAAGCGAAGCTATAGGTCGCCGTCGCGATGATCGTGAGCGCCGCGGTACCGGTCGGTACGAGACCGAAGCGGAATGCGCCGACGATGATCACCGAAAGCGCGAACATCACCCGCAGTGGCCGTACCAGAGGATGCGCCGTCAGCACGATCGAGGCGCAGCAGGCGAGCACCGCGAGCAGCCAGAATGCGGCGAGCACCCGCTGGCCGCGCAGCTTGTCCATGCTCTCGCGACTCGCCGCGACGATCAACGGACCTATCAGCAGCACGCCGACGGTCGTGTTGCTCCACCAGCGCACCCATTTGACGAACGTCGGGGCTTCCCAGCCGCCGCCGCCCACCCAGAAAGCGAGCATGCCGAAAGTCGCGGCGACCGACATGCCGACGGCGGCCGCCACGATGAACGTCGGTACATCGCGCGCGCGCGCGAACTGCCGGTCGAATTCCGCGCGCTTTAGCAGGTATACCGTCAGCGCCGTGGCGGCGCAAAAGCCCACCGCGGCAACCAGCGCGCCATCCAGCGGATGACCCTGGCTCAGGTCGATACCGACGCTCGCGAGCAGGATCGCCGGCCACAACCGGTATCCCCAGCGGTAAATCAGGCCGACCGCGACGCCGGCCGGCAGGATCGGCAGCGGCAACCGGGCGCCGAATCGAGGCAAGGACGCTCCCGCGATCCCGATCGTCAGAATCAGCAGGAATGCTCCGGCAATCTGAAATCGCGGCCGGGCCTCGCGGACGGGGGTTATGCGGTTAGCCAGGGAGTCCTCCGGAATGACCGAGTTCGCCGCACGACCGCCGGGATCCGCTCAGGCCATCGGTCGCGCATGCCATAGTCTACACACGCATCGCTTGGGCTGCGGTTGAGTCGTGGCGCCGCGCCCAGGATTGCCCGACGCGCCGCGGATCGCGGCCTAGGTCACGCCACCGTCGCGGGGAGCACCACGTCGCGCGAGCCGGCGCCGCATGAGATCGCGGGCGGCGCGACCGCCGATGCGCGCGAGCGCGATCGCGCCCTGCCAGATTCCCAGGAAGAGCAGCCACACGATCAGCCCCAAACCGAGCGAAAACAGGACGCCCTGCATGGTCAGCGTGAAGCCAGGCTGAAACGCAGTCCAGGTGGATTCCAACAGGCCGTAGTCCGGATGCCGAAGCAGGTAGAAACATTGGTGGAGCAGATCGGTGTCGAGCGACTGCAGCGCATCGCGGAGCCGCGCAACGGCGTCGATCATCGCCTGTACGGCCAGGCCTTCCTGGTGGAACGTCGCATCCCGACTCGCGAGGTGGTGATCGACGAGCTTCGCCAAACTGCCGCCGAATTGATGATTGGCAAGCGCCTGGAACGGAGCCAGATCGTCCCTTGCCTGATCGAGCCGACCGCCGAGGCGCTGGCGGTATTGCGCGATGAAGCTAGGGACGCAGGCCGCCGCGAACACCGCCGCGAGCAACACGAGCCGATCCAGGATGCCACGCACGATGCGCATGGCCCCATTGTCCACCGAACCCACAGAATAATCGATCGCCGGCATCGAAAAGTTTCAGCGGCGAGGGCGGCCGGGTGAACGACGCGGCCGGCGCATTCCTTTGCGCAAAGGTCCGGACCAACCTACATGCGGCAATTGCGTCGGACACGGCCGCCTTGCGAAAATCCGCGGAAATCCCGGGCACGGTACCGGCGACGGATCGTCGGGCCATGTGTCGCGGACCGCTGGTACGATGGCGGCGTCGAGACTTCGCCTAAGCCGCCACTCTTGTTGTGAATATCGAGAAACGCATGACCACCACGTTGACGGTTCTGTTGGGTTCGGTCGGGGGCGCCGCCGCCGCGGCGCTGATCGTCCGGTCGATCCTGCGCGCGCGGCACGACGCGGCGCTCGCCGGGGCGCAACGTGAGTCGGCGGAGGCGATTTCCCAGGCCAGGATCGATGCGGCGACCGCACAGCAGCACGCGAAAGGCCTGGAAATCCAACACGGCGCGCTCCTCGCCCAACTGCAGGCGGTCAGCGCCGATCTGACCGAGTGCCGCCGCGAGCGGGATGCCGCGCGTTCCGAGGCCGACCGCTTGCGCGAGCCGGCCGGCCGCGTTCCCGAGCTGGAAGGGGCGCTGCGCGAGGCCGCCGGGCGTGAATCCGCACTGGCCGCACAGGTCGCGACCTTGAGCACGACGGTCGACAAGGAACAGCAGGCGGCGCGCGAAAGGCTTGCGCTCCTCGCGGATGCCCAAGCGAGCATGACCCAGCAATTCAAGAATCTCGCGAACGAAATCCTGGAGGATAAATCCAGGCGCTTCACGGAACAGAACCAGACCAATCTCGGTCAGCTGCTCGATCCCCTGAAAAACCAGCTCACCGAGTTCAAGACTCAGGTCGAGAGGGTCTACGAAACGGAGGGCAAGGAGCGATCCGCGCTCGCAGGCCAGGTCCGGCAGCTCATGGATCTCAACCAGACACTCGGGGAGAAGGCGGAAAATCTCACGCGCGCGCTGCAGGGGTCGAGCAAGGCGCAAGGCAACTGGGGCGAATTGATCCTCGAGCGCCTCCTCGAGAACGCGGGGCTGCGCGAAGGCGAGGAATACGTGCTGCAGGAGAGCTTCTCACGCGAAGACGGCAGCCGCGCCCTCCCGGACGTCATTGTGCAGCTGCCGAACGAACGTAGCCTCGTGATCGACGCCAAGGTCTCGCTGAACGCGTATGAGGAGTACACGAGCAGCGAGGACGAGGCGCTGCGCGAGCCGGCGCGCAAGCGTCATCTGGAGTCCCTGCGCAGCCATATTCGCGGACTCTCGGAGCGCAATTATCAGTCCTTGCATCAGCTGAAATCCCTGGACTGCGTGGTGATGTTCATCCCGATAGAGCCCGCGTTCATGCTCGCGGTCACGAGCGACCGGGACCTGTTCCAGGATGCGTGGAATCGCAACGTGCTGTTGGTGAGCCCCTCGACGTTGATGTTCGTGATACGCACCGTTGCGCATCTGTGGCGCCAGGAGGCGCAGAACCGCAATGCCCAGGCGATCGCGAGCCGCGGCGCCGAGCTTTACGACAAATTCGCGGCCTTCGTCGCAGATCTAGAGGACGTCGGTCGGCGGCTCAAGCAGGCCGAGGCAAGTTACGAGGAAGCCCACAAGAAACTTGCCACCGGCCGCGGCAATCTGGTGCGTCAGGCCGAATTGCTGCGCGATCTCGGTGTCAAACCGACCAAGTCGCTGCCGGCCAACCTTCTGGATCGGTCGGCGGATGCCGTCGATTCGCCGGATTCGACCTCCCCGCCGTGACGCGAACCGGGCGCAACCGCCCGATGTGCGTGGTGGTGCCTAAACGTCGGCCCACTCGCGCATCAGATTGTGGTAGGTGGCGGTCAACTCGAGAGCGGCACCGTGCTGCGGGAAGTCCCTGCGCAGCCTTTGGATGGTGAGGTCCAGGTCGAACAGCATCCGGCGCCTGCGATCCTCGCGCACCAGGCTCTGAATCCAGAAGAACGCGGCGATCCGCGCGCCGCGGGTGACCGGAAGGACCTGGTGCACGCTTCCCGCCGGATAAAGCACCATGTCGCCGGCCGGCCATTTGACGCGATGCGAACCGACCGTATCCTCGATCACGAGCTCGCCGCCATCGTATTCCCCCGGATCGCTCAGGAACAGCGTCGCCGAGAGGTCGGTGCGAATTCGCTCGGGGCCGCCGGTCACCTGGCGCACGCTGCCGTCGATATGCGGACCATACGACTGGCCCACCGAGTAGCGATTGAAGAGCGGCGGCACGATCTTCGCCGGTAATGCGCCGGAAACGAACAGCGGATTCTGCTCGAGCGCATCCAGGATGGCGCGACCATGGCGCGCCGCGACCGGGTGATCCTCGCGGACCTGGTCGTTGTGCTTGACGGCCATCGACAGATGCCCGGCCGTCACCCGCCCATCGACCCATTCGATTTCAGCGAGCGCTCGACGGCATTGCGCAAGTCGCGCCGTGTCGAGCACCTCAGGGATCCGCAGCAGCATGGCTCAGTATCGTACCGCGACCGACAGCCGAGCCGCGAATCCCTCGGCGGGAATCACGTGAAACGGGTGCACCTGCGCGATGTAGGCCCGGTTCGCGATGTTGTCCAGGTTCAGTTGAACCACGAGGTGCGGCGTCGCGCGATACTTCGCCATCGCATTCCATACCACGTAGCCCGGCGCGACCAGATAGGCGGCCGCGGTGTCCTGGCCGAGTTGACTCGACGCCTGCAGACCCCCGATCCCGATCTCGAGCGGCCGCGCGATCCGGTACTTGATCCATATCGACGAAGAATTGCGCGGCGCATTGGTCAGCGGCGCGCCGAGCAACGGACCCTTCGGGGTCGTACGGACCACCACACTGTCGAGGTAGGTATAGCTCGCGTCGATTCTCAGGGCGTGCGTAAGCTGTCCGGACGCCGACAGCTGCGCGCCGTCGACCCGTTCGTCTCCGCCCAGCACGGCGAATTCCGGATTGTTCGGATCGGGCACCCGCGCGTTCGCCATCTCCATGCGGAACACGGCGCCGGTGATCAACAGCCCGCCGTCCGGCAGCCGCCATTTGCTGCCGATTTCGTAGGTCTTGGTCCTTTCCGGACCCAAATTCAGATTGGCCTGCGCCAAAGTGCGGCCGGCGGATATCAGCGAGGCGATGCCCTCCGCGGATGGATCGAACGAGGTGCCGGTCATCGCATAGACGCTGCCGTTCGGGGCCGGTTTGTAGACGAGTGCCGCCCGGTAGCTGAAGATCCGGTTGACTTGGTCGGCGGTCGTTTGCGCGAGCACCGCACCGCTCGATGAATATTTCACGCTGCGGTATGGCGCGTCGAAGAGATCTTCGCGGCCGCCGCCCATGACCTGCCATGCACCCCATTGCAGCGTGTCGAGCGCATAGACGCCTGCCGTCTTGGCCACCGTATGGGTGCTCATCTCGGGATAGCTTGCGGTGACCGAATAAGGTTGCAGGACTGGATTGGCTAGATTGGTGCCGGGTACGCCGATGTCGTTGTAGTAGGTCGTGTGCGGCGCCTCGCGGCCGAGTTCGAAGCCGGCGACGATCGCATGCTTGATCGGTCCGCTCGACAGACGCATCGTCAGGTCCGTCTGGTCGTCCCAAAACGTGGAGGAGCCGCTGCCCTGGAACGCGGGGAACGCATTTCGGGCGACCGTGATCGCATCGACCGGCGTGTTCGGGGCGACACCTTTCGGGATGTCCGCTTCCGTCATGCGGTACCGCCGGCTGTCAGTCGAATAGCGCAGCTGGGTGCTGAGCGTCGTCGAACCGCTGAAGTCGTGCTCGAGCCGCGCAGTGAGGATGTCGACCGCGGTATCCAGATAGTCGCTGGTGAATCCGTAGAAATTGGCGCGCCGCACGGGTGCCGGCCGGCCGTTCAACCAGGGAATTCCGAGATCGGGAACCTCACGGTTGGTCTGATGGAAGTACTTGATCTCAAGGCGCGTCGGCGTGCCGAGTCCGAGAGCGAGACTCGGCGCGATCCCCCATCGATCGCCGTGTACCACGTCGCGATCGGCGACACCGTTGTGATTCGCCATGAGATTGAGCCGGAATGCGGCGCCCGGGCCGAGACGCGCGAGCGGCGCTCCGGTGTCCACGGTCACCCGCTGCAAGTCGTTCGTTCCCAGCGTGGCCGCGCCCGCGAGCAAGGGCGTGAGGCGCGGCGATTTGCTCACCTGGTTGATGACTCCGCCGGTCGAGCCGTGCCCGAACAGGATCGAGGCGGGGCCTTCCAGCACGACCACCTGGGCGTCATCGAACGGATCTCGATAATAGGATCCGAAGTCCCTCTGGCCGTCCACGAACAAGTCATCGCGCGCCGGAAATCCGCGTAAATAGGGGTTGTTTCCCTGCCAGTTCGACTCTCCGGCTCCGAGCGTGATGCCGGGGACCGCCCGCAGGGCACCGTTCAGGTCATTGACCGCCCGATCGGACAGCGCATTCGCCGATACCGCGGCAATCGTCTGCGGTGTGTCCACGACGGATTGGGTCAGCTTGTCGAGCGCCAGATCGTTTGCGCCGTTGTAATACATGCGCTTGGCGGATACCACGACTTCATGCAAAGGCTCCTTGGGGCGGGCGGGCGCCGCCTGCGCCTGCGCGAAGGCCATCACGGGGATGTTGAGCGCCGCCAGAGCGATGGCGAGTCGCGGGGCGCCGCCCGGATCCGGCGTCGAGGCGGCGGCGCCGGGCCCCCTGGCCGCGCCCAAGTTCGCCTCGTCGCCGCGATCTTGGTCGCGAACGTGGTAGGGGCGCCGCGCGGAATTGCGATCAAGACCCATGAACTCTCCCGTCCGATGCCGGCGTGAAATGGTTATTCCTCGTTGGATATAACGAGGATACCATCGCCGTATCTGCAAGGATATTACGATTCGTTCGCGATCGTGCTGTGCTTGGTTCAGTACTACGCCGCGCCGGTGCAGGGCCGGCGCCCCATCTCGCATCAGACGTCATCCCGCTGTATGCTCGTCAAGCATGCATGCATGCAGGCAGGCCGGTCCTCAGGACCGTTTCCCACCCCGGTACCGGTTTCGGATATGCGCGGCCCGTTCGAGATCGTCAATTCCCTCGGTTTGTCGCCCATCACGGGAATCGTTCAGGTGGGCGCCAGCACAGGACAAGAAGTGCCTTACTTCGTCGCCAATGGAGTGCGGCGAGCCACGCTGATCGAACCGCTCGACGGACCGTTCGAGGTTCTCAAGGCGCAATGCCGGCATCTCGACGAGTATGTTCTGGTGCAGGCGCTTTGTGGGAGCCGCGACGGCGAAACCGTCGACTTTCACGTGGCATCCAACAATGGCGAGAGCAGCAGCATGCTCAAGCCGGCCAATCACCTTGCGGACTATCCCTGGGTGTCATTCCCGCAGGTCGTCCCGTTAAAAACGGTCACGCTAGACAGTATTTTCGCGATGGTGCGAGCACGTCGGCCCGAAATCGCCGCCGCCGCCAATCTGCTCTACATGGATGTACAAGGAGCGGAATTGCGAGTTCTTGCCGGGGCAACCACGGTGCTCAACTCCGTGTCATACATATACACCGAGACCGGTGTGGGCGGCGGCTATGAGGGCGACGTCGAACTGATCGACTTGATCAATTTCTTGCGGCCGCATAACTTCAAGGTCTACGAGCTCGAGTCGAACACCGCCGGTTGGGGAAATGCGATGTTGATCAGAAGGGCCGATCGGTAAACGTGCCGGAGCGGCGATGGCGTGAGACGGCCGTCGCGGCCTGAACGGTATCGGCGAGGGCGCCGAATTCGCGGACGGGATGGAGATTGCGGACATGAGACCTCCTTCAGTCGGTGCCCTGATGCTCGGCCTCGTGCCTTTCGTCGGGATCTGTTTCACGGTCCGATTCTGGGATCGGCTCGAGCCGAGGGTCCTCGGCATTCCGTTCAATCTTGCCTGGCTCATTGCATGGATGGTGCTATGCACGCTGTGCCTGTGGGCGGCCTACCGCATGGAGAATGCGCGCGAAAGCGGCGGGCACGGAACCAGGTGACTCCGGCAGCCATGTCGCTGTGGGTCATCGTCGCGATCGTCGCCCTGGGGACGGCGATCGGCTTCCTTGCCGGCCGCCGACGCGAAATGGACCTGGAGCAGTGGACCGTGGGTGGCCGCCGATTCGGTGCCGTGCTGATGTACATGCTGCTTGCCGGCGAGCTGTACACGACATTCGCATTCCTCGGCGCGAGCGGCTGGGCCTACTCCCGAGGCGGCCCGAGCCTTTATATCTTGGCCTACATATCCCTGGGCTGCGTGGTCTCGTTCTTCATCATGCCTAGAATATGGGAACTGGGCCGTCGGCATGGCATGCAGACGCAGCCGGACTTCTTCGCCGCGCGATACGGCAACCGGTTCTTGAACGGATTGGTCTGCGTCGTCGGCATCGCAGCGGTCATCCCGTATCTGCAATTGCAGATCGAAGGACTCGGAATCATCGTCAACGTCGCGAGCTTCGGCGGCATCGGCCGGGCGCCGGCAATGGTGGTCTCGGTCGGATTGTTGGTCGCATTCGTGTGGGCGAGCGGAATTCGCGCGGTTGCGTGGATCAGCGTCTTGAAGGACATTTTGATGATCGTCGCGGCGTTGGCGATCGGCATCGCCATTCCGCATATCTACTTCGGCGGAATCGGACCCATGTTCGCGGCGTTGTTGCACGCCCGGCCTGGTCACCTGACGATGCCGGGCGCCACGAAAAATCTCGATCACACCTGGTATGTCTCCACGGTCCTCCTGTCGTCTCTCGGCTATTGCATGTGGCCGCACTATTTTGCGTCGGCGTTCAGCGCGAGAAGCGCGGACGTGATCCGCCGCAACGCGGTCATCTTGCCGCTGTATTCGCTTACGCTGCCGTTCATCTTCTTCGCCGGATTCGCCGCCGTCCTCATCGTACCCGGTCTTGCCGACGGTGATCTGTCCCTGTTGACCATGATCCGCAAGACTTTTCCGGCATGGTTTCTCGGCGTCGCAGGCGGCGCGGGCGCGCTCACGGCGATGGTGCCGGCCGCGGTCCTGGTTCTGACCGCGGCGACGCTCTTCGCGAAGAACCTGTTTCGTCCAGCCTTCGCGCCGACCATGTCCGATGATCGGGTGGCACGGCTCGCGCGCATCATGGTCGCGATCATCGGAATCGCCAGTCTCGGTTTCGCGCTCTTCAGTTCCGCGAGCCTGGTGTCACTGCTGCTCATCGGCTACGCGGGCGTCGCCCAGTTGTTCCCCGGCGTGGTTCTCGGCATCTTCTGGCGCCGCGCGACAGCCGCCGGCGTGCTTTCGGGGCTCGTCGCTGGAATCGCGACCGCCGCCTCGTTGCTGCTGACGCACCACGATCCGATCCTGGGATGGAACGCGGGATTCGCCGCGCTTTGTCTCAATTTCGGCGTCACCATATTCGTCAGCTTCAGAGGCTCCGCCGCATCGTCGGAATTCGCGGGCCGGACCGACGAGCCGGTCGGCTGGCAGTTCACCAAGCATCACACATGAACCTACTCGAACCGATCGTCGCGGACGTGGAATCCATCAAGGCGCTGCGGCACGACATTCACGCCCACCCGGAGACAAACTTCGAGGAACATCGCACTTCGAATCTGATTGCCGAAACGCTGGCCTCCTGGGGCATTCCGGTCCACCGGGGTCTCGGCCGAACCGGCGTTGTAGGAATCATCAAGAGCGGCGGCAGCGCGCGGTCGGTCGGACTGCGCGCGGACATCGACGCACTGCCGATCACCGAGCACAATGCGTTCGCGCACGCGAGCACGCACCGGGGCAAGATGCACGCCTGCGGGCACGACGGGCACACGGCGATGTTGCTGGCCGCGGCCCGGTACCTTTCCCGTCACCGCGACTTCGACGGCACGGTCTATTTGATCTTTCAGCCCGCCGAAGAGGGTGGAGGCGGTGCGCGCGAGATGATGCGCGACGGCTTGTTCGGGCTATTCCCGATGGAGGCGATATTCGGTGCGCACAACTGGCCGGGTTTGGAAGCGGGGCAATTCGCGCTCACGGCCGGACCCGCGTTCGCGTCGACCAACGAATTCAAGATCACGATCCGCGGCAAGGGTGCGCACGCGGCGATGCCGTTCAACGGCATCGATCCGGTGCCGGCCGCCTGTCAGATCGTGCTGGCGCTGCAGACGGTCGTCACGCGCAACACGCGCGCAATCGATCCGGCCGTGATATCGGTGACGACGATAAGGGCCGGCGAGACGACGAACGTCATACCGGAATCCTGCGAGATACAAGGCACCGTGCGCACGTTCAGTGTCGAGGTCCTCGATCTTATCGAGCGGCGCATGCGACGGATCGCCGAGGCGACCTGTGAGGCATTCGATGCCGCGTGCGTTTTCGAATTCAAACGCAATTATCCGCCGACGATCAACCATCGGCGCGAAACAGAGTTCGTTCGCGGGGTGCTTCGGGACTTCGCGGGCGCGGACAAGGTGCATGAATTCGAGCCGACGATGGGTGCCGAGGATTTCAGCTTCTACCTGCGGGAGAAGCCCGGATGCTATTTCGTGATCGGCAACGGCGACGGCGGCCATCGTCCGGGCGGCCACGCCGGTGGGCCGTGCATGCTGCACAATCCGAGCTATGATTTCAACGACGAGCTGATCGCGATCGGCGGCTCAATGTGGGTGCGATTGGCTCAAGCATGGCTCGGCGCGCCGCCGGGCGCGTGAGTCCGAGCGATGAACCCAGAGTGTTCCGCCGGCGCCGACTCCGACGTCAACATTCCCGCCCAATTCATCGGAACACCGGGCGGGGGCGGAGGGGAATGCTGGCGGGCATCGCAACCACAGTTCGCAGGCGGCAGGCCGTGATGAAGATGATCGCTGGATTAGCCGTCGCGTCGACGGCCCTGCTTGCCGCCTTCGCGTACGCGGCGCCGAACCTCCCGAAATTCGAAAACTCCAATCTGCGCGCGTCGATACGCGCTCTTTCATCCAGCGCCTTCGCGGGTCGCGCGCCCGACACGATCGGCGAGAAGAAGTCGATCGCCTACGTGGCCTAGCGCTTCCGGCGGTACGGCCTCGCGCCGGTCGCCACCGTTTCGCTGCAATCGAGCCCGCTGGTGTTCGCCGGTTACCGGATCGTGCCGCTGTCGTCCAAGGGGTTCCTGACGATTCCTATCCGCCCGCCGCGCGGCGGGCATGGATGGCGAAATAATACGCCGGACTCACGACGAGCAATCCGACTATCCAGGAAATGTCGATGCCGCCCATCGCACGGGCAAAGGCTCCGGTGTAAAAATCGGTGGCGACGAACGGAACCTGTACCATAATGCCCAGCCCGTAGCAGCCGATGGCCACGACGTTGTATCTGCCGTAGATTCCGCCATCGGCCGCAAATAGCGAAGGTATGTCGTAGTTGCCGAAGCGAATCAGGTAATAGTCGACGAGATTCACCGCGGTCCATGGCACCATGACGTAGAGCAGAAGCTCGTTGAAGCGGCTGTAGAGGGGCAGGAAATTCGATGCGCCGATCACGCCCATCAACAGCGCGGCGAAGAAAATTCCCACGGAGATCAGCACCCGCGCGCGCCAATTCGGGCGCCATCCGATCGCGAAGGTTTGAATGAGCGTGATCACGGCGAGCGCGCCGCCGTAGAAGCAGATGGCGCCCGCGACGGCGATGCCGGGAGCGAACAGCAGAACGATCGCGGCGCTCGCCGGGCCGGTGAGGCGCGCAATCGCGTTGACGACATCGCCGCCGACGACCGCGGGTCCGATCAGCGCGCCGAGGATCATCGGCAGGACCGCCCCAAGGGTCGTGCCCCAATAGCAGGACCAAAATGCCTGGCGCGGCCCGGTGTCGGGCGGCAGGTAGCGTGAATAATCGGAGACATAGGGCGCGTACGAGAGTTGCCAAAGCGCTCCGATGGATACCATGCCGAGGAAGCCGACCGTCGAATACGTCCCCCGTGACGTGAACGCCGCAGGCAGGGGATTGACGAACAGGACCCAGACGAAGCAGAGCAGGACGGCGCCGCCCGAGACATAGGTCATCAGGCGCGTGCTGAGGTGGATCATGTCGTGGCCGTAGATCGTTGCCGCAAGGCTGATCAAGCCGATCGCGAGAATGCCGGCGGGTACGCCGACCCCCGGGAGAACCGCATGCAGCGATTGGCCGCCCGTCACGAGGGCCGTCGCCGCGTATCCGACGTACATGAAAACGACGAGCGCCACGACGAACACGGCGCCTTTCGCACCGAATTGACCGCGGCTTTGCACCATTTGCGGCACGCCGAGCCGCGGGCCCTGCGCGGCATGCAGGGCCATGAATATCGTGCCGACGAGGTTGCCAACCAGTATCGCGACGGTGCCCGAGAGGAACGACTGACCGAAGACCGTCGTCGCGAGCGCGCCGGTGACGACGGTAAGCACGTTCATGTTGCCGCCGAACCATAGCGTAAACAGCTGGCGCGCCTTACCGTGTCGCTGATCGAGCGGGATCTGGTGAATCGTGTGCCGTTCTATGTGCGTCGACCGTGTTCGGCCGCGCGATTCCGGCGAATCCATGCTCACGGATACGATCGGGCCGGGTTGCGGACGGGCGCGTCGGGACCCGCCGTGCCTCCGCCATCCGCCGGAACTCGGATATTCTTGGCTTCGATCATCGGCGGGCAGTATAGTCCGGAAAGCGCAAAAGACCCGAAAGCACTGATGGAATCTCCGCGCAAGAGCCGTGGCGTGCCCTCCGACGCCGACCCTCTGATGCACGCCGCCACGATTGGATCGATGCCATGCACGAGATGACGGCCGCCTTCCCGGATTTCGGCCTCACTCCTGAGCAGCGCCGGGAAGCCGTATTCGGCCATCGCTACGAACGACCCGGCATGGACGGCCAACGCGGCGAGATCTGGTGCTACACCGACGCCTTCGCCTATCCGCCGGGCGCCACGGTGCGCCTGTGCGTCAGTTCGAGCGCGGCGCGGTATCGCCTGACGATCATCCGCGACGGCGCCAAGGCCTTGCCCGTGCTGGAACGCGAAGTCGCCGGCGCGCGCTGGCAGGAAACGCCCGATCAATGCTCGGTCATCGGCTGCGCTTGGGAGTCATCGCTCGAGTTTCCGGTCGGCGACGACTGGCCTTCGGGCGCATATCGGGTCACGTTGACGGCGACAGGTCGCGACGGCGCGCCGATACACTCGCATCACCTGTTCATCGTCCGGCCGCTCGCCGGCCGCAAGCCGAATCGCATTCTCCAGATAGCGGCGACGGGAACGTGGACCGCGTACAACACATGGGGCGGCTCGAACCACTACCAGGGCATCACCGGGCCCGGGCGCAATCGATACGCCACGACTCTCAGCATCGAGCGCCCGTGGTGTCGCGGTTTCGTCGTGTTGCCGGAAGGCGCGCCGCGGATACCGTTGGAGATTCCGACGCCGCCGGCGACGCCGCCGCGCTACCCCCACATGGAATGGGCGTTCGCGAACGGCTACTCCAACAAGTATGCGTCCTCGGGTTGGGCAAGCTACGACAGGCACTTCCTCCGCTGGGCCGAGCGAGCCGGATTTGCCGTCGATCTGGCGAGTCAACACGAACTGCAGTTCAGCCCGGAAATCCTGGACGGCTACGACTGCATCGTCTGCGTCGGGCACGATGAATATTGGACGTGGGAGATGCGCGACGCGATCGATACGTACGTCGAGCGCGGCGGATGCGTCGCGAGATTCGCCGGTAACTTCATGTGGCAGACGCGCCTCGAGCGCGGCGGAAAATCGCAGGTTTGTTACAAATATCGCGCCCGCGCCGAGGATCCGGTCTACAAGTCCGCGGACCCATCGCGCACGTCCGGCTCATGGGAAGCCCGCGAGACCGGGCGCCCGGGAGCGCTGACCTTCGGTCTGAACGCGACCAACGGGCTCTATGCCGGCTGGGGAGGCTGCGCGCCGCGCGGCGTCCGGGGCTTCCCCGTATATCGGCCCGAACATTGGGCTTTTGCCGGTACGGGTATCTATTACGGAGACCTGCTCGGCGCCGAGGGCCACGCCTTCGGATACGAAGTCGACGGCCTCGACTACGTGATCCGCGGCGGCCTTCCCGAACCCAGCGTCACGAGCGGCGCGCCGGAGGGGCTGCAGATCCTCGCGCTGGGCTTGTCGTCTCTGCAGGAGAATCGCGTCAACGTCGCCTTCGACGATCGATTCATCTCGGACGAGGATGCGAAATTCGTCGCCGAGACCCTGATCGGCGACGACGGCGATGCAGCCGTCGAACGAGTCAAGCGCGGCGCCGGCATGATCGTCCACTTCACCCGCGGCAAGGGTGAAGTGTTTCACGCCGGAAGCTGCGAATGGGTGGCGGCGCTCTCGAGGCGCGATCCGATGGTCGAACTCGTCACCAGGAACGTACTCGGCCGCTATCTGCGGCGCTAGGCGACGCCCACGCGCCCGCCGGAGAATCTCGTCCGGCGTGCAAGCTCGACTTGCCGCGGTATAGGGCGGTATCCGCGATCTCAAGCAGCGCCTCCAATTTCACGCCGTCGCCGGGACAGCAACTGCTGCCGGCGCAGCAGGAAACGGTGAGCCGCCGGCCCTCGACCACCATCGGACGCTTGACCGCCTCGAGAATTCGCGCCACGACCCGATTCAGGGGGCCGCCATCGTCCGGCTCGAGGAGCAGGAGCGCGAATTCGTCCCCGCCCAAGCGCGCCACCGTATCGTACCCGCGAACAGCAGCCGC